>CAJXUC010000051.1 GCA_913061315.1 uncultured Gammaproteobacteria bacterium | reverse complement strand
CTGTTCGCTCACCGGCTGAATTGGGCAAAGGCGTTCAACAAGCCACGGGCTGGTAGTTCATTCACCTTCATTTGATAATTCTGTCCAATAGACTTTTGAAGAATAAACCGGGCGCAGATTTTTATGCGTTCGGTTTATTCTTTATAATTAGTAGTCATTCAGGTATTTGAACTATTTTTATTAAAACATATTGCGACATTTAACTGTGATGAGGTCCATAGCCAGTATTTCGTTATGAGATAGTGCCACCTGTAATTCATAATGTGAAGAAGCGCCTTTATCTTCTGATTTAAACGCTTCCAAAATTAGGTGTATTTAGATTGGTATTTTTCGATAATCGGGAGAAAGCTCACAATAAAGTGACGATGCAAAGCACCGCCACTAGTCGTTTATTCACAGACAGATTTAGACGGTTAAAACTGGTTCATGGTGTTGTCTTTACCCGAGGCTTTCAATGCCTGGGCTCCTGAGAAATATCCCTTGTGATCATCACCCATATCGGAACCTGCCATGTTTTGGTGTTTAACGCAGGCGACCCCTAAGCGAATTTCTTGACGTTGAACTTTAGCAACATAACCCAGCATTCCTTCATCACCAAAATAATCTTTAGCTAAGGTATCAGTCGACAAAGCCGCCGTGTGATAGGTCGGAAGGGTGATTAAATGATGAAAAACACCTGCAACACGAGCGGCATCAGCTTGGAACGAACGGATTCTGTCATCCGCTGCAGTTCCCAACTCAGTATCGTCATAATCAACACTCATCAAACCGTCACGGTCATAAGTTGATACATCTCTACCTTCTTTACTCCATGCGTCGAACACCTGTTGGCGAAAGTTAAGTGTCCAGTTGAATGAGGGACTGTTGTTATAAAGCAGTTTGGCATTCGGGATGACTTCGCGGATACTGTTAATCATGCCGCCGATCTGATCCAGATGGGGCTTTTCGGTTTCGATCCATAGCATGTCAGCACCGTTTCTAAGGGCAGTAATACCGTCAAGTACGCACCGTGCTTCACCACTACCTTCCTTAAAACGTACTAGGCCATTCGGTAGTCGAACTGGTTTAACTAACTGACCATTTTGTTTGATCACCATATCGCCATCAGAAATATCGTCAACCGAGTTAACGGGTGTGGTTTCGAGGAAAGCGTTGTATTGAGAAGCAAGATCTCCTTCAGCGGTAGATACCGGTATTTTTTGAGTCAGGCCAGCACCCAATGAATCGGTACGAGCAACAATAACACCATCTTCGACGCCCAACTCCAAGAATGCATAACGAATCGCATTAATCTTTGCAATGAAGTCTTCATGAGGAACAGTAACCTTACCATCCTGATGGCCGCATTGTTTTACGTCAGAAACTTGATTTTCAATTTGAATACAGCAGGCACCCGCCTCTATAATCTTCTTCGCTAACAGGTAGGTTGCTTCTTCGTTGCCAAAACCAG
Organism: uncultured Gammaproteobacteria bacterium; assembly: GCA_913061315.1. GTDB lineage: Bacteria > Pseudomonadota > Gammaproteobacteria. Next base: position 21,997 of record CAJXUC010000051.1, on the reverse strand, counting down.
CATCGATGTCGGCAATAATAGGTACGACATGGGTTTCATGATTATCAATTTGGTTTTGAATTTCTTTTTCCTTCACGCTATCGCCAGATTCACGAGCGGCATCAAGCTCACGAAATAATCCACCTAGCTCGCGTGCATCGGCTTGACGCAGGTAGGTGTAAATTTCTGCAATCAATTCTGGTACCGTCGTTTTTTCGTGCATTGACTGATCAGGAAGTGGCCCAAATTCAGAGCGCAACGCCGCAATCATCCAGCCAGAAAGGTATATATAAGAACTCTTTGTGGTACCCATGTGTTTCTTTATCGCAATCATTTTTTGTTGTGCAATAAATCCGTGCCAGCAACCCAGTGACTGAGTATATTTTGATGAATCACCATCATAAGCAACCATGTCTTCCCGCATAATTTTAGCGGTGTATTTCGCTATATCAATACCCGTTTGGAATTTGTTTTGGGCACGCATACGGGCCACAGATTCGGGATTAATCGCGTTCCAACTATCGCCTTGCACGTTGCACAACGCGGCAACGTCAGTAATGTCTTGTTTATATTGAGTCATGGTGCGCCTCTGGCGTAAGTTAAGTTAGAAATACAATCAAGTTATAATAGAATCTTATTTGCCATAATTGAAATAAATGGGAGTTATACCTGCTATTTTCACAAGTTATAGTAGTAATTGTATTGGATAAACATAGCGGTCAACCTGACCTTAAGGTTTTGCGATAACTTGTCACCCGACGTATAAGCCGAACGTTATCAGCCTACCTATTTTACAAGGCTTATACCCACTAACGATGAACAATAGCGAATGCCAATAAAGAGCAGTAAAAGATTAAAGACATCTAATGACTTCTGTATTGTCACAGAGTTAAACTCTTTTTCCAGAATATCCCATTATTTGATTTTTCAACAAGCCCTCTGGCTTACGAATTGATATAATAGGAGCATATTTAATGGCTCTAATTATCTTAGATAAGATTATAAATCTGCCAATAAGCCAACCTCAAAAAGTAACGGTAATTCATAATGAATGAACAAGAAGCAGTCGTTTTTTACCCTGGAAAAGCTAAGCTTATTCCAATTGCCCTTAACATTGCTGTTGTGCCCATGTTGCTTTATTTTTCAGGTGTCTGGCCCTGGCCACCAACGACTTTGCACATGATTGTTTTTATATTGACCACAATTGTTGCGGTTAAATTTATACAACGAAGTATTAAAAAACCTAGATTGATTTTTGACAACGAAGGTATCCACTGTGGGGGATCGACTTACCCAACTGAGTTAATTATTTCAATTCAACCCTACATGCGCGCACTAAGGATTAAGTTTGATCAAGAGGGGAAAGAAAAGGAAAAAGTGCTCAATCTCTGGTGGGCGAGCAAGAAAGATATCAAAAGGATTTATGAAATTGCAGCAGAGCGCTACAAAATTATCAGTTAATTAGACAGTAGACTCTAAAATATTTTTAGCAAAATCACTTGATATCCTAAGCTATTGTGATGGTCAGTAACTCTATATTTCCGCAGCGTTTAAAAAATAACGCCCGTGCATTCTATCAATACGGTTTTGTATTAATCAAGTAAGAGAGCCCATTAGTTTTAACCAACAAACTTTGCCATCTGACCTACTTCAACAATTTTCATTGCGTTGGTTCCACCATCAGCACCCATCAAATCACCCTTAGTAATAATAACAAAATCACCATCTTCAACCACACCCTGCTTTTTCAATAAATCAATCGCTTTTAGGTTTGCTTCTGCATGATTAGCGTCAATAGTGGGGAAATAAACCGGAAAAACGCCCCGATATAAGCTCACTTTCCTACTCGTCGATTCGTGCCGTGACAAAGCATAAATTGGAATGCCAGAACTAATACGCGACATCCAAAGTGGCGTAGAGCCAGTTTCAGTAAGCGCTGCAATGGCGCGCACTCCTAGATGATTGGCGGTATACATTGAAGCCATTGCAATGGCCTCATCTACTCGATTAAAAGTCGAGTTTAGACGGTGGTTTGACTGGCTCGCCCGAGCCTCCTGTTCTGCATTCAGACATATATCTGACATGGCTAAAACCGTTTGACTAGGAAATAAACCGGTTGCTGATTCAGCAGAAAGCATCACCGCATCGGTACCATCAAGTACCGCATTGGCGACATCAAATACTTCTGCACGCGTTGGTATCGGATTGTCACGCATCGATTCCATCATCTGCGTTGCAGTAATTACAACACAGTTTCTATGACGGGCCATTTTTATAATTTTCTTTTGTATTGCGGGTAAATTAGCATCCCCTATTTCTACCCCAAGATCACCCCGCGCCACCATCACCGCGTCTGAGGCATCAATAATGTTCTCAAGATTATCTAATGCTTCGGCCCGTTCAATTTTGGCAACCACACCACCATTTCCACCGGCGTCACGCAACAACTGTCGTGCGGAATTTAAATCATCAGCATTGCGTGGAAAAGAAACTCCGATATATTCTGCATTAAGTTTGGCTGCAGTAACAATATCAGCTTTGTCTTTTTCAGTCAGTGCTTCAGCAGATAGCCCTCCACCTTTAAGATTGATTCCTTTACTATCAGACAGCATTCCGCCAACGATTACTTGGCAATTTATTTTCGCTCCATCAACCAACATAACTTTCAACACGATCCGACCATCATCGAGTAACAACACATCGTATTTTTTTACCTCGCGAGGCAAAGCCTTATAGGTAATACCAACCTGATATTGATCGCCATCATTGATACCACAATCGACATTCAAGCAAAAGTGACTTCCATTTTTCAGTTCGATAGAACCGTTTTTAAAGTGTTCAAGTCGAATTTTTGGTCCCTGTAGATCAGCTAAAATTGCTATGTGCCGATGGTTATTTTTAGCTATCTCACGCACTTTTTCCGCTCGTGCCAAGTGCTCTTCGGCACTTCCATGAGAAAAATTGAGCCTGACCACATCGACTCCAGCCTTTATCAATGCATCAAGTGCTTCATTTGATTCTGTTGCTGGCCCCAAAGTTGCTACAATCTTGGTTCTACGTAAGTCTTCTATCATTGTTTTTTCTCTGCTCAACCTTTGTAGAATGCGAGCCATTATTTCAATTTGAGCACTCTAAAAAATCAGTTACTGCGTAGAACTTTTAGAATTATCCAAATCAAGATGGCGTCATTATCTGCTCCACTCCTTTATATTTATATTTATATTTATATTTGGATTTAATTAATGAATGAAAATTACCGGGATTTTAGCATGTGCGAGCAAATGTCCCGTGACACTGCCCATGATAATGTTTCTCAGTTTTGGACGACTATAACCACCCACGATTAACCGATCACATTCCATTTCATTTGCTTTTGCTAATAAAGCCTCACCTGTTTTCATATTTTTAGAATTAAAAAGTGCGGGCTCGGCGGGTACACCATGGCGTTGCAGATAGATACAGGCGTCCTGTGCATTCACCGGTTGCTCCATACGATCTTCTGAACTCATAACAAATACCTTATCGGCTCTTTTTAAATTGTTCAACATAGATGAGACTGCCTGTGCCGCCTCCTTACTACTATTCCAACCAATTGCGAGGCGTTTACCCGGGATATCAAGAACAGAATTGCGCTGCGCCATTAACACGGGTCGGCCGCTCTCTCGGAGTGCGGCTTCAAATGAGCTGGGCGGGGGCGTGGTCTTAATCGGTTGTGGCACAATAATCAGATCTGCAAGCCGACCATACAAGCCTATTAGTTCATCTCGTTGGCCCGTGCGTTCTAAGAAATTAGCGGACACTTTTCCATTTCCCTCCTCGCGTGATTGAATAGGAACACTATATTTCTCACAGAGATTAGCGAACCGTTGCTTTAATCCTTCGCTTTCTTTATGGGCGGATTCGTTAGCCGATTTAATAATAGTCTTACGCATACTGTCAGATAAACCCATGCTGCTGAATGGGATCATGTGCTCTGATTCGTTTTGCACATATAACAGATCTAAGTGACCATCATTACGGACAGCCATACTAATTGCGGTTGCCATCAGCGAGTCAGCCGTGCTGCTTTCACGAATGGGTAACAAGATTGTTTTAAAAGCCATAATTAAGAGTCCTTCAAAGAAAAATAACGTTGTAATAACACGCTTGAATTAGATCTGAAGCCTGCAATCTGGAATACAGTATACCAGATTGCAGGGTATTTATGGTAATAACACGATTTTGCCAAAATGCCCGCCCTTTTCCATTAGCTGATGAGCCTTTGACGCTTCACTCAATGGATATTTTGCTTCGATAAGTGGCTCAATCGCGCCACTCGCAAACAACGGCATAACCGTTGTTTCAAACTGTCGAATGATGGTGGCTTTTTCTATAATCGATCGTGATCGAAGAACAGAACCTATAATTTGCTGGCGCTTAACCATAACCATTGCCAAGTTTACTTCAGCCTTGATACCACCCATTACACCAATCAGAACAAGGCGACCGTATACCGCCAGTGACTTAAGATTGGATTCTAAATATTTGGCGCCAATGTGATCGAGAATGACATCAACCCCTCGTTTTTTTGTTAAAAGCTTAATTTCTGTTGCAAAATCCTGCTCACGATAATCAAAAACGTGATTAGCACCCTGCTGTTTAATACGGTCGATTTTGGATGCTGAAGCGGTAACGAAAATTTCGGTTTCAGGACTCAGTGCCCTACACAACTGAATGGCCGCAGTGGCAACACCACCTCCCCCCCCATGAATTAATACCGATTGTTTGCCTTGTAACTCCCCAAGTTTAAATAAATTAAGATAGGCCGTAATATAGGTTTCACAAATGCAGGCCGCTTGTTCAAAACTAAGACTGTCAGGAATACGCATACAATGACTTTCAAGTGCAACGGCGTATTCGGCGTAGCCACCCCCTCCTACCAGCGCAAACACACGATCACCCTTTTTATAAATGCTCGTTCCTAGCCCAACGGACTCGACAATACCAGCTACCTCGAGTCCAAGGATTTCTGAATCACCGGGGGGTGCCGGGTAGTTCCCCTGACGTTGAATAATATCGGGACGATTCACCGAAGTTGCCTGCACCTGTATTAGAATCTGACCTTCCGCAGGTGCTGGTGTTTCAACATCAGAATATTGCAACATATCAGTGTCGCCAAAACCTGTTAATGTAATTGCCTTCATTTATTTGAACCTGTAATAATCAAATCAATTGAGTAAAGTATCATACTTTAATAGGGTGAAATAATATTCGGTTGCATGAACCGCTTTGCGTCGGCATGAAACAGCCTATAGCTCCGTAGGGTATAACTCGACAGGCCTCAACGCTATCGATAGCATCTATTTCTAGAAACCTTGGGTGAACTTTTGGGTTCTTGAATTTTTTGGCAGAGGTGAATATGTCTTGGGCATCTCAAGTCATAAGAGAATTTCTATATTACCTGTCGCGACGCATGATCAAAAATCAAGTACTGTAGAAATATCGCCTTCTTTAAACTAATTTCAACCCAGTAAAATCGATCGAAATTGAAGCTAGCGTCCTTCAAACCCTCGTGACTTGAGGTTAGTTCTTAACCGCCCGAATAATAGTAAGCTTTTTATATAAATAGTTTAAATTTAGGAATAATGAAATAGAAATTTCGTTACTTAATTAGGTGTAATGTAGCTTCTTACACTTTTATCTAACCTCAATGAGACTAAATAAAGAGTTAGCAATAAATAATACAGGGGGTTGAAAATGGTGCCGGCACCAAGAGTGATGGCCCCTTAAGTCAGCCCCAAATGGCCTTGAGAGTCACTGAGGCCCTATAGTTACATAGCTGTGGTGGTTGTCGTTCAAGGGTCACTCTTGGACTATGCCTGTAAGCATGTGTTGGAATCATTAGACGATGTAGGGTCGTATCTTATGGGTTTACTATTTAAAAATTGTGTGATACAAACTAGGGTTAGACTTAGAGTCGTATCCTATGAATTTACTATCTAAAGATTGTGTGATAAAAAACTAGGGAATAATAGAAATGTCATTTAAGTTAATAATTGTTTTTAGTGTGGTAATGATGCTTTCTTCCTGTGGTGGCTCTGGTACTGGTACTGGCACTGGTACTGGTACTGGTACTGGTACTGGTACTGGCACTGGTACTGATATCTCTAGTTTTGACTCCAGTAATTTTGACAGTTCTGACGCAAAGTATTCTTCTGGTGGCTCTTCTGGTGCATGGGATACATCTACTTTTCAATAATACTAATTAGGATCATAAAATGATTAAGCTACTATATATTGCAAGTTTAATAATCTGTGTTAATTCTTATGCTGCTGGAGATGCGGTAACACATAGTTTCTCAGCAGGAGGGTCAATTGTTGCAACTGAAATGAATGCTAACTTTCAAGATCTGGCCAATAGAAATGATGCCACTCAAACCCAGGTGACACAGAATGCTACCGCTATTTCCAACTTGCAATCAAACGAAGTTGCGGTATTACAATACCTAGGAAACACCCCGACAACACTCGATGGGGGCCAAGGTATTAGGGCAATGAATGAACTGTGTCAAGCCTCCTTCTCTGGTAGTCGTATGTGTACAACTGAGGAATATGCAAACACAATTACCTTTCCTGCTGCGGAGCTAGATGACGCGTGGATTAGACCTGTGATCGTGGGTCTCGACGCATCAAGCGCCATGGATACGATTTCAGGACAAAGTAGTTCATATGGCCTTGCTTGTGCTGGGTGGAGTTCGTTAATGCCTTCGGCAAAGGGAATGGTGGTGTCTGGGAGTGGTGAGATGACAACCAATAGTTGCGCCAGCCCAGTTAAAGTGAGTTGTTGCGGCGTAGCACCTTAATGGACTACTAATCTAAGACAAACCCTACCGCTGCTATAGATAACCTAAGGGGACAGATGCATGCCAGTGTTAGTGCTGCCTCAACCGCGCCCTACTGTCTCAACAACTGATATCTATTGGGCGTGGCCGGCTTAATTGATTGCACAACAACGCGACATCAGTGCTCCAGTAACACAAAAGGAAGCCGAGGAAGCCAGAGGATCAGAGATCGCCCAGTTGTTATACCAAGCATTGTCGAGAGGTAGTTGTAGACGTACCATCGATGGCATTAGTGGCGAAATGAACGTCTGGTTGATGCTACCTAATAAGGACGAGTTGGTCATAGACATACTGAAGAGGCAGTTCACTGGTGCGACCTTTGTGCCTACTGATACCACCTTTGTTAACAATCTCGATGATGGTCGAGCGGAACAGCACGGCTAAAGTAGTAGCTTCCGTCCTTTAGGTAAATGTATTGAGGGCTTTTAAATGTCCCCATATTTGTCAACTCCTCTGGCTGCCGCAAGTAAAAACTGCAGACTACTCAAGGAGTTATGGATAACAGGGGGGGTGAAAATGGTGCCGGCACCAAGAATCGAACTCGGGACCTACTGATTACAAGTCAGTTGCTCTACCAACTGAGCTACGCCGGCAATATTTTCATTTTACATGATTCTTTAAAAGGATTTATTTGGCAGATTATCTCTTCCAATCGCCCTTATTAAGAGGGCAGAATTCTAGTGAATTTGGCCAAGGTTGGCAAGTAATTTATGCCTCCAAACTCGAAGATTTTAGCTGATGGCCAACACGATCAAATTCAAAGCCCATTCAGGCACATTGACGCGGTATTTGGCTAACGCCATTACTCCTATCTTGCTCAGTCAAAAGCGGCTGAAGATCACTTTCATTTGATTGCTGGTGGTAAAGCCAATAAATAGTGCGTTCTCGATATCTTGCTTCAGTCTTTACGGAATACTTAAGCTTTTTGAGTTGGTTAGATCGACGCTCAGCGTTTTTCTTTAAGCCAAAAACACCCAGTGAAAGCACGTTTAATTTGCCCGGTTCATTAATAATACTGTAATCTCGAATACCATACTTTGCGAGCTTTACTGCTTTTTTGACCGCTTCTTGCCGATTTTCTCCCCCACTAATATAGACCATAATACCCAGGTATTCTTTTTCTAGACTCGACTTTAATTGAGAACTGATGTTGTTTGAAGCGTAACGTCCAATCACTTTGAGGGCTTTGGATTTATCTTTAAAGGGACCCGTTGTAAAACATAGTCGTTTATCACTCGTGTCTTCGACAACTAACGGAGATAAACGCTCAGAACTATTCGTTTTAACACTAGTACTGGGTTCAATGATTGCTAAAGGCGTCGAGTGGCCCACCTCACTGAGTAATTGTAATTTTTCAGCAACCGGAATTTTCTTGGCCTCTGATGGCAACCGCAATTGTTCATAAGGCAGCAACCACTGCATCAAGCCAAAGCCGATGTTGGCAATGAGTAATAGACTAAAAAAAATCTTCATGGCTGGCTGTCCAATTGTTTTCGCATGCCTCTAAACACTAGGTCTGGGATTTCATAGCGCAGGTGTAGTCGATGACTGTTTATCTGCTGGGCGTCCCCACCCGCTACTAACATGACTGCACCGGGGGAAAGTCGTTTAAACCAGCGAGCGATCAACTGATCAACCATTGCTACATTAGTTAATGCAATGGGTGAAGCAGAGTTTATATGGATACAAGCTTCGGTTGAAGTGCCTGGATCATCAGTTTGGTCAATATCGGGGTGATCGAAATCAACCTGATTCATAACTTGTTTAAAGCGGCCTATTGAGGTGTTAAACCCAGGCAAAATAGCTCCTCCTAAATGTTTGCCCTCTTTGCTCAGCAAGTCGAGCGTAATCGCACTGCCAGCATCAATGATTAATTTATCGTCTGAATCAGAAAAATCCATCGCACCTAACAAGGCTAGCCATCGATCAACACCCAGCTTGCTTGGATCAGTGTATCCATTAAGAACCCCTGCTGCCTTTTTTTGCGAAGTAAGACGAACATAATGCTCTATCCCAGTAGCCACTTTCAGACAATTAATTAACTGCGCCTCAGTGTCAGAATCCACCACTGAGGCGAAATAACATCGGGTTGCGCTCACGGTTGATTCGATATTCGGTAACACTGATTTTAATTGATTCTGCCAGTGACCATCCAACCGACAAGAAAATGAAGACTGCAAATTGTCCTTGAGCCACCATTGTCCTTTGATCGCACTATTGCCAAAGTCGAGCAGCAACATCAGGCGTGCCTAAGTGAAATATCAGCGGCAGAAAAAAGCATCATACCCTGTTCTGTTTCGAGCTGTAACTGCCCAGTTTGCGCAATACCCGCATTAATGCCAGTGATGGTTTTGCCTGATGACAAAACCTTAACGGACATCCCCTTGAAGGCATCAATCTCATCAAATGCTCTCACCAATTGTGAAATACTCTTATCACTAAAGGCAGCAATGTCTTTTAACACCTGACTAACGGTTTCTAACAATATTTGATTGCGCGTTAATAGCTTACTTCCCATCAAATTAAGACAAGTGGCCGCGGGCTCAATTGCGGCAAGTGCTTCGTTGCTCATATCGACATTAATGCCAAAACCAATCGCTAAAAAATATTCGTCGTCTTTTACAGGACGCGATTCAATCAGTATTCCACCCAGCTTTTTACCTTGATGATATAAGTCATTGGGCCACTTGAGTTTAACTGCTTTGTAACCAAAGTTGTCCAGCGCTTTGCTTATTGCCAACCCAGTGACAATGCTCAGCAAACCTAAATTAGCAGGCTTGATACTTTTTAAAATGCCCACCGTGCAGTATATGTTTTGACCAAAAGGTGAAACCCAATGATTGCCTCTTCGGCCTTTGCCATGCGTCTGTTTTTCACAGGTGGCGACGCTCGTTATGGCTTTTTGATCAAACAAGGCAATCACGTCTAAATTGGTTGATTTTGTTTCAAGTCGGTACTGGCACGTCGTTTTGAGGCCTCGTTGAACCAAGCTCAACTGCAACGCATCAATGTCGATCATTTCAATTCGTTTTCTTAGCCTAAGCACTTGCCCATCAAGTTTATATTCCACACCCAGGTTATCTATAGTAAGCAATAGGTCTGCTCTATAATTACCCACTTGGGTTAGATCCAACATTGCCGATCCACACAGCTGAAGCATCCAACGGTTCAGTAACACTTGGTCCATTATTAGTCAGCAGCCAGCCATTTCTTTGCTTGCTCTGGGTTATCAATTCGCAGCGATATGGTGGTCTCCGCCGATGCTTGCAATGTTACTTGAAACTCACTTAATTCGTCACGACGAAAAGCATGAATACTCCAAACATCATTAATAACCGCAAGTTTCAGTTTTTGTTCTACCTGAGCCAAGTTCAGCTTCAAACCATTAATCGCAACAATAACATCACCTGCTGCTAGCCCCGCCAGTTGCACAGAGCCCTTTTCAGACGCTCTTATTAACTGCAGTCCACCGTCCCGCTCTTGCAAAAAACAGCCAAAATCAACTTGTGGTGATGTAGACGTCAGACATTGTCCACCCTTATCTGATTGTCCACTGGCGCACTGTCGATTAAAAGACACGCCAAAGCCTGATAATAACTGTTCTACCGGTAGGTCTGTTCGACCGCAGATCATGTCGTCCAAGCCCTGCTGTACCTCACTGCCTACTAGCGAACCAATCAGCACCTGAATCGTGTCGACTTCAACACCCTTACCCGTATCGCGCGTCGTCTGCCATAGTTGTAACATTACATTGTCGAGACTAACGGTTGACTGACTTTTAATCCGCATCTGTAAGTCGATACACAGTGCGATTAAGCAGCCTTTTGCATAGTAACTAACAATGGCATTCTGGGCATTTTCATCCTGCTTATAAAATTTAGTCCAGGTATTAAAGCTAGATTCAGATGCCGATTGTCGCTTACGGCCCAAACCTCTTTCGACGCGTGTCAGGGTTTGGGAAAGTAATTCTAAATACGCTTTTTCATCAATCAGTCCACAACGCAGTAAAGCTAAGTCATCATAGTAAGAAGTGATACCTTCGAAGGCCCAAAGTAACTCGGTGTAGACTTCTTTCTGTAAGTCATAGGGTTGATAAACCGCTGGTTTGATACGTTTCACATTCCAGGTGTGGAAATATTCGTGACTACACAAACCCAGAAAATCTCTATATTTTTCGCTCACTTCGGTTTGGCCTGGCAACGGCAAACTATCACGATTACACATCAAACTCGTACTGGCTCGATGCTCTAAACCCCCATAACCATCACCAACAACGATCACTTGGAACTGGTAATATTCCATCGGCGCTGGCTCGCCAAAAAAATGAATATGATGTTCACAAATTTTAGTCAGGTCTTGCTTCAATCGTACTGCATCACATTGGTAGCGTCCCGTTAAAATAACGTCATGTGGCACGCCACACGCCTTGAAGCTGATACACTCAAACTCACCCATTTCAACCGGATGGTCGATCAAGTCATCGTAGTCTTGTGCTTCAAACAATCCAAAATTAAACCTCGATTCACCCTTAAATGGTAATGAAGTGGCTACTTGCCAATTTTGGTATTGCACGCTTGGCGGCTTTATAATTAATATTTCGCAAGGTGACTCTGAGTGACCGACGACTTCGAGGAAGACGCTTGAACCGTTATAGTAACCATGGCTATGATCAAGATGAGCACCCCTTACTGACAAATCTTTGGCATACACTTTATAGCCAATAGTCATTACTTGGGCATCACCAAAGACAATCCAGTTTGATTTGTCCTGTTGGGTGATTTGTAAATCACCTGTATTTGATCGTGCAGACAAATCAATAATATTTCGGGAAAAATCCCGAATCATATAACTGCCCGGTATCCAGTTAGGCAACCGCAACAATTGACCTTTTGGGTCAGGCTTATCGATTTGAATAATGACGTCAAAGTAATGGGTCGTAGGGTTATCGCTGGTAATCTGATATCGAATCATAAATACGGGGCAGGACGTTTATTAAAAATTGCAGTGTAGCATTTTATTTTAAATCAACAGCCCAGATTAGCTATATAATAACGACACTAAATACTTCGAGCTGACAAATGGCCAATCTAAATCCACTTCACTTTCTAGACCGAGTATCAACACCCGCTAATATGCTGATTGAGCCAGCACCCAATGATGAGCAGCTTACACAAATTTTTAGAGCGGCCATGAATGCTCCTGATCATAAGCACCTTCAACCCTACCGGTTTATTACTATCAGAGGAGAAGCACGCCAGGCTTTGTCAGAAGTTTTCATTAATGCTGTAACAATACGCAAACCAGATGTCGATCCTGATTATTTGAAAAAACAAGGCCAAAAACCATTGCGCTCGCCTCTTATTGTCGTCCTAGTCGCCAAATTGCAGGATGATCCAAAGGTGCCTGAAATTGAACAAATTCTTTGCGCTGGCGCTGTTGCCAATAATCTGATGCTGGCCAACAATGCTCTCGGGTTTGGATCAATATGGCTAACAGGTGACAATACCTACGATGACAATGTTTGCCAGCCATTGGGACTGGCAAGTTCAGAAAAAATTATTGGTTTTATCTATCTTGGCACCCCAAAAGTTAAAAAACCCAACAGAGTTATATCCGACCTATCAGATAAAGTAATCGATTGGATTAAGCCACTTTAAAACTACCACCCACTCATTTTTCAGGGCATCTGATACTAAATATTCAGTCTTGCGAGGTCAGACTAATTAGGATATTTCACGTTCTGGCAACCGCCAGTTTGGCCGAATAAAGTGGCAGGTATAACCATTTGGGAAGTGCTCTAAATAATCTTGATGCTCTTTTTCAGCTGTCCAAAAATCGCTCTCAGGCTCAACCTCAGTCACTACCTTTGCAGGCCACAAGCCTGATGCATCGACATCAGCAATCGTCTCTACTGCCATTTTTTGTTGTGCTTCGCTGGTGAAGTAGATGGCAGACCGATACGAAACACCACAATCATTACCCTGCTGATTGGGCGTTGATGGATCGTGAATTTGGAAGAAAAATTCTAATAACTGACGATAACTCATTACATCAGGATCAAACGTAATTTCTATTGCTTCTGCATGTGTCCCGTGATTTCGGTAGGTAGCGTTGGGCACATCACCGCCGCTATAACCGACTCGTGTTGATTTAACACCAGACATTTTTCGGATTAAGTCTTGCATGCCCCAAAAACAACCACCGGCTAAAATAGCTCGGTCAACTTTAGATTCAGTCATTATATTTCCTATTATTTTATGTTTAATTAGTTCTCTAATTTATCTGACCTAGATAACAATGATTAAGTGCCACAAAAAGTTTGGGTGACTCTTTCTTCAGATTTTGGTGGCTTCATTAATTCGTCATCAACCGAATCCATTAGATAAGGATTAGCCAATACTCGACATAATCGTCTGAAGGGTAAAAAGTCATTTTTTTCAACCGCAGCGTCGATAGCAAACTGCACTTGATGATTACGCGCAATGACTACTGGATTAGCCTGTCGCATAGCCAATAAGGAATCGCTATCTTTTGCCCGCAGTTCCTGCCATTGATCAACTAACTTGGATACGCCGTCCAAATCGTTAAACAAGTTGATGAGCACCTGCTTTGATTCACCTTGCGCTACCCCAGTAAGATTGTTGAAGAAAACAGTGAAGTCGACGCCGTCTGTCTGCATCGCGGATAGCAGCTCAGAAGTGAGCTGTTGGGTTTGATCATTGCTTTCTGAAAAACCCAGTTTAAGCATTAACCCCGTTTGAAAAGACTTTTGAAACTGCGGCATGAATTCCGACAGCCGATGTTGCGCCATTTCAATTGACTTTTCTTCATTATCATCAAACAACGGTAACAATGTCTCGGCCAATCGCGTTAAATTCCATTGAGCAATCATTGGCTGTTGGTCCCAAGCATAACGACCCTGAGTATCGATTGAACTAAATACTTTTTGAGGGTTATATTCATCCATAAACGCACATGGGCCAAAGTCAATGGTTTCACCTACAATTGACACGTTATCAGTATTCATAACACCATGGATAAAGCCAACAAGCATCCATTTAGCGATGAGCGTTGCTTGTCTTGTACCAACCACAGACAATAGATCAAGATATTTTGATGTCGATTGCTCTAGCTCAGGGAAGTGTTGAGCAATGGTAAAATCAGCTAACGCTTTTACGCCACTGATTGATGGTTGTGACTGGGATGATTTTAAGTGAGCCGTTTTAGCATGAGCAAATTGGAAACTACCCACACGTAAGTGGCTCTGTGCTGAACGCACCAAGATAGCGCCAGGATTTAGTTTCTCTCGAGCAACTGTGTCTCCAGTCGTCAACAAAGCAATCGACCGCGTGGTTGGAATACCTAAACCCATCATCGCTTCGCTCAGCAAGTATTCACGTATCACCGAACCCAATGTCGCTCGGCCGTCGCCACCACGTGAAAACTGAGTTCGACCCGACCCTTTCAATTGAACATCAAAATACTCTCCCTCAGCCGTCTTTAACTGTCCCAGCATATGCGCACGACCATCACCCAGCAAAGCTGACCAGTTACCGAACTGATGACCGGAGTAAGCTAACGCAATTGGACGATTATCTTCATTGATACTATTACCCGACAGAAGCGACAAAGCCTGTTGACTGACAAACCAACTTGACTCGATGCCTAACTGCTCCAATAGGTTCTCATTGAGTTCAATTAATGTTGGTGAAGCGGTCTGCGACGGCATAGATTCAGCAAACATTTCTGCAGGTAGATCTCGATAGTGCTGATAACGGATTGGATTGTCGTCAGAGGTGTCAGTATTAGTATTCATAATCACGAAATAGTTTGGGCCAATAAAGCCATATGATAACTCGAAAAGCTTGTGCTCACCTGACTGCATCATCTTTATTGTTTATTTTTAATGCCTCATGATTTAAACCAATAGTAGGAGAATTAGGTGCTTATTTAAGCTGTTGGTATTGGCCTCTTTCCGAACGTTTCAACAAAGTGAATTAAAGTGTAGCGGAGCATTTCAAAGATCACTTTTATTAATATCCATTCTATAACTAACAAAGCCATCTGCACCCCCTGTTACTTTGTCATATAGTATTCGTGCTTCATTATTTTTTTCCGCAGTGTGCCAATATATTTCTCCCCAACCGCTGTTTTTACCATCTTCCACTATCTGATTAATCAATGCTCGGCCTAACCCAGATCCTCTGCTGTCAGGATCGACAAATAAATCATTTAAATAGACAACTGGTAAGGCAGCCCAAGTCTCAGTATGGGGGAAATAATGTGCTAATCCGACCAAACCATTCGTGCTGAGGTTTTCAACGACATAACATCGAGTCTCATGTTGGCAGTCATGAATTCTTTGCCATAACAAATCAGTCAGTGAGTCTGCCAGTTTAGTCTTGTAGAAAGTTAGGTAAGCGACCCACAGCTTTTCCCACTCAGCTCGTTCATCAATATGCACGCGCCTAATAGAACTATTATTTTCACCCATTTGTACATCTCCAACAAAATTTAAAACTATAATAACCCAACCTTCCCATGAGCTATATTATGACCCTAAAATACTGTCATAATTAATCATGCAAGTTTTATAAAACCAATGTCGTTATATCTTGCCATCGGACGTGGTAATTGCCGCATACTGATCCGGCCTTCGATCACGATAAACACCCCAAGTTTCTCGATAGCGTTTTATTGCTGCTAAATCAAAACTGTGTGTAATGACTGATTGCGTTGTTCTATCCGCGGTTTCAATTCGATTGCCGAAGGCATCTGAAATAAAAGATGAACCATAAAACGTCATTTTCATGTCATTGGTGGTGGCTTTCTCTGTGCCAATTCGATTGGAAGCAATCACGGGTATAATGTTAGCACCAGCATGTCCACACATGACATTCTGCCAGTGCTGCATCGAATCCATTGCCGACTTATCACCTGGTTCATCACCTATTGCTGTTGGGTACATTAATATTTCAGCCCCTTGCAATGCCATACATCTGGCAGCTTCGGGGAACCACTGGTCCCAACAAACACCAACGCCCACTTTGGCATAACGCGTATCCCATACTTTAAAGCCCGTATTACCCGGGCTAAAATACTGCTTTTCCTGGTACCCAATTGCATTTGGGAGATGGGTTTTACGGTAAATACCCATAATAGTGCCATCGGCATCGATCATTGCTACAGAATTAAAAAAGGTAGTACCTGCACGCTCAAACCAGCTCACCGGTAATACCACTGATAATTCCTGTGCGAGTTTTGTCATGTGCTGAATAACGATACTTTCATCAAGGGTCTTGGCTAAGTCTAGATGTTTGAAATCTTGCTCAATGCAAAAATAAGGGGTTTCAAAAAGTTCTTGAACTAAAATTATCTGAGCGCCTTTAGCCGCAGCAGCACGGACCATTTCATCTGCACGCTTTATGTTGTCATCAATATCCCAGCTACAGGCCATTTGTGTCGCGGCTACGGTGACTTTTTTTTGGTCGATCATTACGATATCACTCTTATTATTTATAAGTAAGACGGTTGTAGTTGGGTAAAAAAATAATGCCGCATCAATAGTAATTTATATATCGATGACAGAGTAAATCAAATTTTTCGCCCATTCCACTGTAATTTATGGTTCAAAAATCAAGTTATTGTATTGCTCACAGACTCAAGTTGATCAAAAAACTTAAATCTACTCTTTCCTGAAACTTTCATTCAATCATTTAGAGCTAAATTTTTCTTTTGATCAAGCTTCTAATCATTAAACTTATATATAACGAGCTATTTATCATGACGCATAGCGAAACAATGCCTTTCAGCTTTAGTCACAGATCATGTAAAATATCGTCTTTATATTTATCGCTGAACCCCTATTCATGTCTGACGCCTCCATTGTCGATGCCGACACTTCCAATTTTATTCGTGACGCTATTAACGCCGATATTGCTGACGAGAAAATCAGTAAGGTCATTACTCGCTTCCCACCCGAGCCTAACGGCTACCTGCACATAGGTCATGCTAAATCTATTTGCCTCAATTTTGGGACTGCAATTGAATTTGGCGGACATTGTAATTTGCGTTTTGACGATACCAACCCTGAAAAAGAAAGCGTTGAATATATTAATGCCATTAGGCGTGATGTTGAATGGCTAGGGTTTAGCTGGAACTCGAATCCTCACGCTTCAGATTACTTTGGTCAACTTTACGATTATGCCGTTCAGCTAATTAAACAAGGGGATGCCTATGTTGATAGTCAGACCGCAGAAGACATTAGGACTAATCGAGGCACATTGACAGAACCGGGTATTGCGGGTCCGTATCGTAATCGTTCACCTGAAGAGAATTTGGCATTATTTGAACAAATGAAGGCAGGTGAGTTTGCCGATGGCGTGCATGTTTTGCGCGCAAAAATTGATCTTGAGTCGGGCAATATAAACATGCGGGACCCCGTCATTTATCGTATACGTCATGTTACCCACCATAATACAGGTGATACTTGGTGTATCTACCCACTGTATGATTTCACCCACGGACTGTCAGATGCGATTGAAGGCGTTACCCATTCACTTTGTACGCTCGAATTCATGGACCATCGCCCGTTATATGATTGGATTCTAGATAAACTTGATCCGCCCTGCCATCCTCGGCAAATCGAATTTGCACGCTTACAATTAGAGTACTCACTTACCAGTAAACGAAAGCTTAACCTGCTTGTGAGGGATGGACACGTTGATGGTTGGGACGATCCCCGCATGCTCACTATCGCAGGTATGCGCCGTCGCGGTTTCACGCCTCAGTCTGTCGTCGAGTTTTGTCGCATGATAGGCATGACTAAAAAGGATAGCATGATCGAAATGGCGGTGCTTGAAAATGCGTTACGGGAAGATTTAAATAGTCGCTCGACTCGTCGTATGGCGGTGATCAATCCTATTAAATTAATCATTGAAAACTACCCTGAAGACCATGAGGAAATGGTCACAGGCTCCAATCATCCACAAAATCCTGATTACGGTACACGTCAAATTCCTTTCTCACGTGAGTTATATATTGAGCAGGATGACTATATGGACGACGCACCTAAGAAGTTCTTCCGGCTCACGGTTGGACGAGAAGTTCGCCTACGTTTTGCTTACTACGTGACGTGTAAAGAAGTGATTAGAAATGAAGATGGCAGTATTAATTCAGTCATTTGTACCTATGACCCAAATAGCCGAGGTGGAAAGTCAGCTGATGGCAGAAAGGTTAAGGGCACTATTCACTGGGTAAGTGCGAACCATGCAGTTAATGCTAAGGTTAATTTATTAGATCGTTTGTTCCTTACTCCTAATCCAGCGGCAGAAGATGATTTTATACCCACTTTGAATCCG
Organism: uncultured Gammaproteobacteria bacterium; assembly: GCA_913061315.1. GTDB lineage: Bacteria > Pseudomonadota > Gammaproteobacteria. The sequence goes on along the minus strand of CAJXUC010000051.1, from coordinate 3,777 downwards.
GAGTCGCGAGTGGTTGTTAATAACGCAAAGCTAGAGCCCGCAATCGACGTTACCGATAATATATTGGCTTATCAATTCGAACGATTAGGTTATTTTATTAGTGACATTCACTCAAGCATTGAACAACCGATCTTTAATCGCACCATGACTTTGCGCGATAGTTGGGCCAAGATGGGCCAGCAAAAGTAGTCGTTATTAGACTTATAAAGCAATTTAGGTAATGGAAAATGGCACTTTTTTTAATCAATCTCTTCAATAGACTGGTACTTAATAGCCCGATAGCGACACTTGTTATGGTTGCGATCGTGTCTGGCTTCTTTATTGCTCATACGACCGACTTTGAACTAGATGCTTCGTCAGATTCTTTGATCTTAGAGAATGACGAAGCATTAAAATACTTTCGTTCAATTGCTAAAAATTATGGTTCTGAAGAGTTTCTAGTAGTTACTTATAGTCCTCTAAAACCCTTATTTGCTGAGGGTACACTTGCCGATATAGCTATATTGCGTGACCAGTTGAAAGCAGTTGATAACGTTAAGTCTGTTATTAGCATGCTTGATGTCCCCCTTATTAGTAGTCCACCAGTCACACTGACGGAAATTTCAGAGGGCATTAGAACTTTAGAAAGCGACGACGTTGACATCGGACTAGCACAGGTAGAAATGACAACCAGCCCGCTCTATAAAAACCTGCTGGTTAGTGACCAAGGTGACACCACCGCACTTCAAATTAATCTCAAGTCAGATACTGAGCTTTTTAGATTGAACCTATTACGTGACCAACTTTATGAAAATCAACCCTTAAGCGCTAAGCACAAAGTTCTAATTCAAACTATTTCCGACAGTATTAAACAACTCAACCTAGCCGCTAATCTGCGTCAGGACGAAACGATCAAACAAGTAAGGACGATTATGGACTTACATCGTGATGAGGCTAAGCTATTTTTGGGGGGTGTACCGATGATAGTGAGTGATTCAATCGATTATATACGCAGTGATTTAAAAGTATTTGGAGTCGGTGTTGTAGCTTTTATTATTCTCATTCTGATCGTTTCTTTTAGGTCCATCCAATGGGTTGTTTTACCCCTAGTGGCGTGTGTTACCAGTGCACTGGTAATGATGGGTTTTCTGGGTTGGATGCATTGGCCTGTCACTGTTGTTTCCTCTAACTTTATCTCTCTATTGTTAATTATCACTTTGTCATTAGTAATTCATCTAATTGTTCGCTATCGAGAAGTGTCAGAGCAAACCCCTAATGCATCACAATTTGAACTGGTCAGTGAAACCATACGAAGTAAATTTTTACCTTGCGTTTACACCGCTGTTACAACGATGGTTGCATTTGGTTCATTACTAGTCAGTGGAATACGTCCTGTGATTGATTTCGGTTGGATGATGGTCATCGGTATTTCAATATCATTTGTACTCGCGTTTACACTTTTTCCTGCAGCATTGATGTTATTACCAAAACAAAAGCACGTATCAACCGGAGAGTTTACTGCGGCCATTATGCTATCAATCGCACAGTTTATTCAAAGCCACAGTAAAGCCACTTTATTACTCTTTGTTGTGCTCGCTGGCATAGGTTTGTCTGGGTTACCGCAGCTATCCGTCGAGAATCGTTTTATAGACTATTACAAAGAAGACACAGAGATTTACCAGGGCATGAGTCTAATCGATGAAAAACTTGGGGGCACAACGCCAATGGATATTATTATCGATGCCCCTGTATTCAAACAAAGCGCAGAAATACTAACAGATGAAGATGATTTTGTTGAAGAAGACGACTTCGGGGACGAAGATAGTGGTGATATTACGTCGACTAGTTACTGGTTTAATAGTTACGGTTTGATTCGTATAGCCAAAATTCATGCTTACCTCGACAGCTTACCCGAGACAGGCAAAGTTTTGTCAATCAACACGGGTATGCGAATGTTACAAACAGTAAATGAAGGGGAGCCGTTTGATGATTTTAAATTAGCCGTCGTTTACAAACGTTTGCCAGACAGCGTGAGAGAGTCACTCATTACGCCTTATCTGTCCGACGACGGAAATCAACTGCGTTTTAGTATACGTATTTATGAGTCAGACAAAAATCTAAAGCGTCAACAATTAATCGATACCATTAGATTACATTTGGTCGATGAACTCGGGTTAAAACCAGAACAGGTTAATATCTCGGGCATGGCGGTGCTTTATAACAATTTATTGCAAAGCTTGTTTAAATCCCAGATTTTAACTATTGGTGCAGTGTTCATTGCTATTTTATTCATGTTTATGGTTTTGTTCCGAGCAGTTAAATTGTCGGTTGTCACTATAGTACCCAACATAATTGCAGCAGGATTAATCCTCGGGTTAATGGGGTGGATCGGAATTCCTTTAGACATCATGACAATTACAATATCTGCCATTAGCATCGGTGTAGGCGTTGACGATTCAATTCATTACGTTCATCGCTTTCGAGAAGAGTATGCTATCGACCAGGATTACTGGGCCTCGATCAAACGAAGCCATAATAGCATTGGTCATGCACTGTATTACACGACAGTGACCGTTGTACTAGGATTTTCCATACTCGCCCTATCTAACTTTATACCGACGATATATTTTGGATTACTGTCTGGCCTGGCAATGACGACGGCTCTTATCGCCAACTTGATGTTATTGCCTGTCTTAATTGTCAAATTCAAACTCCATTAACCCCAGATAAGGAATTAGATCAGGCCCAAAAGACTCTACAAAGATTTTTATTTTGACGAAATCTAAGATTATTTATTTATTTGTTCGAAAGCCGAAGAATTCATTCGTCATCATAATACTGTCAGAAAAACCTAAGCACGTTGATTGTTAATTTTGACAAAATATCAGGGCATCAGATATCTATCTTTTTTCCTACGTTTTACTACACAAAAGTCAAAATAAAATGGCCAAACACGTATATTTATATCACGATGGCGGCAAGACCAACTGGTTAGGTAGCATGGGACAAGCCATCATCTAAGATGGAAATCCTATCGATATATCCTCAACAATTCACAATAATGGTTCGGAGACTACAGCTCTGATCGATTAGTATTTTTAAAAATACTTAAAAGACTGCCAAGGATGGCAGTCGGCATTATAAAGATTCGGGCTTGATGTAGCTTAAAGCTAATTATCTGTCCAGTATCCCACCAAATTTCAGGCAAAAAAATACCCAACTCAAAGAGCTGGGTATTGAGATATTAATGCCTGGCAATGACCTACTTTCACATGGGAACTCCCACACTATCATCGGCGCTGAATCGTTTCACTTCTGAGTTCGGAAAGGGATCAGGTGGGTCCAAAACGCTATTGTTGCCAAGCAAACTGGTTATGTTCTCTAGACACAGTCTAAAAAACTTAATTTGAAAGCTGTAATAAAGAGTCTGTCACATCAGTTAACGTGAACACACTCAAACAAAGCTGTTTGGGTGTTATATGGTCAAGCCGCACGATCAATTAGTACCAGTTAGCTACACGCATTACTGCGCTTCCACACCTGGCCTATCAACGTCGTAGTCTTCGACGGATCTTTAGAGGACTTAAAGTCCTAGTGAGAACTAATCTTGGGAGGGGCTTCCCGCTTAGATGCTTTCAGCGGTTATCCTGTCCGAATGTAGCTACCCGGCAATGCCACTGGCGTGACAACCGGAACACCAGAGATTCGTCCACTTCGGTCCTCTCGTACTAGAAGCAGCTTCCCTCAATTCTCAAACGCCCACGGCAGATAGGGACCGAACTGTCTCACGACGTTCTA
>CAJXUC010000050.1 GCA_913061315.1 uncultured Gammaproteobacteria bacterium | reverse complement strand
GAGATAGCGTAGCGTCTCGTGGGCTCGGAGATGTGTATAAGAGACAGCTTTTATAGTGTGCCGCGTGTTGCGAAACAGCACTCGGCCAGTACCATGTCGATCGAGTACGTTTTCAATTACCGATTGCTGTGCAGCTGAGCGCTCTTCTTGGTCCTCACTTTCTAACAAACTAATCGATTTGTAATTTCCACCCTCACCTACTGATTGTTCAATGAGCTTTAGTTGGTCACTATCTAGCAGTGAATCCTGTTGGAGCGCATCAACTAAATCGGCCAAAGGCTCATAGTTGGACTCTTCTTTTAGAAAACTATTTAGATCATTAAAACGATTCGGGTCTAACAACCTGAGTCTGGCAAAATGACTCTCCTTGCCCAGTTGCTCTGGTGTCGCTGTGAGCAACAGCACGCCAGGTGTTTGGTTTGCAAGAGATTCAACAGTTTGATATTCCTCACTGACTGACTCGGCAGACCAGCTCAAGTGATGGGCCTCATCGACAACCAGAAGATCCCATTCGCCCTCAGCTGCCTGCTCTGCTCGCTGGGGGTTATCGACCAAAAATTGTAAACTGCAAAGAATAAGCTGTTCGCTATGGAATGGATTTTCGAGTGTTTCCTGACTGACTTCATCAGGTGCTAGTAGGTTGTCACCAGACTCTTGTATGTCTTCACAACGCGCTTCATCAAAGACGCTAAACATCAAATTAAACCGGCGTAACATTTCTACCAACCATTGGTGCACCAAACTTTCAGGCACAACAATCAACACACGATGGGCTCGCTCTGTAAGCAATTGTTGATGCAAAATAAGACCCGCTTCGATGGTTTTTCCTAGACCCACTTCATCCGCTAACAAAACACGGGGGGCATAACGCTGTGCAACTTCGTGTGCAATATAAAGCTGGTGAGCGATTAAACTGGTGCGACAGCCCGCCAAACCATAAACTGGTGACTGCAACAAAGCGTTGGCAATTTCACGCGTACGATAACGCAGCGCAAACCATTTATTACGGTCTATCTGGCCATTCATTAGGCGTTCGCCGGGACGATTTAACTGTAAGAAATTATTTAGCTTGCCTTCAGGCAAAGAAACCTCGTCATTGGCCTCAGTAACACATTGATAAACAATGAGTCCGTTAGACTCTTCCAGATCGATGACTTTAAAGGCTTCGTCCTGTTGATTTAGAATCCAGTCATTAGGCGCAAAACGAACGCGGGACAAAGGAGCATCCTGCCGGGCATAAATACGGGTTTCGGTGGTTGCTGGAAAAATAATACTGACGGTCCTATGTTCAATTTCGATCACCATACCAAGGCCAAGCTGAAGTTCGGCTACGCTGATCCAGCGTTGGCCAATCGAAAATTCCTGTGGAGCATTTGCTGCAGATCGTGACACTACTTAGTTACCTGATGCGGGATAAACCCGAAAGAAAAATTGGAGTGATATTATAGCAAGGCAATTCAATCTTTGCTTGAAGTTGATGAACTTCTTGAACAGAATGTGTTGATGATTCCTATCAATACCTCAGGTTATTTTATTACTGGTTCTGACACCGATGTCGGCAAGACTTATATTACTTGCGAAATAATCAGACAGTTGCAACAGTTTAACTTCACATTAGAGACGCGCAAACCAGCGGAGTCCGGTTGTAAGCTTGGTGAGTTTGGGGAAATGGTTCCAGCAGACGGCCTGAAGCTTCAAGCGGCAAATCAGCACCGTGAAGATATCGATAGAATCACGCCCTTAAAATTTAAAGCCGCGTTAGCGCCACATCGAGCCGCCAGATTAGAAGACCGACAATTGTCTGTTAATCAGTTACTTAACGCCTGTTCACGGGATAATTGCAATAGCACATTAATAGTCGAAGGGGCGGGTGGTTTCTTTTCTCCTATAGCGGACGATGGCCTCAATGCCGATCTTGCCACTCTACTTCAATTGCCTACAGTGATTGTCATTAACGATAAAATCGGTGCGGTGAACCAAGCTCTATTGACAGTTCAGGCAATTGAGAACAGTGGGCTAGCGATAGCCGCCATAATTTTGAATCAAGTTGAGAAAAAAACCACTCTAAATATGAATAACCTTGAAGATTTACAATCACGTTGTAGGCACCCCGTTTTCTGCTGCGACAATCAAAAAGCATTACCGCTTATTTTTAAAACCCTTTATTAATGAATAAAGGCTATTTGATTATCCTCACGGGTTATGTTGGCTGGGGGTTATTTCCACTTTATTGGTCGCTATTGGCCCATATTGCGCCGCTTGAGGTGTTGTTGCATCGGATACTTTGGTCGACACCGGTCTTGTTACTGCTGGTGTTATTGAGCTTACGCCGAAGACAACAAGTTATGCTCGCCTTTCAATCTTGGCCTGAGGTCCGATTGCTGGCCATTTCTAGTCTCTTTATTTGTGCTAACTGGGGCATCTACATTTGGGCTGTAGCAAATCATCGCGTCATTGAGGCCAGCATGGGGTACTTTTTGACACCTTTGCTTAATGTGGTCGCCGGATTGATTTTTTTCGATGAAAAACTTAATAAACTTAAGCTCATCGCTATTGGCTTTGCCGCATTAGGCGTTGCCTACTATATATCCAGCGTCGCAGAATTTCCTTGGGTGGCCTTAGGGGTTGGATTTAGCTTTGCAAGTTACGGACTGCTCAGAAAAAAGATGGATACCAATGCAATTCCTGGATTACTAATTGAAACTTTACTTCTCTTACCGTTTACCCTCGCTGCATTAATATGGCTTCATATAAATGGTCAGGCCATGTTTCTGAATTTGAATTCCTCTACTGACCTTTGGCTCATTTTAGGCGGGCCTATCACCGTCATTCCATTGGCTTTTTTCACTTCAGGTACCCGATTACTGCCAATGACCTCTGTTGGTATATTGTTTTATGTCACACCCACATTACAGTTTTTATCAGGCGTACTGATTCTCGGCGAAGGGTTTAATCAGGACAAACTTATTGGCTTTGCGGGAATATGGGTTGGGCTGGCTATTTTTACGTTTAGCCTTATATCAGGCAATAGTAGTCGTCAGAAACGATAAACCCATCCATGTAGAATTATTAACAAATACGCAGACCGCTAGCCAACAAACTTAGCCATGCTTCCGACTTCAACAATCTTCATCGCATTGGTTCCACCATTTGTACCCATCAAATCACCTTTAGTAATGATCACCAAATCACCATCATCCACTGCTTTTTGCTTTCGCATTAAGTCAATTGCTTCTTGGTTAGCTTCGGCATGATTGGTATGAATAGACGGAAAAAATATGGGGAATACGCCCCGATATAAGTTCACCTTGCGGTTAGTTGATTCGTGACGTGATAACGCGTAGATGGGAATTGCCGAACTAATGCGTGACATCCATAAAGCGGTCGACCCTGTTTCAGTCAGCGATGCAATGGCACGAACGCCCAAATGGTTGGCAGTATACATTGACGCCATCGCAATGGCTTCATCCACATGATTAAAAGTTGTATTGAGCCGATGTTGCGATTTACTGGCTCGGGCTTCTTGTTCAGCATTAAAGCAAATGTCCGACATGGCTCGTACTGTTTCACTAGGAAACTCACCCGTAGCCGTTTCAGCAGAGAGCATAACGGCATCAGTGCCGTCGAGTACTGCGTTGGCAACATCAAATACTTCGGCACGAGTGGGGATTGGATTGTCGCGCATCGATTCCATCATTTGTGTAGCGGTAATAACAACACAGTTTCTATCTCGAGCCATCTTAATGATTTTTTTCTGTATTGCGGGTAATTTAGCGTCACCAATTTCGACACCAAGATCACCTCGAGCCACCATCACAGCATCTGAGGCATCTATAATTTCTTCGAGATTAACAAGAGCTTCAGCTCGCTCTATTTTCGCAATAATGCCGCCTTGTCCACCCGCTTCGCGCAACAATCGGCGAGCCCGATGAATATCCTCTGCGGTACGGGGAAATGAAACAGCCAAATAATCCGCATCTAATAGGGCAGCCGTTTTTATGTCTTCTTTATCTTTTTCAGTCAGTGCTTCGGCAGATAACCCCCCCCCTTTCAAGTTAATACCTTTACTATCAGATAACTTACCACCAACCAGTACCTTACAGTTGACTCGAACGGCATCAGTAGATTCGACTTCTAATACAATTCGACCATCGTCAAGCATCAGTATGTCATTTCCTGTAACTTCAGTGGGCAGGATTTTATACGTAATGCCAACCTGGCCTTGGTCACCATCATTCACACCGCAATCAGCATTAAGACAAAACTTATCGCCTTTTTCCAACTCAATGGCACCGTTGGCAAATCGGTCTATTCGAATTTTCGGTCCCTGAAGATCAGCTAGAACGGCAAGGTGACGGAAGTTAACCTTGCCGATAGCTCGAACTTTTTCAGCTCGAGCAACATGTGCCTCTGCACTGCCATGAGAAAAATTAAGACGAACAACGTCTACGCCAGCTTTAATCAAAGAATCTAACGCTTCGTCAGATTCAGTTGCGGGACCCAGTGTCGCTACAATTTTGGTTCTACGAATATCAATCGTCATTAATGTCATACCTTTTAGTTAATCCTTCCTGTTATAGCTTCGCTGCCTTGAACCTTTGTTCTAGCATTTTGACTGCAGGTAATTTTTTGCCTTCCAAAAACTCAAGGAAAGCCCCTCCTCCAGTAGAAATATATGAGATACCCGACTCTATATTATATTTATCAACCGCGGCTAAGGTGTCTCCACCCCCGGCTATCGAAAAAGCATTAGATGATGCGATTGCCTGACCCAGCATTCTAGTGCCTTCACCGAACTGGGCGAATTCAAAAACACCGACAGGACCATTCCACACAATTGTTTCAGCTTGCGCCATTAACTTGGCAAATTTTGAAGCCGTTTCAGGCCCTATATCCAAGATCATGTCATCGTCATCAACTTCGCTAACTAATTTAATTGTGGCTTGTGTTTGTTCTGAAAACGCTTTTCCACACACGACGTCTGTCGGTACCGGAATATCTTTACCCTTGGCACGCGCGATTTCAATTAATCGTTTTGCCTCGGGTATTAAATCTATTTCAGCTAAAGACTGACCGATATTATAGCCAGCTGCTGCAATAAATGTGTTCGCTATTCCGCCACCTGGGATCAATTGGTCGACAACCTCAGACAACGCGTCTAGCACTGTCAATTTAGTGGAAACCTTAGACCCACCAACAATAGCAACAACAGGTCGTTTTGGTTTATCAAACGCCATTGAAAGAGCCTCTAACTCAGCAGATAGCAATGGACCAGCACAAGCAACAGGAGCAAATAGCCCGACGCCGTGGGTAGATGCCTGCGCTCTATGCGCGGTACCAAAGGCATCCATTGCGTACACATCACATAAATCAGCATATCGTTTCGATAAGGTTTCATCGTCCGCCTTTTCTCCAACGTTAAAGCGCACGTTTTCTAACAGCAACACATCACCATCATCTAACACAGGGGGATTATCTAGATAGTCTGTATTTAAATTGACGCTCTTACCAATGGCATCACTCAGGTAGTTGGCTACCGGCTGTAAAGAATATTGGGCGTCAATGATACCTTCTGTTGGACGACCCAGATGAGACATAATCATCAGCCGCGCACCGGCGTCGATGCAATATTGAATCGTTGGTAATGAGGCTTTAATTCGCTGGTCACTGCTTACAATCCCTTTTCTGACTGGGACGTTTAAATCCTGTCGTATTAATACGCGTTTTCCACGTAAATCAAGATCAACTAATTTAATGACTGGCATTGATGCCCTCTTGAATAGTTCAGAAATAAATTCATATTAGAAAAGCCCGCACAAAAATTGCAGGCCTTTCTTGTCGGTCTTTAGCGTATTCTTAATCAAACAGTTGGGGGTAAATAGCCATAAACAACCTTAAAACGAACTAACTAGTACTATTAAAATACTTGATACTATTATTAAAGGCTGATGGGTCTATTCAGCAGTGACGCCTATGACATTATTAACCGCCTCAACCACCTTACTCACCGTAAAACCAAAGTAAGCAAATAGTTCTTTTGCAGGCGCTGATTCACCAAAGGTATCAATACCAATTACAGTGCCATCCAGCCCAACATACTTATACCAACCTTCAGTAACCGCTGCTTCAACTGCAACACGAGCCGTTACACTGGGTGGCAAAACGGATTGACGATACTCTTTGCTCTGTCGATCAAATAAGGCAGTGCAAGGCATCGAAACAACGCGGATTTTCTTATCGGCCAAGTCTTCAGATTTTGCTGCGTCCATTGCCAATTCGATTTCTGAACCCGTTGCAATAATAATAGCGTCAGGCATGCCCTCACAATCACTTAATATGTAACCACCTTTAAATATGGAGTCGATTTGAGCCGGTGTTCTTTCTTGATGTGGCAACCCCTGTCGTGAAAAAATTAAACAACTAGGGCCATTTCGATGCTCGATAGCCGATTTCCAGCTAATCGCAGATTCAACTGCGTCGCAGGGACGCCAAACGTTCATGCCTGGAATCATTCTTAGCGTTGGTATTTGTTCAACTGCTTGATGCGTCGGACCATCTTCGCCGAGGCCTATTGAATCGTGAGTAAAAACAAAAATACACTGGATTTTCATTAGTGCAGCCATACGCAAAGCGTTTCGTGCGTACTCTGAAAACATTAAAAAAGTCGCACCGAAAGGAATCAACCCACCGTGTAATACGATGCCATTCATAATGGCTGACATACCGAACTCTCGAACACCATAATTAATGTAATTAGATTCAGGCGATTCAGCGCGCATCGGCTTAAAACCAGACCACTCGGTTAAATTCGAACAGCCTAAATCAGCAGATCCACCAAATAACTCGGGTAACAATGGAGAGTAAGCTTCAATTGCCGCCAACGATGCTTGTCGACTCGCTTTGGTTGACCCTGCAGCATCCACCTCGGCCACATAGGCATCAGACATTTCCGCCCAATTGTCTGGCAAATCACCCTTCAGGCGTCGCTCAAGCTGTATTGCCAATTCAGGATATTCTGCACGATAAGCAACAAGCTTTTCATTCCAAGCATCTTCTTCTGCTTGGCCTGCTTCTCGATGGCTCCACTGCGTATAAATATCTTCGGGTATAACAAAAGGCTCATGCTCCCAACCGAGGGCTTCACGGGTCAATGCAATTTCCTCATCCCCTAATGGCGCTCCGTGACATCCATGAGTACCGGCCTTATTGGGAGAACCATAACCAATGGTGGTTTTGCAACAAATAAGTGATGGCTTCCCCTTGACAGCACGAGCAGCTTCTATTGATATTTTAATTGCGTCTGCATCGTGTCCATTTACTTCAGTAACATGCCAGCCATAAGCGTCAAAGCGTTGTGGCGTATTATCTTCAAACCAGCCTTTAACAGGGCCATCGATAGAAATACCGTTGTCATCCCAAAAGGCGATGAGCTTACCTAGGCCCAAAGTGCCCGCAAGAGAACCCGCTTCATGTGAGATACCCTCCATCATGCAGCCATCACCCAAGAACACATAGGTATTGTGGTCAACAATATTATGATCAACCCGATTGAACTCGGCCGCTAGCGCTCGTTCAGCAATCGCCATACCCACACCATTAGCAATACCTTGCCCTAATGGCCCTGTCGTTGTTTCAATGCCTGGGGCGTAACCGTACTCGGGATGACCAGGGGTCTTTGAATGAAGTTGGCGAAAACTTTTCAAATCGTCTATTGAGAGGTCGTAACCACTTAAGTGAAGCAATGAATACGGAAGCATAGAGCCATGTCCGTTAGACATAATAAACCTGTCTCGGTTAGGCCAGTTCGGGTTTTGCGGGTTATGTTGTAAAAATTCGCTGTAAAGCACTTGAGCAATATCAGCCATCCCCATAGGGGCACCGGGATGACCCGATTTAGCTTTTTGAACTGCGTCCATACTTAACGCTCTAATGGCATTAGCAAGCGTCTTAGGTGAAGGCATAACAGGCTCCAAAGAACATAACGATCGATAAGGTAACAATTTAAAGTTAACGTTTAACTGTGACGTCTAAACTTTATCAACCAGGTTACCTATTCGGACAGCCGCTTCGCTCTATCTCCACTAGCCCCGAATAAGGCGCAGTATTCTCTCGCAAATGACTATTTGGGGCAACTCAAAATATTCTTTATCCCTAAAATCAACATAATAACGAGATATGCATATATATTTATGAATTTATTTTGCAGAATTGATGATTTACTATTTTCTTATCAATTAGCTTCTATATAATAATTTCTTTTTTTTGCAGAGCATAAATTATGTCAAATGCCTACATTTTCACTTCAGAGTCTGTCTCAGAAGGTCATCCAGATAAAGTGGCCGATCAAGTTTCTGACGCCATTCTAGACGCGCTACTTGAACAAGATCCACGTTCGCGCGTTGCCTGTGAAACGTTAGTTAAAACCGGCATGGTCATGCTCGCAGGCGAAATCACCACATCGGCGTGGGTCGATATGGAGTCCCTAGTTCGAAAAACGGTCAATGACATTGGTTATGACAACCCAGAATGTGGTTTTGACGGCAATACTTGTGCAGTCCTCACCGGAATTGGCAAGCAGTCTGCCGATATTGCGATGGGTGTCGACGAATCAGATGACCGTGAACAAGGAGCTGGAGATCAAGGCCTTATGTTTGGTTACGCCAGCAACGAGACAGATGTTTTGATGCCAGCCCCCATCACCTACGCACACCGATTGGTCAAACGTCAGGCAGAAGTACGAAAATCTGGTGAACTTGGCTGGTTGCAACCAGACGCTAAAAGCCAAGTGACTTTACGCTATGAAAACCACGTACCCGTTGGTATAGAAGCAGTTGTCTTATCAACCCAACATTCAGAAGATGTTAGCCTTTCAACACTGCGAGAAGCCGTTATTGAAACTATTTTAAAGCCAGTTTTACCTGAAGGTTGGTTTTCAAAATGTAAAACTGAAAATATCCATGTCAATCCTACAGGGCGGTTTGTTATTGGTGGACCCGTCGGCGATGCAGGTTTAACGGGTAGAAAAATCATTGTAGATACCTATGGCGGCATGGCGCGGCATGGTGGCGGTGCCTTTTCGGGCAAAGACCCGTCAAAAGTCGATCGCTCTGCAGCATATGCTGCCCGTTATGTTGCCAAAAATATTGTGGCTGCTGGTATTGCTGATCGCTGTGAAATTCAGGTCTCGTATGCCATTGGCGTTGCCGAACCAACCTCAATCAGTATTGAGACATTTGGTACTGGACGGATTGATAATGACCGTATTATTCAATTGGTTCGTGAGCATTTCGATCTCAGGCCTAAAGGTTTAATTGCTATGCTTGATTTACTTCGCCCAATTTACCTACAGACAGCCGCTTATGGTCATCTTGGAAGAGACGACATCGATTTGAGTTGGGAAAAAATAGACAAAGCAGAAGTATTAAAGTCTGACGCTGGCTTATAACAAACGCACAATGATTGCGTCTGAGGTCAACTAACGGCGTTGGGTACTGCAGGGGCCTTGGTTAAATCATTGTCCCTGCAATTATTAGAAGAATAAATCTCTTGTTGAATACGCCGTTTTTATGCGTTTCGGCATGAGTTCTATTGTTAAGGTGAATATTGCCATAGCAGAAAAAAGTACGCCTAATTAACGGTTCGTTAATATCAGAAGGATAAACGATGCGACTGTCGCGAATTTATACTGAACAGCCGCTTATCGTGGGCTCAAAAATCCAGCTAAGCACAGCAACAAGCCATTACGCCCGCAATGTACTCCGGCTCAAAGCCGGTATGAATATTTCTTTGTTCAATGGTGCAGATTACTGCAACTACGAATCGAAACTATGCTTTGATGGCAAAAAAACGTTTGCGTCCATCATCTTAAAATCAGAAAGTATGACTGAATCAACTTTGGACAGTGAAATTATCCAAGGTCTTAGTCGGAATGATCACCTCGACTGGATGATTCAGAAGACAACTGAACTAGGCGTAAAACGAATTTCAATATTCAATTCGAATCACAGTCAGATCCCTATCAAATTAAATCAACTTGAAAAGAAACAGCTCCATTGGCGTGCTATTGCGATCAAGGCTTGCGAGCAAAGTGGACGTCATATTCCGCCAACAATCGAATTTTTTAACGGCATTGAATCACTGCTTGAAGTGGCTTATCAGCGAGACAATAGATTTCTCTTGGATTTCCAAGGGCCCCGTCTTGGCAAACTATTACAAACGCGAACCAAAGCACCTCAAATTTCTATCCTGCTGGGCCCAGAAGGTGGATTATCAGTGGGTGAAATAGAATTGGCAAATAATGCAGGTTTTATATCAAGCCAAATCGGCACTCGAATATTGCGGACCGAAACAGCAGCAGTAGCCGCACTTGCTCTTGTCCAGTCCTACTGGGGTGATATGTAACGCCCACTTAAGCCCTATACTTAGTCAAGGACAGTATTTAGAATGCTAGAGAACTACTTTGCCTTTATTTGTTAGATTGTCCTTCGCTTTAGTTCGAACAATAGGCCGAATAGTTTTGCCTATTCATACATTTTTAGCTCTGTCAATTCTGCTTATCCGTCTTGTTTAATGCGCTGTTGGGTCAACTTCAATTAAATCCTTTTCAACTGAAAAATCAAATCGCTCACTGCTGGAGACTTTAGTCGCTGTGGACACTGGCACAAGAAAAGTTGATAACTGATTATCAGCCGTATCCAGTATCATATCGCCATTTGTCCGACTCTCTCCGAGTACCTCTAGATAAGAAGTTAAACTAACCACGATCTGAAATAGCGAATCGAGTTTATTAACATCGGCGAGCTCAACCGTGTCATAGCCGTTTAGGTATTCAAGCAGTGTATCCATCAAAGCAACCGCCCTTAATTTATCAAGCATCAATAAAGCACCCCGTAATTGTGTCATTAGCGAGGTACATAGTTCTAAACTCACGCGACACGATGGGTCTTTTACCAACTTAAGAATTGCACGTTTGATTGCTTTAATGTCACCTAACATAGCAAATACTATTGTATCTAATACATTATCCAGTTCAAAAACACTTAAGGCTTCAACACTTAATTGTTCAGCAGACACTTTCGGCTGAAGCTTTTGCATTTTCTCTATTGCTTGCTCTACTTGGATCAGTTCTAGGACCACTGTGCGAATTTTTTCATAATCTAATTTTAACGCATCATTTTGTATCTTCTTTACTGTCATAATTTGCGCTTCAACTATTTGACACTGCTCACCCAGCCCGATCATCGCTAAAGTATCTGACATTATATGCATCTCTCGTGATACATCCTGTAGCTTTTGGACATCAATTAAATCTCTATCAGCAAACATTTCAGCAGTATTTTTAAGCGCTTTAACATCCCTACTGACACACTCTAAAACGGTCTTGAGAAGTCCTTGGTTCGGGTTTTTGGTATGATCGAGCAATTGATTTCGGTCAACCTCATTGGGGAGAAATTCTTCGAGTCTATAGGCCATTTTAATCGCCTGACATTTGGGTCCATCACACTCAGGCTGAGCGATATAATACAAAAAGTGTTTGATTAACGCGATTGGTTGACGTTTTAACAAGCCCCTTTCACCCATCGCTATCAGTGCACGGAACAAAGCATCAACTTTACTTAATAAATTTTTGATCGAAATATCTAATTCTAACGATGGCTGACGTATCGATTCAACAAATGCGCCGATAATCCACCAAATCCGAGCGACCTGTTCCGAGCTGGATCGGGCTTCAAGCACATCGAAAATTGCTTCTAAACGTTTCAGATTTTTGACCACCTCATTTCCTTTAATAACATTTAGTAAAGACAGCTGAAATGCAGGACGGAGTTTTTTAATGAGTTGCTTTGAGGCATTATTGGAATAGTCGTCGACCGCATCGATTTCGCCATCGTCACCATGCATAGATAGATCAGGTAGAAGAATCAGCTTTTCAGACAGTAGATTCCGCTTTTTAACCGACTGAATATCATTTACGAGCGATGGTATCGTAAAGGGAAGTTCGCGATGGCCTGATTGAATTTGCTCTAAGTAATTAGACAATGCCTCGACAGATATGAGCAATAGTTCAAGTGCCTGATTATTTTGTTTTTTATCTGCACCCATACCTCCATTTTCACCATGCGCTTGGTTGGCAATAAAGTCACATAGTGTCAATATTTCTGCTGACAGCATGGCTGAAACATATTGTTCAACCATGACTAATAAGCCCCTTAAAACTGCAACCCGATATCTGACGCCCTCTATTAGGCTGTCATCACGAGCCGTCATGTATTGCTTTAGGTCGTGCGTGATTTCGTTGAGGTAATCGTCTATTAACGGTTTAACCCAGCCCAGAGCAATATGCTTTATCGAAACGTACTCAAGATTCATTAAGAATTTCGACCTTTTGCGTTTAAATTTTTTTGCCTGTGACTCACTAATTCAATCGAATTGAATACCATCAAATTACTCAGAAAGTAACATTTAGCAGATTTTAAATTCCCGATAGAATCAGACATAATTAAGATTGCATCTGATTGTGACGCAGCATCAACCATCGAATCCATTGACCCAGTGGCAGTCTTCAATGTGAATTGTTGAATAATATTTATTGCCTAACTGTTTTTATAATTACGAATGCCTGAGATATCAACATTGGCTTAGCATTTATTTATCTAAATTTTTGTTTGTTTTTTTATACCATTGAAGTCTTCAACGGTTGAATTAATCAGCGCCCACAAACATCTCTTAAAATTAATTGACCTTTTAACATTTATTGATTTTGCAGGTTATTGTGCGTTTTTAGTTACTTAAAGGGTTTAATAATTCACTTTAAAAAACCTGAGGGTGGATTTAAATCACATCAGCGGTTGAAGCGATTATATTCATTTTCTCATGCAGACCTAGTCATTTATTCGAACTAAGTAATGCAAAACCACCTTATAATTGCCCAAACCCATTGCTTAAATCAGATTCATACAGGCCTCTTGTTCGAGTTACTTATAATTACGGCTATTTTCAATCAGTATTTAACAGCGCCTGCTAGATTTAAATGTGCTTTAAAGAGCGAAGTTCAGTAGAATCCGACCACACTAATTAGTTATCCAATTTTATGAGTGCACAAATTCTAACAACCGTACCCCACCTTTTGACCGCTAACACTGGTCCAATCGATAAAATTGAACAGCAAATACTGGCTAATCAAGAGAAGATTGAAATTTGGTTACGAGAACAGTTTAACGAGACGCCTGCACCATTTTATGGATCAGTTGATTTAAGAAATGCTGGCTTTAAACTATCTCCTGTAGACACCAATTTATTTCCAGCCGGATTTAACAACTTAAACCCAGCGTCAAAACCACTCTGTATTCAGGCAGTCCAAATTACATTATCGCGATATTGCCCCGATGCTAAAAATTTGCTGATTATTCCCGAAAGGCACACCCGAAATCTTTTCTACCTTGAGAGTGTAGCCACGTTAATTGAATATATTACCCTGGCAGGATACCACTGCTATCTCGGAAGTTTGAATCCAGACCTTGAAGAACCGAACACCATTGAATTACCCTCAGGCAGATCCGTCACACTCAGCCCTATTCAGCGCATTAATAATGAGCTTCAGGTTGAGGGTGTGTCACCTTGTGCAATATTGCTCAACAATGACCTTTCAGGTGGACGACCCGCTATACTTGAAAAGCTTAATCAGACCGTGGTGCCCCCCATGGACTTGGGCTGGTCGAATCGTTATAAGTCAGATCATTTTCATATGTATAACGATGTTGCAGAAAGCTTTGCCAAACTGATCGATATCGATCCCTGGTTAATCAACCCACTTTTTCGTAATTGTGGCGCCATAGACTTTATGAAGCGTGAAGGTGAAGACTGCTTAGCCGATAACACTGAAAAACTACTCACCGCGATTCAGAAAAAATATGATGAATACGGTATTACTGACAAACCTTATATCGTAATGAAAGCGGACCAAGGCACTTATGGAATGGGCGTTTTGATAGTCAACTCAGCGGAAGAAATCCGTTCTCTTAACCGTAAGCAACGCACTAAGATGTCGTCTACTAAAGAAGGTGGCGATACATCAGAAGTAATACTTCAAGAGGGCGTCCCAACCTTAGAAACAGTTGGCGATGAAAAGCTCACCGCAGAACCCGTAGTTTATATGATTGACCATTATGTCGTTGGTGGCTTTTATAGAATGCACTCTCAGAAGTCCGCTACTGGCATTCTCAACTCTCCAGGCATGTCTTTTCAACCACTGGCCTTTGCAGATCCTTGCAACTCGCCTAACTTAGATGACGATTGCCATACCGCACCTAATCGATTTTATGCTTATGGCATTATTGGTCGTCTTGCGTTACTCGCTGCGGCAAGAGAAATTGCCGAATCAAAAAAATGAGTTATATCATCCAATTTGATGCGTTGATTCCAAACCATGACTAATCGGCGGCTCGGTATGGTGATGGATCCAATTGAAAAAATTAAACCCTGGAAGGACTCCAGCTTTGCAATGATGCTCGAGGCACAAAGCCGTGGCTGGCAAATTTTTTATATGCGTATTGACGACCTGTATATGGAAAACAGCATTAGCTACACCACTTATCAAACGCTTGAAGTGACGGACAACAATAACGACTGGTTCCGAGTCACTGGCGAAGGGTGCTGTCGTTTGGATTCACTCGACGCTATCTTTATGCGCAAAGACCCACCGTTTGATCTTGAATATATCTACAGCACTTACTTGCTTGAACAGGCAGAAGAGAATGGAACCTTAATTGTCAACAAACCGTCTAGCCTGCGCGACTGTAACGAAAAGCTCTATACCCGATCGTTCCCTGAATGCTGTGTAGACTCTCGCATTAGCCGCAATCCTCAACGTCTACTCGAATTTATCGCTGAGCATCAAGACGTTATCATCAAACCCCTCGACGGCATGGGTGGGCAATCGATATTTCGCGTGAAGGCTGGCGATACCAATACCAACGTCATACTTGAAACAGTAACCCATCATGGCTCGTCTCAAACCATGGTTCAGCGCTACATCCCTGAAATAACCGAAGGGGATAAACGTATCCTAATGATCAATGGTGAACCAGTGCCTTACGCCCTCGCCCGCATACCCGCTAAAGGTGAAAATCGAGGCAACATCGCCGCCGGTGCCAGTACTCGTGGTCAACCACTGAGTGAACGGGACCATTGGTTGTGTCAGCAAATTGGACCCAAACTGTGCGAAAAGGGTCTTATTTTCGTCGGCCTGGACGTTATTGGTGATTATGTCACCGAAATTAATGTCACCAGCCCCACTTGCATTCGCGAACTCGACAATGAGTTTAATCTCAATATCAGTGCTGATTTATTCAATTGTGTAGAACAAATAATTTCCGCTTAATTGCTAGCCTGTTATTCATTTTGCTGTCTGCCTGCAACCATCAGGATCAGCCAGTAGGCCAATTAGTAGAACAACGCATTCTGCAATTTGGTACTATTATTGACGTTACATTAATACATGCAGACCGTAGCAAAGCGGAAACCGCCTTAACTCAAATAGAAAGCCAGCTTCTGGTCTATCGCAAAAACTGGCATGCCTGGGAAGATGGCGATTTGTTTCGCTTCAATCAAACTTTACTAGACACGAGTAAAGCCCCGGTGCCAGAATCTCTCAAAAAGCTATTAGTGTTGAGTCAGCAATACTATCAACAGTCACAGTATTTATTTAACCCCGCCTTAGGGCAACTCGTTAACGCCTATGGCTTTCATGGTAAGAGCGAACCAAATACCCCTTTAATAAAGCTCATTAAGACCGATATCCCGACAATGCTTGACCTAAAGATCAACCAACAAGCAGCCCATAGCAGTAATCCTCATCTCCAGCTTGATCTAGGTGGCATCGCCAAAGGTTACGCTATCGGGCTTATCGCAAGCTACTTAAGCGACTCTGGTTTCGAACACTTCTTGATTAATGCGGGTGGCGACCTTAATGCTTCGGGCAAAAAGTTTGGCAAGCCGTGGAAAATAGGTATACAAAACCCGTTTGAACCTGGTGCAATTGCCGGCGTTAGTCTGACGGGTAATCAAAGTTTATTCACATCAGGCAACTACCAACGCTTTTATAAACAAGCAGAAAAATTGATCCACCACATTATCGACCCAAGGACAGGAGACCCTTCAAAAAATATCAGCTCGGCCACCGTATTGTCAACTGACCCCGTGCTGTCCGATGTGGCAGCCACAACACTGATGATCGACGGTATAAACAATCATCGTTCACTGGCAAAATCACTTGGCGTAAAAGATTATCTAATTGTCAGCGAAGATAAAAAAATTATAATCACGCGTTCATTTGCTCAAAAAATCAATATTACTAGCGACTGGCCTGTCCTTATTGTTGATTAGACCTTGATCTTTTCTATCAGAAAATTTTAAAAACACACTTTTTCAATGCTGTTAGTCCAAACGACTGGTTAAGGGCCACCATTGTCTGGCAAAATAAGTCCACATGAAACATCAAAATCGACAGCAACTAAACAAACCGAGCATTAATGCCGGCGATCGACTGGGTTTTACGCTCTTTTTGGCTTTGATTATTCACGCCATTGTCGTTTTAGGCGTTGGGTTTACTCAGTCAGAAAAATTCAGCAACAATGCCTTGCCTGGCCTTGAAGTGATTATTGCAAACTCTCGAAGTTTGGAAACTGTCGAAAAGCCAGACTATTTGGCTCAAGTAGATCAGGCCGGTGGTGGAAAAGCTGACGATAAATCGCGTCCAAGTGCACCCATATCAGCCGACACACCGATTAATCAATATGGGCTAGCAGATCAAGCTCAACAAGAATTATACAAGAGCCAGCTCGCCATTAGTCAAATTTATGTTCTGACACAGCAGGACTCCAAGCAAATGATTGATAAGACAACGCAAAAGAACCAGAAAGCATCCAACGCGAAGCAGGTTAGTAATAAGAATCAACGGCAGAGTAAGATAGCCCAATTACAGGCTGAAATCCGTCAGATGGTTGTCGATTACGCTAAAAGACCCAGATCGATCACTTTAACAGCGGCTACCAAAAAAGCAGTAGAGGCAAGCTACCTGGCGGCTTGGGTTCAAAAAATTGAGCGGACCGGTAATCTGAATTATCCCAGTGAGGCTAGGGTCAAAAAAATTGACGGCCAGTTAAGATTGAGTGTTCGAATTAATCAGTTAGGCGCCATACTGAATGTTAAAATTACTCAGTCGTCTGGATCTAGCATTCTGGACGAAGCTGCAAAACGAATTTTACGATTATCAGAACCGTTTGCCCCTTTTTCTAAAGAATTGAAGCAAAGAACCGATCAAATAGTCATTATTCGAACTTGGAATTTTGACAGTAATCGTTTTCGCACCAATGGAGAGACCATTTAGATGAATACAACGACTCAAAGCCTGGTAGACCAGTGCCTTATTGCCACGCCCAGCATCAAGGATCCGTTGTTCGCTTCTAGCCTTGTATACATCTGCGAACATAATTCAGAGGGCAGCATGGGATTAGTTATTAACCATCTAGCATCTCAATCACTTCAGAGTATTTTTGAGCAACTCAACATTGAGTGTAGTGACGAAACTATCCGCCAGAAGCCCGTTTATATTGGTGGGCCCGTCAAGCTTGAACAAGGTTTTGTGTTACATAGACCGACTGGAGATGGATCAACGGGACATAGTGAAGCTGACCATTGGCAAAAAACCACCGAGGTATCAGATGGTATCCACCTCACCATATCGGCTGACATTTTGCAGGCTATAGCAGATAACAATGGGCCAGAAGATTATCTGGTAATACTTGGGTTTTCGGGTTGGGCATCGGGCCAACTTGAATCTGAGTTACAGGAAAATTCTTGGTTAACGTCATCTTCAAACGCCGACCTTTTATTCCATCAAAATTCAGACGCTAAATGGCAAATGGCCTTCGATACGCTTGGGTTTGACATCAGTATGCTGTCACCTGTCAGTGGCAATGCCTAGACGCCCCAATGGAAACTAAAGTCGACACAGTAATTGGATTTGATTTTGGCACCGTTTGGACTGGCATCGCCATAGGCGTCACACTAACGGTCCAAGCACGACCGTTGAATGCAATCAAATCGATCAACCAAAAACCTAATTGGCCTGCGATTGAATGCCTTTTAAAAGCGTGGCAGCCACAAAAGCTTATTGTTGGTTTACCCAGTTCGATGATAAATGACCATCATCCAATGACCGCCAAAGTACTTAAATTTAGCCGCCAACTGGAAGGTCGATTCAAAATACCTGTAGAACTAGTTGATGAACGACTCACCACTCGTGAAGCTTATGAGATGGCTATTGAAAGCAAACAACACCAAACTAAACAGCAAATTGACAGTATTGCAGCCATGCTGATCACTGAATCCTGGCTTCGCAGTAGCAAGGTTATTCCGCTTTAAAACCTAACCCTAAGTTATAAAAGGGATGCTTTTTAAAAGGCATCGTTAGCATTGCTATAACTGAATAAAAAATCATGCTATAAAGCACTCCATACTCAATATTAGGCCTTTTAGAGTCAGGAATATCCGTGTCATTACCTTCAGTTGAAATACTCATCGATAAGTTGGCACAGTCACTCAAGCCCTATTTCCCAGACGGACAAGATCCAGCCAACCAACCCATTATTGTTGGTATCGAGACAGGCGGATACTGGATTGCTAATATTATTCATCAAACCATTGCCCCGGATACCGAACTTGGCCGATTAAACATCTCATTTTATCGTGACGACTTCACTACAACAGGCCTTCACCCCACGGTTAACCCATCCAGTCTGCCAACTGACATTGATGGCAAAACCATCATTCTCATTGACGATGTTATTTATTCTGGGCGCACCATCCGGGCAGCGATGAATGAAATATTCGACTACGGCCGGCCTGAACAAATTATTCTGGCAATTTTGGTGGATCGTGGCGAACGGTCAATTCCGATTCAGCCCGATATAGTCGCTGACACTATTCAACTGAAAGCTGGTAACCATATCAAACTCAGTGGACCCGAACCTCTTCAACTCAGCATCAAAACTTTAATAGAGGCTGGTTAACCCATTACTAATGTCAAAAAATAATTTACAGCTTGATGAAAATGGAAAGCTGAAACATTTTCTAGGTATTGAAGGGTTAAACCTGCCTGTATTAACCGAAATACTGGATACAGCCGAGTCATTTACGTCGGTTACTGAACGGACCGTTAAAAAGGTTCCTATACTTCGCGGCAAAACCGTTGCTAACTTATTCTTTGAACCCAGCACTCGCACTCGGTCAACTTTTGAATTGGCCGCACAGCGTTTGTCTGCAGATGTTCTCACTCTGAATCTAAACACTTCGGCAACGAGTAAGGGTGAGTCTTTACTCGATACCATTCGCAACATCGAAGCCATGCAGATCGACATGTTTGTGATCCGTCACCAAGATAGTGGCAGTGCTCATTTCTTTGCTCAGCATGTCAAACCCGGTGTCAGTGTTCTCAATGCCGGTGATGGTCAGCATGAACACCCAACCCAGGCCATGCTCGACATGTTTACAATACGCCACTTCAAGAAGGACTTTTCGCAGCTGCGGGTTGCTATTATTGGAGACATCGCACATTCGCGCGTTGCACGCTCACAGATTCATGCGCTCAATATACTCGGTGCTGCCGAAGTTCGGGTCATAGCACCTAAAACATTATTGCCCGTTGGTATCGAGTCACTCGGTGTCCATTTGTATAACAATCTTGAGCAGGGACTAAAAGATGTCGATGTTGTCATCATGTTGCGCCTACAAAAAGAACGTATGCGGGGTGCTTTATTGCCTAGCGAAAAGGAATACTTCAACCTCTTTGGCCTGACCCAAGAGCGTTTAAATTGCGCCAACCCTGATGCCATAGTGATGCATCCAGGGCCTGCCAATCGTGGTGTCGAAATTGAATCAAGTGTTATGGATGGACCACAATCAGTCATCTTGCAACAGGTAACTTTTGGCATTGCCGTGCGCATGGCCGTTATGTCAATGACAGTCGGTCGATGAAAGTCGAGGAGCGGCACTTATGAATATCCATATTAAAAATGGCCTGTTGATCGACCCGGTTAATCTTAGCCAGACCAAAACAGACGTCTATACTGATGGCAAATTAATTGTAGGCGTCGGCAAACCACCTGCTAACTTTAAAGCCAACCAAACCATTGATGCCCACAATCATTGGGTGATTCCAGGTTTGGTCGATTGTCAGGTTCGATTACGTGAACCGGGTCAAGTACATAAAGGAACCATTGAAAGCGAAACTCAAGCAGCCGCTGCCAATGGTATCACCAGCCTTTGTATACCACCCGATACCCAACCCGTTATTGACAACACCGCCGTTGTTGAACTAATCCATCACGGTAACTCGAAAGCGGGCAATCACTGTCATATTTATACTATTGGCGCATTGTCACAAAACCTTGCGGGTGAACAACTAACCAATATGGCTGGTTTAAAATCTAGCGGTTGCATCGCACTCAGCAATGCTAAGCAACCATTCAACAGCAACTTGGTTCAGCGACGTGCAATGGAATATGCTGAGGGTCATAAAATGCTGGTTATTATACAACCTAGAGACCATGATCTTTATGCCAATGGTTGCGCACACGAAGGCGCTATCTCAACTCGTCTTGGGCTGCCCTCAATTCCAGAGGTGGCAGAGACAGCTGCCCTCGCAAAAGACATAGAGCTGGTCGCTCAAACTGGTGCAAGAACCCATTTTGGACAACTCTCCTGCGCACGATCAGTCGATATGATTCGGCAAGCCAAAGCCAATGGTTTACCGGTTACTGCCGACTGTGCCATGCACCAACTGTTTCTAACTGATCACGATTTAGGTGAGTTTGACACCAGTAAGCTAACTATTCCGCCACTAAGAAGTCAACTTGATCGTCAAGCACTTCGGGACGGTGTTGTCGATGGCACAATCGATTGTCTTTGTTCAGATCACCAACCACATGAAATTGATGCCAAACTTTGTCCTTTCCCCTCAGCCGAACCCGGCATAAGTAGCCTTGATACTTTGCTGCCTTTGGCACTTCGATTAGCTGAGGAAGGCTTAATGACTTTACCTGAGGTGATCAGCCGATTAACTATTAATCCAGCTAAACTGCTGGGTATACCTGCAGGCAATTTATCGATTGGTGAATGGGCTGATATCTGCATCATAGACCCTGATGCGCATTATTTATGTTTAGGACAAGATTTTATCTCTAAAGGTAAAAATACACCATTCGAAGGTTGGGACTTTAACGGCCGTGTCAAAACCACAATTGTTGCTGGAAGAATTGTTTATAATTCGAGCTCTTAAGATATCGTCAACGAATAATTCTATTTCCAATCTGAAATACTGTATTCACAGAATAAAAACCTCGTATAAGGATTAAAAGATGAATGATTATTCCCTCTACTGACATCGGAATTCCTATGCCATGACGACGCATTTATGGCTTAAAGAACTGGGCACTAAATTTGAGGCTATCTGGTTTAACGTTCACCAACCGGACACCGTTCCTGATGGCTTTCTTCAGCTTAACCCGAATGCTAAAGACCAATGTTAATCACAGGTTTACGAAACAGCTGCAACTGTTCAGGTCAACTCTAACCGGCCACTTCCTTATAGAATTCTCGTAGTTAATAGGTGACTGATCACCATTCTTAGTATGCAACCTGTCAAGGTTGTAATACCTCAGGTAACCCACGACATCATTTGTCATAAACTCACGCGTTGGTTGCTCAATTTTAAATATCCAGTCATGTTTCAGACTGCCAAAAAACGTTCTACCGCTGCATTATCCCAACACGCACCAATATCACCCATACTGGCGTGTTCGCCTAACCCTCAAGTAATTGATGATAGCGCCGGCTGGTGTATTGAGATCCACGATCACTCTGAAACACCAGTCCTTTGAATGGTCGCGTGATGAGCCAACCCAAGACTCTATTGAGTATAAATCCATAACAATCGGCCGTCACCAGGTAGGTAATATCACCTGCCCCATCTGATTTGGTTCAACAGGATTAAAGTTCTGATTCAATTAATTATCAGCCACATCATCCCCACGTCTTCTTTTCGTGGTGACCTTATAAGAAATACGCTATCGAACAATCAAGTTCACCTTTTTCATTAGCTTATTGATTCTTCTACGATAAAACCAAACCTTACTTCATTTCTTTCGCAAAGAAGGCACTCACTTTTTTAACTATTGCTTTCTCCATGTGCACTTTCTTGTTTTCTTTACGCAGACGAATGAACGCTTCTCGTTCATCAATGAATAATGATTTACCTTTAAGATCAGATGCTATTTTATCCTTCCGGCGATCCAGTAGATTGCTTGCTAGACCCTATGATCAAGACACTTCTGGCTCTTTGCATTCTTGATCTCGAATCAGCGCAACTGCTGCTTCCTTATATTTTTTAGAATACTGTTTGTTCGTTCGTTTCTGTCCCATTTTGACGCCTCAATAGTTGATAAATATAATCTCTTACTAAAGTGTTCGATTCAATTAGACCAGAACTAAAGATAAAGTAACTTAATTACCATGCCATCTGTCGCCACATTTGTTAGAGCTGCCTATTTAGATCTTGTGCTCGGTCAACTTATAAAGTATAAATTGTAATTGGTATACAATATACCAATTACAATAACAATTTAAATTATAATAATAGGAGGTTAGGATGGTTTCACATTTATATAAATTTTTGGTGCTAGTTGCATTAATAAGTAGCTCTATACTCAGTCCAATTGCTGTAGCGGCAAACTCGCATGAGGCTAAAATCAATCGTTATATTGATTCCAACATACGAAACTGGGTGTCATCAGACGAATTACTATTAGCCGTTGATCAGCAAAATATTGATCACTTTAATATTAGCTCAAGCGAAATCAATCGTTTAGATCAACGCTGGCGTAAAGAAAAATTACGGGATGGTGGTAGTTTAATATCATCCGTTATGGGTAATGAGTTGTCTGCATTTTTACGCGGTATCAAAGCGGCCTCTGGTGGTGTTATTACCGAGATTTTTGTTATGGACAACGTAGGATTAAACGTTGGCCAAACAAACGGTACTGGCGATTTAATGCAGGGTGATGAAGCGAAATGGCAAAAAACTTACCAAGTATCGGCTAATGCAGTTTTTATCGATGCTGTTGAAGAGGAAGATGGAATAAACATCTCGCAGGTAAGCTTGACGGTTGCACGTCCGAATAGCGCTCGTCTTGGTGCCATTACTATTGGCATTAATGTCGACGCACTTTAACGTTTAAAAAAACCTCTCCACCGTTCCTTCAAAATTGATTCAATGAGGGCATGGTGGGGAGACTTTCAACCTATGTGTTAGTTTTCCAATTAAATTTTAGTTATTTCTGTATTGCTCAAAAAAAGTTGCATTCCTCCTCACCAAAACTAACAATAAAGGCCTCCTCCTGAGTTAATAGCCTCATCCGCACCTTTCTGTCTCTTATACACATCTGACGCTGCCGACGACTCCTTACGTG
>CAJXUC010000049.1 GCA_913061315.1 uncultured Gammaproteobacteria bacterium | reverse complement strand
ACGAGATAGCGTAGCGTCTCGTGGGCTCGGAGATGTGTATAAGAGACAGGAAAATAACAGTGCTGATGATGATTGTAGTGATAGTAAAAAACCAACGCTGCCAACCGCCAGCATCCGCCAGAAAACTAAACGCTGCACCACGATTATAAGTTAAATACCAATCGAAATAGGGCACGACACTAACCGCCTGATGAAAGGGTAGTTGCGTTACTGCCCAATACTTAGCGATCTGATCAAGCACAATAACCAAAACACTAAGCCATAAAAGTTTTAGATGAGCGTTAGGCATATTGGCGTTTTTCACCAGAACCATCAATGTTATCAATGCATCGCCCACAAAGTTCAGGATGGACCTCGCTCTGACTAACCTCAGGCCTGTGGTGCCAGCAGCGTACACATTTGGGATGCTCACTGATTTTTGCCTGAATCAAAATCTGATGCTGACTGCCTTCCTCACCGATTTTGATGCTGTCAGAGATATGGCTCTCTTCTAAAAGAGATAAAGTCGCACCAGAGGTAATCAGCATAAACCGCAGTTCGTCTTCCACGACGAGTAACTGATCGAGTAACGTTTGATCAGTCATGATGTTCACCTCAGTATCTAACCCAGCACCAATTTTCCCATCTTTGCGAAGCGTCTCCAGAGCTTTAGCGACTTCAGCGCGTATTAAAATCAGTTTTTCCCAAGTGCCATATTCTATTGACGGGTGACTGTATGGAGACAGGCCTTCAAACCATTCAGCAGTAAAAGCACCAAGCTCTTCACGTTCTCCGGGCATATTTTCCCAAACTTCGTCTGCGGTAAAGCTCATAATAGGTGTAATCCAACGCGTCATTGCCTCGCTTACAAGGTAGACCGCAGTTTGACAAGACCGACGAGGCAGTGAGTTGGTTTGAGTCGTGTATTGCCTGTCTTTAACGATATCAAGGTAGATACCACCTAATGTTTCAGAGCAAAAGTGGTGAATTTTTTGAACTGCTGTATGAAATTGGAAGGTGTCAAATAATTCACGCAGTTCAATTTGTAGTTCAAGTGCCTGAGCAATGATCCAACGATCGAGTGCAATCAAGTCATCTGCGGCAACGATATCCTTAGCAGGATTAAAATCATTAGTGTTGGCTAGCAAAAAACGTAGCGTATTACGAATGCGCCGATAGGAGTCAGCAGTGCGCTTTAAAATTTCATCAGAAATGGTCATTTCACCCGAATAATCGGTTGAGGCAACCCAAAGACGTAAAATATCAGCACCCAGTGTGTTGGTAACCTTAATAGGGGCTACTACGTTGCCAACCGACTTAGACATTTTCAATCCCTTTGAATCAACCGTAAAACCATGAGTTAGAACCTGACGATAAGGTGCTTCTCCATGCATTGCACAAGATGTCAGCAGAGAGGATTGAAACCATCCGCGATGCTGATCAGACCCTTCAAGATATAAGTCAGCAGGAAAGTTCAAGCGATCATCATTTTTTAGAACACTGAAGTGACTGGTGCCAGAGTCAAACCAGACGTCCAGTGTATCTGTGACTTTTGAGTATTGATCAGCGTCATCGCCCAGCAGTTCCTCTGCACTAAGTGAAAACCAAGCTTGAATGCCCGAACGTTCAATAAGCTGAGCCACTTGTTCAATGAGTTCTGGTGTTTTGGGATGTAATGATTGTGTTTCTTTATGCACAAACAAGGGAATCGGTGCGCCCCAAAATCTCTGCCTAGAAATACACCAGTCTGGACGTTTATTTATCATGCTTTCAATTCTTGCCTGACCCCATGATGGCACCCAGCCGACCTTTTTGATTTCTTCTAAGGCTAAATGGCGTAAGCCACCTTGTTCCATGCTAATGAACCATTGGGGTGTCGCACGAAAAATGATCGGTGTCTTATGACGCCAACAATGTGGATAGCTGTGTGGGTATTTTTCGAAGTGCATTAAGGTATTTTTTTGCTTTAAAACTTCGACGACTTGATCGTTTGCCTTGAAAACATGCTGGCCTGAGAAAAATTCAGTATTGGGAAGAAAGCAACCGTTGTCACCCACTGGGTTATAAATATCAAGGCCATATTTCTTTCCGATGATAAAGTCATCAAGGCCATGACCTGGTGCAGTATGGACCGCACCAGTGCCCGCTTCGAGGGTCACGTGATCACCAATCACAATCAGCGATTCACGATCATAAAAAGGGTGTTGCAACCGTTGCTTATCAAGTGACTCGCCTTTGCCCGATGCAAGCACTTGATAATCAGTGATGCCATAACGAGTCAGGGCGTCCTGCATTAAGTCCTGTGCTAGTACGATACATTCTTTGCCTGAGGTTTCACTATTAATCTGAACTACAACATAATCAAATTTAGGGTTGAGTGAAACGGCTAAATTAGCTGGCAATGTCCAAGGTGTTGTCGTCCAGATAACAACTGACAACGGTCCTTCACCTAGACCTGTTGATCCGTCTCCCATCAATGCATCTAAAAATTTTGCTTTATCAATAACAGGAAATTTGACGTCAATGGCAGGTGATATCTTATCTTTATAATCAACTTCAGCCTCAGCCAAAGCAGAGCCACAATCAGTACACCAATGAACTGGTTTGTCGCCTTTTAGCAAATGACCGTTTTCAATAATTTTTCCGAGTGAGCGTACAATGTTCGCTTCAGTATCGTAATTCATTGTTAGGTACGGCTTTTCCCACTCACCAAGTATGCCCAGCCGAATAAAATCAGTCTTTTGGTTTTCGATTTGTTTGTGCGCATAGTCACGGCAGGCTTGACGGAATTCATCAACGCCAACTTTGACACCTGCTTTGCCAATGTTCTTCTCAACCTGATGCTCGATAGGCAAACCGTGACAATCCCAGCCCGGTACATAAGGGGCGTCTTCACCGTTCAATGTGCGCGCCTTTATAATCATATCCTTTAATATTTTGTTAACGGCATGGCCAATATGAATGTTGCCATTCGCGTAAGGTGGGCCATCATGCAAAATATAGCGTTTTTTACCTGCACGAGCGGTTCGAATTTTTTGGTAAAGGTTCTTATCCTGCCAGTTTTGCAATCGATCAGGTTCACGATTCGCAAGATTTCCACGCATTGGAAATGCAGTATCAGGTAGGTTGAGCGTATGTTTGTAGTCGGTCACGAAAATCCCAGTTTCCAGTTAATAATTCAAAGCCTTGGCCTACTAGTTCAGCTTAGTCGTTCAAAATGCTGTTTGGCCAAAACAATATCCTGTTTGATATTCACCTTCAACTCTTCTAGCGAGTTGAATTTCTTCTCTTCTCTGATTTTGTGTAAAAATTCAACCTCGACGCCATAGCCATAAACGTCCTGATTAAAATCGAGAATATAAACTTCTAAAATCGAATCGACACCGTTTACCGTAGGGCGTGTGCCTAAACTTGCCACGCCCTGCAGTGCGCGATTATCTATACCTTTGACGATTACCGCAAATATTCCTTTGACTATCAGCGTTTTGCTGCCCATTTTAATGTTAATAGTTGGAAAACCAAGCTGGCGGCCCAGTTTTTGACCGTGAGACACCTTGCCTGAAAGTGAATAGGGCCTACCGAGTAAAGCCGCAGCGAGTGTAAAGTCATCGTTTTGTATGCACTTACGAATACGTGTGCTGCTGACGCGGATCTCATCAAACAGAAGGGTCTCGGTATTATCCACTTTAAAGCCATATTGTTTGCCATAACCTTTTAATGACTCAAAGTCGCCACTTCGGTTTTTACCAAACCGAAAATCATCCCCAATCACTAGATGCTGAGTCTTTAGCCGGTTAACG
Organism: uncultured Gammaproteobacteria bacterium; assembly: GCA_913061315.1. GTDB lineage: Bacteria > Pseudomonadota > Gammaproteobacteria. The sequence continues at coordinate 20,005 of CAJXUC010000049.1, read as the reverse complement.
AGCAAATCCTGCACGAATTCTTCTGCATCAAGCTCAGAAAAGGATTGGTCAAATTTAAGGCACAACAAGTAATCTATTTTATGTGACTTCAAATAGGCAATTTTCTCACGAAACCGAGACAATCTTTTGGGAGCCTTGTCAGGTGAAAAATACTCAATGGGCTGTGGTTCAAAAATAATCACAGCAGAACATAGAGCGCCTTGATCAGCAATAGTTTTGAGCTGATGTAAAACTTGCTGGTGCCCTAAATGGATACCATCAAAATTACCAATAGTCACCGCACTAGGCGGTAACGGCTGAGTTAAGTTGTGTAAACCGCGGATAAGTTGCATGGGAATGAGCTACTAAGGTTTATTGAATCAGGTTTCTTTAATTAGGCTTATATAATAAAGGATAAAGGATAAAATTTAAATGAATCATCGACCTACAGTACAAAGTGATTGCGACGAAACCCCAATATCCAAAGCATTATCAAATAACACAAGCAGGCTGGAACGATAATTTGAGCCAAATGGTACGTTCGCTCAAACCATTGCCAGTGAGACCAAACCTCAATGTCGGGCATGAGTAGAAAAATTAACGCAGCCATCGCACAGCAAGCCATTAAAATACGCAATAACGGCATGCCATATTCACTAAACGACTCGATAATATCACCTTGCCTTAACTTCATTGCGAGCATCAAGGCATTGAAATAAGCGGATGTTGAAGTTGCCAGTGCAAGACCAACATGCGGTGCAATAAAGTCATTTTGCAGCATGGTTACCACAAAGACTACATTCATCAACATATTCAACATCATCGATTGAATGCCGATACGCACCGGTGTTTTGGTATCCTGTCGCGCATAAAAGCCATTTGCAAGAATCTTGATCAATATAAAAGCAGGCAACCCTAGGCAGTAGGCCATTAAGCTATAAGCCGACATCAATGAGTCGCTGCTCTCAAACGCACCGTATTGAAATAAGGTACAGAGAATAGGTTGGGCCAGCAAAAATAAGCCAATCGTCGCTGGAAGTGCAATCACCAGCGACAATTGAATGGCCCATTGCAAGGTTTTATTAAAATGGATTGAGCCTTTTTTGAAGTGAGCTTCAGACAGGTTAGGCAAAACCACAGTCGCTAGTGCAATACCAAAAACGCCAAGTGGAAATTCGAGCAAGCGATCTGCGTAGTAAAGCCAAGCGACACTGCCCGAGACCAAAAAAGACGCAATAAAGGTATCAAACAGCAAATTGATCTGGGCCACAGAAGACCCAAACAAAGCAGGCACCATCAGTTTGATAATTTTTTGAACACCCGGATGACGCCATCCCCACTTGGGCCTGGGCAATAAACCTTCTCGATATAAAAATGGTAGCTGGAACGATAGTTGCAAAATTCCTGCAATCAACACCCCCCAAGCCAGTGCAGTGATGGGCGCATCAAGTAATGGGCTGAGCCAGACTGCGCAACTAATCATGCTCACGTTAAGTAAAACAGGGGTAAATGCAGGCACCGCAAAATGCTTCCAAGTGTTTAAAATACCGGCCGCCATGCCCGTCATAGAAATGAACAGAATATAAGGAAAGGTAATGCGAAGCATGTCTGAAGTCAGTTGAAACTTACCAGGTTGGTCGATAAAGCCGGCTGCTACAATGCTAATCACAGCAGGTGATGCGACGATACCGATCAGACTTAACCCTAGCAGTATAGCGCCCAACGTACCGGCCACTCGATCAATCAAATCGCGTGTTTCGGTTGGCGTAAATTGATTACGATACTCAGTCAATACTGGCACGAAGGCGAGTGAGAAAGCACCTTCAGCGAATAACCGACGCAAAAAGTTAGGGATTTTAAACGCAACAAAAAAAGCGTCTGCCTCGTCACCCGCAGAAAAGAACCGTGCAATAACAATGTCTCTGGCTAGCCCTAGCAGGCGAGACAAAAATGTCATCGACCCGATCGAAAGTGTAGATTTTAGGAGGCTGGACACGTTTACAATTGGCTCTACAGTTATAAAAGTCTAAAGGATACAAATATTACAGCTAAATACGTTATTTATCTTTATTAGTTCAGGCTAGGGATCAATATGATTAATATTGGCTTTAGGGCTGAGTCAACCGAGGTGGGAGAGCCTAGTGTCAGCTTTGGAAACATTAGGCTCGTGACATGAACTTCCCCGTCGTGGTGTTAATTTTAACTGTTTCTCCTGTTCCTAAATACTCTGGCACCTGAATTTCTAGGCCCGTTACTAACTTGGCTGGCTTGGTTCTGCTGGTTGCGGAAGCGCCCTTGATACTGGGATCGGTTTCTACTATGGCCATTTCTACAACTTGCGGTAGCTCGATGCCTAAAATCTTGCCGTCTGACAGAAGAGCAGTTATGCCTTCTAGTCCCTCGGTGATATAAAGGAAATCTTCTCCTAGGTCGTCTAATGACAAGTTATATTGGCTATAATCTTCGATATCCATAAATACAACATTGTCACCATCTAGATAAGAATATTGCACTCTAACTTTTTGACAGTCAGCCTCCTTAAGCATCTCATCGGCTTTGTAGGACTCGTCTAATTTTTGCCTGGTGACCAGATTGTTATAACGTATTTTATAGATTGTCGACGCACCCCGAGAAGAAGGGCTTTTACAGTCGATAGTTTTAACCGCATGAGGGACATTATTAATATCAATAATTTGACCTCTTTTTAGCTCGCTTGCTTTTGGCATAATTTAGTTCTTACTTGAGATTGTGAGAGGAGGCAAAATTCCTAATATGATTATATGTTAAATATGACTTTTCAGGCACCAGTAAAAATAGTCATCTATTGTGTGATTAAAGGCTATAGCAATGAAAGGCATAAACGAGAAAGGGTTTTGTTGATATACCCTCACTTAGAGTCTTTCTCAGGTAGAGCATCGCATATTGATCTTGCAGAATACACCTCTTATAATTAGTGTATCGTTATTGTCTAATGTTTTTGTTTGTTTCTCAAAGTTTACGATGAACTCCATAGCCACATTGAGACGTTACGCAGTTAGAGAGCATATAAATACGTGTTAGGTGAAGTGCTTGAGCCCAGAATTCTCGAGCAAGAAAAAGGTTAAATACCTACACCGATTAAAGCTGCCAACAGTGCTGCGAGCATTACCCAAGCTATTGTTATGCCATGATTGAGCGTTACTGGCTTGTATCAGTCACTACGGATACAAAATAAAATATGTTTTCTTATTTTGAAAAACAGTTAAACCCATACCCTCCAGAAATACCAGAAAACCCTCCGGCAACGCTTGTGGCCTTTTGCATTCACTACACTAAAGGCGTGTGGGCATGGATTTTTATAATGGCACTGCTAGTTACAGTAGTTGCTGCGATGGAAGTTTTACTGTTTGGATTCCTAGGTAATATTATCGACTGGTTAACGCAAGTCGACAAAGAAAATTTTCTTCAAGAACAAGGACAAACATTATTTTTTATTGGGGCAGTAGTATTGATAGCGCTTCCCCTTTTTAGCCTGCTGCTGTCTTTGGTAAGTCACCAAACCATTATTGGCAACTATCCAATGCGTATACGTTGGCAGGCACATCGTTATTTATTACGTCAAAGTTTCGGTTTCTATCAAGATGAATTTGCTGGTCGAGTTGCGACGAAGGTCATGCAAACAGCGCTAGGCATTCGCGAATCTGTTATGAAAATGGCAGATGTAATGGTTTATGTCAGCATTTATTTTATTGGTGGATTGATATTAGTAGCCAACTTTGACCCTTGGATTATTTTGCCGTTTATCGTTTGGCTGGCCGCCTATGTTTCGTTACTCAGTTTTCTCCTGCCCAAGTTGAACCGAGTGTCAGGAGAGCAGGCTGATGCACGATCTACTATGACTGGACGCGTGGTTGATAGCTATACCAATATCATGACGGTTAAGTTATTTGCGCATGCTGGACGGGAAGAGTATTACGTCAAAGAAAGCATGAATGGCTTCATGAAAACGGTTTATCGCATGATGCGTCTGTCGACATGTCTCAGGGGGCTAGTCGAAGTGCTCAACGCCTTTTTATTATTTTCAGTTGGATTTGTATCGATTTGGTCTTGGCTTAACGGAAACGCTAGCGTGGGTGCGGTCGCCGTTGCAGTTGGACTGGTGTTACGAATGCACGGTATGTCACACTGGATTATGTGGGAAATGTCGGCCCTTTTTGAAAGTCTTGGGATGGCACGAGACGGTATGAATACACTGGCTAGAGTTCAATCCGTCACTGATGTTAGAAATGCAGCCAAATTATCTGTATCCATGGGCGCCATAGAATTTGAAAAAATAAGGTTCCATTATGGAAAAGAAAGTGCCGTCATTGAAAACTTTTCACTGGCAATAAAGCCGGGTGAAAAAATAGGCGTTGTCGGACGTTCGGGTTCCGGTAAAACTACATTAATGAATGTATTGTTGAGACTTTTTGATCTTGAGCTTGGGAGAATTTTGATCGATGGTCAAGACATATCGCAAGTCACTCAAGATTCGCTACGTGCTGAAATTGGTGTAGTTACACAGGATACCGCTTTGCTTCATCGGTCCGTTAGAGATAACATTGCTTATGGCAAACAGGATGCCACCGAAGCAGATATCATTAAGGCAGCGAAACGTGCAAAAGCATTTGACTTTATTGAGGGTCTAACTGACCTAGCCGGGCGAAAAGGCCTTGATGCCCAAGTTGGAGAACGCGGTGTAAAGCTATCAGGTGGACAACGCCAAAGGATAGCGATTGCTCGAGTATTCTTGAAAGATGCACCGATTTTGGTCCTTGATGAGGCTACCTCTGCGCTAGATTCAGAGGTTGAAGCAGCCATTCAAGAAAATTTGAAGGCGCTTATGGACGGGAAAACTGTAATTGCGATTGCGCATCGCCTGTCCACTATCTCGGCCCTTGACCGACTCATCGTAATCGACCAAGGCAGTATTATTGAACAGGGAAGTCACCATGAACTTTCTACCAGTGACGGGCTCTACTCTGAATTATGGAAACGGCAGTCTGGCGGATTTATTGAATAGTTTTAAAATCTAGTGGTTACGAAACAGTAATATTTTTTTATCAGATTAGAATGCTATGTCCCTCAAAAAATAATATTGACTAACTAAAATGCCGCTTCGTTTTTCGCGTTGCAACGGCAACTAATGGATCATCGGGCCACGGATGTTTTGGATATCGGCCCTTCATTTCTTTTTTCACATCGTGATAAGTCGTGCGCCAAAAGCCTGCGAGATCTTGAGTTATTTGCAACTGTCTACCAGCAGGGCTGAGTAAGTGAACGACAAGCGTTACTTTGCCTGAGATAATTGATGGGCTTTGTTCCGCACCGAACATTTCTTGAAGTTTGACTGCCAATACTGGGGGTGACTCTAGGTAGTTAATGGCGATAGAGGACCCTGATGGAACATTCAATCGCTGGGGTGCTAGTTGGTCTAGTTGTTGTTGTTTTGGGTAGGGTAGCAACGCGTTTAATATGTCTTTCAAGTTGAGCTTTTTGAAATCTTGCAATAGATTCACATTATCTAGATAAGGTGCTAGCCAAACTTCTAGTGATGCAAGCAAACCCGGTTGGCTGACATCTGGCCAATCCTGATTCGTTTCCACCGACCGTAACAATGAAATTCTCGCGCACCATTGTTTGAGTTCGGTGGACCAGGGCAGGAGACTTAATCCTTGTTTTTGAATATGAAGGCACAATGCTTTTCTTTTAGCTTGTGCCGGAACTTGATTCAGCGCTGTTTTATACAATATAAGTTGGTTAATTTTGGTTTGATTTTCGGCGATAAACCGATGGGTCTTTTTATCCCATTGCGCAACGGCTTCGTTACTGACTAAATGTTTCAATGCGGTATCAAATAGCGTCTCGTCTAGTGCCGCGGCAGAGCGGATAGTGTTTCCCTTACCGCCTGCAATACTAGACACTTCTGAGACAGCCAACCAATGGTTTTTGGCTAAATGATGTTGTCCCCAAAAGTTAGCACTGCGACCGTTGGCAAGTTGATAACCCCCTGAGCGGCGAACTCGCGCTATACGATCTGGGTAGGCACAGGCCAAAAGGTAGCCAACAATTTGATCTGCCTTGAGTAAGAATGCAACGGGTTTGTTCTTAATATCAAGTTTGTTAATTTGTTGCAAAAACTGTTGTGCTTGTTGCTGAGTTTGGTGCAGCCATCTCTGATGTTGTCGAGGGCAACTTGTATCTCCTGATAGAATATCAATACGATAGTGAATGTCTGGATTGTCTTTACTAAAAGGGTCGCGATTAGACAAAAGACTTCCCAAAAGAGCTGCCTTATTTGAGTAACCAATACTGGCACCACACAATAGAAGGTGCGCTAGCCGTGGGTGCAAGGGGAGCGATGCCATGGCCTGTCCATGATCAGTTAATACCCAGCTATTTGACTTTGATTGAACGGCGCCGAGTAATTTGAGTAGTTCGATGGCCTGTAGCCAAGGGCCTTGGGGCGGTGGGTCAAGCCATTTAAGTTCGGTAGGGTCATCTACTCCCCATTGTAATAATTGCATTGCCAGTGGTGCCAGATCGGCATTGAGAATTTCGGCAGGAATGTGTGGCAATAGTTGTTTTTGTTGTTCGGCTGACCAAAGCCGATAGCAATGTCCTGGCCCCAACCTGCCGGCTCGTCCAGCGCGTTGAACACTCGATGATTTTGAGATTTTGACGGTATGTAGGCCCGTCATACCGGTCGTCGGGTTGAACTTTGAGACACGTGCTAAACCCGAGTCAATGACGATATCAATGCCTTCAATGGTTAGGCTGGTTTCGGCAATGTTAGTTGCAATAACGACTTTCTGATCACCACTGATAAGACCAGATAACGGTGCAATAGCGGCCTGTTGCGCCTCGATTGATAAGTTACCCAATAATGGCCTGAGATGAATATGTTTAATTTTACTCTCGACTAGCCAGTCTGATAGCGCCTCGGCAACGCGGTATATTTCTCCCTGTCCGGGTAAAAAAGCGAGCAAACTACTGTGTGGGTTGTCTAACAGCGCTTGTTTGATTGTCGCCACCATGCGATCGACTATACGTTCTTTTGGTTGACTGGCACGGCCGTAATTAATGGCAACTGGATACGACTTACCTGCACTGCTAACAATGACTGCATCGTTTAATAATTGTGCGATCGCTTGACTATCAAGTGTGGCTGACATGATGAGTATTTTAAGGGGAGATTGGTTATCTCGAAAAAGTGTTCGACCCTTTAGGCATAAACTCAGGGCCAGATCTGAATCCAAATTACGCTCGTGAAATTCGTCAAAGATCACTAACCCAACCTCTTCAAGTGACGGATCTTGTTGTAACATTCGAGTCAATATGCCCTCGGTGATCACTTCAACTCTGGTCTGATTGCTCACCTTGGTATCAAGTCGCATCCGGTAACCAACAGTTTGGCCAGGTAACTCATTGATTAAACTTGCCATTCGGTGTGCGGCTGATTTGGTAGCAATTCGACGTGGCTCTAACATAAGTATTTTTTTACCCGATAACCAGCCTTCGTCTAATAGTGCGAGTGGAACAAGTGTTGTCTTTCCAGCACCAGGTGGTGCTTCGAGCACAACTTCATCACGCTCAGACAGGCACTGTTTGAGTCGGTCTAAACAATCTTCAACGGGTAGTCCAAGACGGATCAAAAAATATAACCTTCGTATTTCTAAATTATTAGATTAAAAAGGCAGTAAAATACTAGGGTATTTTGCTGCGCTAATGGCAATATGATGAGCATAACTGGTGGCATCAGTATTTGCACTGAGTCATATTAATTAGGGGTAGAGAATAATTAACATTGCGATCCTATTTGCTTTACTCAGTCTGATTTTCGGGGGGTTGAATGAAATAGTATTTAAGCGATATAACACAAAATCTCGATCACGAGGTATGCTGATAGCGGGCATTGGCGTCGTCTGGACCGTTCTGTTGTTTCTCGACCTTTCGATAAGAGGAGAAGTGCTCCAATTTAATAACGCGACCTGGGGCTATGGTATTAGTGCTGGCATTAGTGTCGCAATCGCCAATATTCTATTACTTGAATCACTTCGTCATATGGAGGTCAGTTTAGGCTCGACAATTTATCGACTCAATACCATTGCCGTTGTTTTGTTATCGATTTTGCTGCTGGGAGAGTCAATTACTTTGATCAAGTTGGCGGGCATTGGCTGCGGCATCGTTGCGGTGCTCTTTTTGTATCAACAACAACATTCGGATGGTTTGCACGCGACACTTAAAACTGGCTTAATTATCGTCGTGGTTGGTGCACTGTTGCGCGCTGTTTATGGCATTTTGACGAAGGCTGGGTTGTTAAACGGTGCCAATACCGATTCACTAATGTTGATATCGGCTATTTGTTGGATTGTGTCGGGTTTGATTTACGCCATAGGCATTGAAAAGCAATATTCTTTAACGCGTGAAAAGCTGGTTTATTCTGTTGTGTCAGGCTTATTGGTTTATGGAATTGTTAGAACCCTGGTGATGGCTTTGACTTTTGGAGAAGCCAGTATTGTGATTACGATTGCCAATATGAGTTTTTTGATGGCATTATTAGTCGCAGTGATTTTGAAGATGGAAGCTCTCAGCTGGCGAAAAGTCATTGCGATGTTTTTTGCTGTGAGTGCGATCGTTTTGCTGAGTTTAGCGTAAAATGACACGCTTGGTGGGGTGCAAATGAACATAGTCAGCTATAACATACAGTTTGGTCGAGGGTTGGATTATCAGGTTGACTTGAAAAGAATTTGTCAATCAATCGATCAGGCTGACATTATTTGTTTACAGGAAGTTGATGTCGGTTGGCAACGTAGCGGTAGTGTCGATCAGGTCAAAACAATCTCAGAAATATTGCCACATTACTATGCTGTTTTTGGTTCAAGTTTTGATGTTGACGATAGTGTCAAAAATACCGATGGAACCATCATTAATCGGCGGCGCCAGCATGGCGATATGATCCTTTCGCGGTGGCCAATTGTTAGTAGCCGAACCTTTAATCTGCCTAAAACGCATTATGATGACAAATTTAATATGCAGATGAGTTTTGTTGAAGCAGTGATTCAAACAGAAACTAGGGCGATTAGAGTTTATAACTTTCATGCAGGATATTTAAAAGTAGAAGAGCGCTTAGCTCAAGTCGAGCATCTGGCCAGGGTATATGGCGAATCACCAAAACAATTCGGTGCCTGGAGTGGCAAAAGCGATATCGATGGTGATGACTGGAATAATAAGGCAGCAGCACCACCCATGCCGAGCAGTGCCATTGTCTGCGGTGATTTTAATTGTACGATTGGTTCGGATGAATATAGCTATTTGTTAGAACACACCGATCTAGTTGATTGTTGGCAGGTAACAGATGTTGCGCATATTAATCAATCTACATTGAAAAATGATATGACGGGCGACATTCAAATATCAGGAAAGATTGACCATATTTTTGTTTCTGCTGATTTGGCTGGAGACATTCATCAAGTCAAAATTGATACTGAGGCTGATGGATCAGATCATCTCCCCGTCCGATGTTGGTTGAAAAATGAACGCATCTGATAATAAAATTTAAACGGTGCATTATCAGAAAGAAAAGGCTAAGTGTTTTATTGATGTTTTTTTGCTGATTAACGAAGTTGTTTTTAATCAGGCAGGCCGGCCTGTTTTAACAAACCAACAAAGTGATCAATCTCGCTGGTTTTTTTCATTGGTAGGATGTAACGAACATCAGTACAATTTAAATTTGGGAATGTTTCTAATGCTTTTCCTATTTGGGCCTTAGCTTCCTGGTCACGACCCAGTGCCATATAAGTGGCTGCAAGAAGAGCACGAAACGTTGATGCATCTTCACTGGCATTGACCAGCCGTTCAAGGTAAGGGACTGCTTCGTCATAGCGACCGAGCATAAACAGAGCACGACCTGGCGCGATTAAATACCAGTGCGGGTGATTAGGATTATGTCGGATTGCGATTGTGACTTCTTCCAGTGCTTCCTCTGATCGGCCGATAAAATTATAGATGGCTGCACGCATGGCACGACTGTCTGCACCGTTTGGATTTAACTCGATAGCGCGATCAATCGCTGAAACGGCACGATCATGGTTTTGCCGGAAAAGTTCTGCAAAAGCTAAAATTGCGTGCCCCCAAAAATCAGTTCTGTCGCAGGCAATGGCTTTGAGTGAACCCTGATGGGCTAGAGCCAAATCTTGTTCAGGTTCTGCCGACCATCCAGACCACAAACCATAAAGTCGGGTCATTGCCAGTAACATATGACCACGTGCATAATTTGGGTCAAGTTCCAGAGACTTTTTTGCTTCAAATAAGCTGGTCTCATTATCAGTTTTATTGAGTTGATATAGGTAGGCAAGACCTCTTACATAATGGTCATAAGCCGCCATGGTTTGAGGCGAACGACGAAGCGCTCGATTAAAATTGGTTGAACGAATTTTTTCTAATAGCGTATTCATTATTACATTGGTTAAATCATCCTGTACTTCAAAGATATCTTCTAACGAACGATCATACTTTTCAGCCCAAACATGGTGATTAGTCTCCCCTTCAATTAACTGTGCACTTAAACGAATGCGGTTTCCTGATCGCCTGATACTGCCCTCTAACACATACTTAACACCTAAATCTTTTGATACTTCGCGCAAATCCGGCGATTGGCCCTTATAGGCCATGGTCGAGTTACGGGCTATTACAAAAATATCCTTGTCACGTGACAGCTCAGTGATGATGTCTTCAGTAATACCGTCAGCAAAAAACTCCTGCTCTGGGTCTATACTCAAATTTTTAAATGGCAGCACAGCAATTGATGGTCTCCCTTCGATCCCAGAATGACTTGCACTCTGAGTCTGTTCTGCTGCTTTATCAGGGTGCCAACGATAGATACGAACTGGTTTTCCAATATTTTTGAAAGTTTCTTCACCGCCATCAACAAAACTAAAGTCGATTTTACTGGCAATTTGTTCATGCACAAAAGATGAGATGCAAACTCCTCCAGGTTGAGCCGCAGCTTCTAAGCGTGCGGCAAGATTAACGCCTTCGCCATAGATCTCGCCTCGATCGAGCATGACTTCACCGAGATTGAGACCTATTCGAATTTGAACTTTTTCGCTGTCTGACTTTTCACCATTTCGGGTTGATAATTCTTTTTGAACTTCGATAGCTGTATCAGTAGCCGCAATGACGCTTTCAAATTCAGCAAGAATTGCATCACCTGAATATCGTAATACGGTCCCACCTCCTTTAGAGATAGCCTCACTGGCATAATCTAAAAAATCCATAACCCTGAGATGTGTGCCGAGTTCATCTTGATGAGTTAATCGGCTATAGCCAACAATATCTGCATATAATATTGTTGTTAATTTACGTTTGATCGGAGATTTTAAAATCGACATCCAAACATCCTATTTAGATTGATAATTATGTAAAACACATCGGAACGATTTGTTGGTTAGCCCTTAGCAGAAGATGCTGTTAGCTAATCGTGATGAAGGATGTGAAATTTATAAAACTATTATACCTGTTTTTAACCAACCTTTTTGCTTACTATTTTGATCCTAGTGTGGTGCTAAATCATATTCAATTCTTCCTGAATATCTTTTTAAATCTTAGCGTTATAGACCGAGTAAATTGACATACCTACACGAGGGCGCACATCGTGCAGCTCATAATGTTTCAATTAAAGGTTCGATTGGCATCTGCAACGATTAAAAGCTGCCTAACCGAATAATAATTGGGATGATTAACATCTTGCTTACCATCAAACCGAGAATCGCCACCATGGTCGAAAAGTCAAAGCCACCCATTGGCGGTAGGCGTTTTTGAATGGGACTCAGTATGGGTGCAGTAATAGTACTGACTAAACTAATAACGGGATTATTTTGGCCAGGGCTGATCCAACTGATGACGACTTGGATGATAGACGCAACCAAAAAAACACTGATAAATAACGACACTAGGTCGGCAATACTATAGATGATTAGGCCTACGTAGCTGACGAGGCCAATCGGTGCTGGCACGTCAGCAATTGCGACAACGGGTATGTCGAGAAAGCGTAACAATATGAACTTGGCGTAAATAATGATAAGGCATAGCACGATTGAGGCGCTGTCTTGACCTAACATGCTGGGCACGAAACGACGTAATACTGTCAATGGCGGCGTGGTCATTTTAACAATGAACTGTGACACCGTATTGTAAAAGTCAGCGCGTAACATTTGCAGGATAAATCGAAGCATCACTAATAAAATATACAAGTCAAATAGTGTTGTAATTATGAATGCGAGTGGTGAGGTAAAGTAATTAGAACCCATATTGAGACTCGTTTATTAATTTAGAGTGATATTATAAAACTTTGATTTTGAATGTTAATTCATAGTGACATTGATCTTTAGGATCGGTCTGATAGTTCGCTTGCAAGTTCGATTGATCGATCATGAGCGGCCTGCGTTGCTTTATCGACTAATGACGCTAGATTGTTTTTTTGGAATGATAAAATTGCCTGTTCGGTCGTGCCTTTGTTAGAAGTGACTTGAGCACGAAGTTCCGCCGTATCTCTACCTTGAGCCATTGTAGCTGCACCGAGTGCCGTTTGTTGTGCCAGGACTTTGGCAGTTTCGGGCGGCAAACCCAACTTTTCAGCTGCCTGCTGTAACAGTTCGATAAAGTAAAAAAAGTAAGCGGGTCCACTGCCAGATATTGCAGTCACTGCATCGAGATTGTCTTCTGTTTCAACCCAGACTGAAAGACCAACCGCATTGAGAATGGTTTGTGCTGACTCTTTTTGTGTCGAGTTAACCTGATTATTGGCAAATATTCCTGTTGCGCCCAGTTGCACTAATGCGGGTGTATTAGGCATGCAACGGACGATGCTCTTATTGCCTCCCAGCCAGCGATTGATGTCACTTTCACGAACCCCAGCGGCAACGCTGATGAAAAGGCATTCAGGCTTTGTATCGCATTGTGCTAATTGTTCACAAACAACTTGAAGTGCCTGGGGCTTGACAGCGAGTATGATAATGTCTGCCTCAGCACAAACCTGCTTAGTTTCAGTAGTGGTTATTATTCCGAATACTTCAGAAAGGTGGGTTAGTTGATTCTGATTTAAATCACTGACAGCAATATTGGCTGTTGGATAGTTGTTGCCAATCAACCCCCCGATTAGGCTGCTAGCCATATTACCGCCACCGATAAAACAAAGTTTTTGATTCAAAGTCGTTCCCCAAAGATTGCTGTGCCTATTCTAATGAGAGTTGAACCTTCTGCAACTGCTGCTTCAATATCTTGACTCATTCCCATCGACAGAGTATCGCATTCTATTGCATTTTTTTGCATTTCCTCAAAAGCCTCGCGTAATTTCGCAAACGGCTTACGTTGTGACTCAACGCTATCACTCGGTGCTGGAATGGCCATTAAGCCCCTTAAACGTATATTGGGCAGCTGACTAATTTGTTGACTGAGAGCCGGTAATTGCTCAAGTGCAATACCCCCCTTAGTGTCTTCAAGATCAACATTAACTTGAATGCAAATATTCAACGGAGGAAGTGAGTCTGGGCGTTGTTCGCTGAGTCGCTTTGCAATTTTCAAACGGTCGACACAATGGACCCAATCGAAATTCTCAGCTATAACTTTCGTTTTATTGGATTGGATTGCACCAATAAAGTGCCAGCAGATGTCGAGATCAGCCAGATCCTGAATTTTTTGTTGGGCCTCCTGTAGGTAGTTTTCACCAAAATCTCTTTGGCCACAGCGATAGGCTTCTCGAATATCGCCTGATGGTTTTCTTTTGCTGACAGCAAGCAAACAGATGTTCGATGCTGGACGACTATAGAGGTCAGCTGCATGGTTTATCTGGCTTTTGGTCTGATTAAGATTATTTTCTGTGTTCTGCATAGGGTTTGCTATAATTTGTTGACGGAAGAAAATATTGCAATATGTCTGTCTGACCTAAGGGTTCTAGCAATAAAGCTTAGTTAAATTATCTAACGATCGGATATTAATAACTTATGCCAGATAAGTCATCACGATCTTTAATTAAAAAAAGGAAAAAGGATTCATGGATATAGCTCAGCTTCTCGCTTTTGGTGTAAAACAGAGTGCTTCAGATTTACATCTTTCTGCAGGATTGCCTCCTATGATCCGAGTAGATGGCGACATTCGTAGAATAAATGTGCCCGAAATGGACCATAAACAAGTGCATGCAATGATTTATGACATCATGAATGATAAGCAACGTAAAGACTATGAAGCGTTTCTGGAAACTGACTTTTCTTTTGAGATACCCGGGCTAGCGCGCTTTCGGGTTAATGCTTTTAATCATAATCGCGGGGCTGGTGGTGTATTTCGAACTATACCCTCAAAAATTTTAAACCTTGAAGAGTTGGCTGCTCCCAAAATATTCCAAACAATTGCAGAGTATCCTCGTGGTCTTGTTTTAGTCACAGGACCCACTGGGTCAGGGAAATCAACCACGCTTGCGGGCATGGTCGATTATAAAAATGACCATGAGTATGGTCATATTTTGACGGTCGAAGATCCTATTGAATTTGTCCACGAAAGTAAAAAGTGTCTGGTTAATCAACGAGAAGTGCATCGCGATACGTTGGGGTTTAATGAGGCATTAAGGTCGGCACTACGGGAAGATCCCGATACGATTATGGTCGGTGAAATGCGAGATCTGGACACAATTCGCTTAGCGTTATCGGCGGCTGAAACAGGTCATCTGGTTTTTGGAACTTTGCACACGAGTTCTGCTGCCAAGACAATCGATCGTATTGTTGATGTCTTCTCTGCAGCAGAAAAGTCAATGGTTCGATCGATGTTGTCAGAATCATTGAAGGCCGTTATATCACAAACATTATTAAAGCGAATTGGTGGTGGTCGAATTGCTGCGCATGAAATAATGCTTGGGACACCGGCAATTAGAAATTTAATTCGTGAAGATAAAGTGGCACAAATGTATTCAGCAATACAAACAGGCCAAAATATAGGAATGCAAACACTTGATCAGAATTTAAAAGGGTTGTTGGCACAAGGATTAGTGTCTAAAGAAGAAGCCAAGAAAAAAGCGGCTCATCCAGATCAACTGTAGAGACCAATTTAAAAAGTAACGGCACAAAGCACACCTAAGGGAAGTTTGAATGGATCGTAATAAGGCGATAAGTTTTATGCATGATTTAATGCGAATGATGATGAGTATGGATGGATCAGACTTGTTCATCACCGCAGGTTCACCCCCTGCGATTAAAGTAGATGGGAAAATCACCGTCGTATCGAAACAAAATTTGTCACCAAATCATACTCAAATGCTGGCTCGGTCGATAATGAATGACAAGCAAGCGTTTGATTTTGAAGAGTCTCAAGAGTGTAACTTCGCAATTGGCTTGCCTGGTGTGGCTCGATTTCGTGTCAATTCTTTTGTGCAGCGAGGCAGCGTTGGGCTAGTATTGCGAATTATTAGTTCCAAAATCCCTACTTTTGACGAACTGCACCTACCGCATATTTTGCAACAAATTGCGATGGCCAAACGAGGACTAGTTATTTTTGTGGGTGGCACTGGTTCGGGTAAATCAACCTCACTAGCGTCGATGGTGAACTATCGTAATAAAAATAGTTACGACCATATCATTACTATTGAAGATCCTGTGGAATTTGTTCATGACCATATCAACTGCCTAGTGACACAGCGGGAAGTAGGTGTCGATACCGAAACCTATGGCATGGCGCTGAAGAATACCTTACGTCAGGCACCTGATGTTATTTTGATTGGTGAAGTTCGAGATCAAGAAACTATGGAGCATGCGATTGCATTTGCAGAAACTGGACATTTGTGCCTTACCACTTTACATGCCAATAGCACCAATCAGGCGCTTGATCGTATTATTAACTTTTTCCCTGATGAGCGTCGATCTCAGCTACTCATGGATCTGTCGCTCAACCTAAAAGGTTTGATATCGCAACGGCTCATTCCAAAAATTGATGGTATTGGGCGCGTACCAGCTATTGAAGTTATGCTCAACACACCTTTGATGTCTGATATGGTTTTTAAAGGTGACGTTTACGGGATTAAAGCGTTGATTGCTAAGTCAAACGAAGTGGGTATGAAAACATTTGACCAAGCGCTATTCGATCTATATGAAGCAGAAGAAATCACATTTGAAGATGCGCTACGAAATGCCGACTCAGTGAATGATATTCGTCTGCGCATTAAACTCGAAAGTGAGACAGCTCGAAAAACAGGTGCAGGAGAAGACCATCGTGAGTTTGAATTGGCTTAACCCTATGATTACAACAATAAAAAAAGGGCCAATTGAATGATTTTTTCTAGCGGATTGCAGTCATGAGTAGAGAGCCAACAAAAAAGTTGTTGGAACATTATTTAAATGTGATGATAGCAAAGCAGGGGTCAGATCTTTATTTTGTTACTGGCGCACCGCCTAATATGAAAATTCAAGGTAAAACGAGTGCCATCGAAAAAAAGCCATTTGAAACGGGTCAGGTTCAAAAGCTGGTTTATAGCCTTTTATCTGAAAAACAAATCTGTAAGTTTGAAACAAGTCGTGAATTTAATTTGGCTTTTACGTTAAACAATATTGGTCGATTCCGCGTTAATGTTTTTAGTCAGCGCTCTGAAGTTTCGATGGTTATTCGTTATATAAAATGGGATATCCCCTCGCTTGATGAGCTTGGGTTGCCACAAGTATTGAAAGAGGTTGTGATGAGCCGCAGCGGTCTGATCTTAGTAGCAGGCTCAACAGGTTCTGGTAAATCCACCACCTTGGCTGCAATGTTGGATCATCGTAATAAAATGGCAGACGGTCATATTCTTACCATCGAGGACCCGATCGAATTTGTATTTCGGCATAAAAAATCAATCGTGTCTCAGCGCGAAGTTGGGATTGATACTTTAAGTTATCACAATGCATTGAGAGAGGCATTACGAGAGGCCCCTGAAGTCATAATGATAGGGGAAGCACGAGACTCTGAAACTATGAAAGCAGCTATTAATTTTGCAGACACGGGACATTTATGCTTAACAACGCTCCATGCCGTTAACACCAATCAGGCCATGGATCGAATTATGAATATGTTTCCTTTTGATAAATGTGATCAATTATTGATGGATTTATCATTAAATTTAAAAGCCATAATCTCTCAACGTTTAGTCCCTGGAGTGGATGGAAAATTAGCCTGTGCAGTAGAAGTAATGACGAACTCACCCTATATTGCTGAACTGTTAAAGGAAGGCAACTTCAATGTTATTAAAGAAATGATGGAGAAAGGTGGCACAGCGGGTATGCAGACCTTTGACCAATCATTATACAATTTGTACATGGCCAATAAGATTACTCTGAAAAATGCGCTAGCCTATGCTGACTCAAGTACTAATCTGGAATGGAGAATTAATTTTGGTGGGGAGCAGAAAACACAAGATACTCGACATAACTTAAATGAAATGAGCGGTAGCCTAGAAGACCTGGTGTTGCCATCTGACGGAGGCTAATAACCTTCAAAATTGATTCTTAAAAAAATCAAAAGGGCCTTGTCCAACAACAATAGTGGTGTTTTTTTGTAATTGATAGCCAAGATTACTTAGCAATATCTGTTACCTTGCCAAATGGTGCTAAACCGATAAGATAAATTTAATTGTGGCCAATGGTATATCTCTACCATAGAGAATTATTTTTTTTGATTAGAAATGGGTACAATGTTACTTTTCCAACAGGTTTAGCAACCTCTCAATCGTTTGTAGAGTAGGATTTGACTTATGAAAAATGTCAGCTTCATTAATATGGCAGATGGCACCGCTGAAGAATACAAGTTTCTAGGAGAACAGGAGACGCTGTTTATTCAAGGCCTACCAGATCGAATCATTCAGTCGTTACAAGGGTTGGAGCATTCATTTTCTGGCTATAAAATATCTCGTCTTCAACATTCTTTGCAATCAGCCACTCGTGCCTACAACGATCAGCGTTCTACTGAATATGTTGTTGCCGCCCTGCTACATGATATTGGTGACGAGCTTGCACCCCATAGTCACAGCGAAATGGCGGCCTCTATTCTAAGACCTTATGTTAGTGAAAAGATTTATTGGATTGTAAAATATCATGGCCTGTTTCAAATGTTTTACTACGCTCATCATGCTGGTGGAGATCGAAATACTCGAGATCAATTCAAAGAACATATTTGGTATGATGATGCAGTTGAATTTTGTGAGCTTTATGATCAAAACTGCTTTGATCCAGATTTTAAAACGCAATCGCTAGAGTTTTTTCAGCCTATGGTTAAGACGGTTTTTGGAAAGAAAGTTCACTTTAACTAAAATGATGGTCTAGCCCAGCAATTAGATTAAAGCAGCCAAAAAACATTTAGAGCTGTTAGTTCACTGACCGTGACTTTTTAAGACATAACAGGCTGCATAACTATAGATGTTGAATCAATGGTAATTTTTTTAAGGTTTGGCTGATTAGCTCAAATTCTGATGAGCTAATCATTCACTACTCTACTTAGTTATTTTAGCTTTAAAGGTTATTGAACCTAACTGAGCGTTTAATTTCATCGAGGATTTCGTCCTCGGTAATTAACTTTTTTTTCTGTGCGAGTTCAAGAAAGGTCTCATCACAATTTAAACTCTCTTTGACCAGCTTACTCACCTCGCTATAGCCCAATTTGGGTACAAAAATTGTTGCTAGTGCAAACGAGTTGAGTAGATTTTCCATGCTGCGTTTTTCATTAGCTTTGATACCAATAATGCAGTGAGTTGCGAAGGTTCTTGCAATTTCTGAAACTCGATGAAGTGAGTCAAATAACCGTGAAGCCACGGAATGCTCATAATGATTTATCTCAAGCATGCCGTCTTGGCAGGCCATAACAATACAGCAATGGTTGCCATGCACAATTTGCGCTAACTGAACTGTAGACATTGGAATGACAGGATTGACCTTGCCGGGCATAATTGACGAACCCGGTTGAACCGATGGCAATAAGATTTCAGCGAGGCCACCTGCTGGTCCTGAGGATAATAATATAAAATCTTTAGCGATTTTGGCCATTGCGCCGGTGGCTGTTTCCAGCTCCGACGATAGGCGTTGAAATTCGTCAAGATTTTGCATAGCGTCAAAACGGTTATGGCCCGGCATTACAGGCAATCCTGAAAAACTGCTCAAGTGTTTAAAAGCAATGTTTTGGAATCCTTCAGTGGAACCTAAGCCAGTTCCTATTGCGGTACCGCCCAGTGGAAGAGCCAATAGTCTTTGCTGTTGATCTCGAACTCGACTTGTCGCGCGATCAATGACTGCATGATAGCCTTCGAAGGCTTGGCCCAATGTCATCGGCTGACCATCCTGTAAACAGGTGCGACCCAGTCGATAAACGTCTGAAAACTCGCTGGATTTTTGCGCTAGCGTAGTAGCCACTATTTCTAAACTTGATATCGCTTTTTGAGCTAACTCATAACAGGCTAGCTTGATTGCACTGGGTAAAACATCGTTGGTTGATTGGCCTTGATTGACATGGTCGTTAGGATGGACTACGTCATAGTCACCAGGTAGTTTATCAAGCAATTGTAACGCACGATTCGCCAATACCTCGTTCACGTTCATATTGGTCGATGTGCCACCAGAGCCCTCGAGTATAGGGACCACTAAATGCTCGTTCAGTCGCCCGTTGATCATATCCTCGCAGGCTTGAATTAATGGTTTTCCAACTGACTCGTTAATCGTACCCAAATCCATATTGGCTTGCGCACAGGCTTTTTTAATTTGTGCTAAGGCTTTAACTAAAGCAGGTTCTTGGCCTAAAATACGATCTGAAATGGGAAAATTTTCCATAGCGCGCACAGTGTTGCTGCCATACAATTTGTCTACGGGAATATTTTTTGGCCCAAGACTATCAATTTCAATACGGGTTTTCATAATAATTGAACTCACAAAGTTAGGTTGTTCTCAATTCAGGGCAGGTAAATACCTGTCTCTTATACACATCTCCGAGCCCACGAGACGCTACGCTATCT
>CAJXUC010000048.1 GCA_913061315.1 uncultured Gammaproteobacteria bacterium | reverse complement strand
GGTTAAGATTTCAAAACGATTAAGTTGAATGTCCGCCTGTGAGCTTTTCATTAATTGTGTTGCTAGGTTGGTAAATCGGGCTGTAGTTTATTAAAGCGTAAGCACAGCAAAGCGCTTGTGGTCAGTAGCCCAATAGCAAGGCCCCACCAAAGGCCAGCGCCTTGTAAATCAAAGCGAAAAGCCAATAGTGAGCCCCCCCCAATACCAAGCACCCAATAGCCAAACCCTGCGATCCAAAGTGGTGCGATCATATCTTTGAATGCGCGCAGAGCACGTGCAGCAATGGCTTGCAGACCATCAAATACTTGGAAGATTGCTGCAATCATTAGAAACTGAGCAGCAAGTACTGATACGGCTTCAAACCCAACGTCATTGGGTGAAATAAACATACGGATGATTTGGTCCGAAAAGCCTAGAGGGACAATGACCAATATCGACAACAAAACGACGCCCAATGTCATACCCAAATTTCCGGCTCGGCGAGCGGCGGCTATTTCGCCTTTACCGACTGCTTGAGCCACTCGGATCATGGTGGCTTCAGCTAATCCAAACGCTATTACAAAGGGTATGCCGACCCAAGACATGACGACTTCGTAAGCGGCTAGAGTCTTAGCGCCAATGACGCCCGAAAGTATCGCAACTGCGATAAACATGCCGGCTTCCATGAAGGTCAAACCTGCAACAGGAATGCCGAGTCTGACTATTTCTCGGGTAATAGTTCGGTCAAAATACCATTTGCCCTGAAATAGACCATAGCCACGCAATTCACTATGGCAATAAATATAAATGACCAGACTAAAGAACATAAGCCAAGTGACGATTGCCGTCGCTAATCCTGCGCCAAATAAGCCCATACTTGGAAGCCCAAAACCACCATGTACTAGCCAAATAGTTAGCAGATAATTTAAGAATACGGCTGAAACAGAAATAACCATGACAGCTGCTGGTTTCGATAATGCGGATATAAAGTTGCGAAATACAGCAAACCAAAGAACGGGTAAGGCCATGCTACTAAGCCCATGCAAATAGGGCGTTGCAAGAGCGATAACGATTGGATCTTGCCCGGTTACTTTCAGAAGCAAGTCTAGATTCCAGATTAGAATCATCGATGGAATGCCCAAAAATGTTGATACAATAAATCCTTGCCGTACAGTTTGCCCCAGTCCAGACTTATCCCCTGCGCCATCTGCATGAGCGGCGAGTACACCAATGACAGATAGAAATCCCATTAGGATGACGAGTATTTCGAAGGATAAATCACCTGCGATACCAACGGCAGCGAGTTCATGATATCCAAGCTTTCCAACGATAATTTTTGTCGTAATGAACATTGCGTATTCAGCTAGATAGGCGGCAGCTAGCGGAAATGCAATGATAAGAAAGTACCAGATTTCAGATTTAAGTTTAATGTTTGATCCAGCCGTTGAATAGATAATTAAAAAGGCAATAGTCTACAGCAGTTGGTGAATAACAATATATGTGTGTTTTTGATTCAACTAGCGTTTAATTATCACTCAACTTAAATGCCTGTGATTGAGTGCAACGGCTTGAGCGTTATATTCGAAATAAAATTGTGTTGTGTTTATGAGTTCGATGGCTAAATGTTTTAGCTGAACGTCTCAAAACCAATACATATTTATATTTTGAAATAATTTAGTGAGTATCAAATGAATTTATAATCTAAATTTTAAATAATGGCCTCAAATAAAACATAGTAATAT
The DNA here is from genome assembly GCA_913061315.1 of uncultured Gammaproteobacteria bacterium. Taxonomy (GTDB): domain Bacteria; phylum Pseudomonadota; class Gammaproteobacteria. The sequence continues at coordinate 22,554 of CAJXUC010000048.1, read as the reverse complement.
CCGGTCTAGTTTAAGTGTTATCCGTTGCAGTGGAGGTTAAGTAAATGATTTGATCCAATGTGGTTTTGAAATGGTGAGAAGATGTCGCCACTAGTCGTTAGTTTGGTATTGCTGGCTGCTCTGTTACATGCCGCCTGGAACGCGATGGCCAAATCTGGCGGGACACCAGCGCTTAGTATTGCCTCTTATCAATTGGTGAGCGCATTGTTGTCCTTGCCGTTTCTTTTTTTCGTACCGTTACCGTTAATCGAGAGCTGGCCGATGATTTTGGTCTCGGTTATTGGCCATAATTTTTACTATTACACTTTGTCCCGATCATATCGAGCTGGTGATTTATCGCAGATGTATCCTCTGTTTCGCGGCTTGGCTCCAGTTTTAGTGGCTATTGGCGCTATGTTCTTTGCGCAAGAGTGGTTGTCTATTGGTTCGATGTTGGGTATCGGATTAATTAGCCTTGGTTTGGTTAGCATTACATTACTAGGTGGTAAGTTTGGTCAGATATCGCCAGATGCTTTGCGATGGGGGTTGGCAACATCTATTTTTATTGCCGCTTACACGGTGACTGATGGACTAGGCGTCCGTGCCTCTGGAAATAGCTTGAGTTACATTCTATGGCTATTTTTACTGGAATCGGTGCCGATCAGTATAGTATTGCTTTTAACCAATAGAAAACCGTGGTTTGCTTATCTTAGAAATAAAACTGGAAAAATTGTGATCGGTGGCATAGCTTCTTCGGCAGCTTATGGACTGGTGATCTTTGCAATGAGTTTGGGTTCAATGGCGATGGTCTCATCATTACGCGAAACGAGCGTTATTTTCGCCGCCCTGATTGGAACATTATTGTTCAAAGAGTCGTTTGGACGGCAACGTATTATTGCAGCCTCATTGGTGTGTGCGGGTATTATCTTGATTCGTTGGTTAGGCTGAGATGCTATAATATTTAAAACCATTACCAATATTTTAGGTTAAATAACTTATTACTAACAATAAACCCTAGAAAAATTATGCTGACTGATTCTTTCCCTACCGCTGACCTTAGCCATAAGCCAACACCACTTGAACGACTGAATAACCTAAGTGCTGATTATCAGACGAATATCTGGGTGAAACGAGACGACTGTACTGGCCTCGCGTTTGGGGGTAATAAAAGTCGTCAGCTAGAATATTACGTGGGTCACGCCATGTCGTTGGGTGCAGATACTCTATTAACTACAGGTGCCGTTCAGTCAAACCATGTGCGTATGACGGTTGCAGCTGCCCGCAAAATGGGCCTAGATGTCGAAGTTCAACTTGAGCACCGGGTTGATCGAGATCAAATAGAATATAAAAAATCAGGCAACCCATTTCTGGTCAAACTGATGGGAGCAAAGGTGCATTATTACTCTGTTGGTGAGGATGAGAATGGGGCTGATCAAGCAATGGTTGATAGAGCAGAGGTGTTAAAAAAAGCGGGTAAAAAGCCTTTTGTCATTCCGCTATCAAATGTAAAAGCCCCCTATGGGGCGCTCGGTTATGTTGAGGCAGCGGAAGAAACACTCCAGCAACTGAACATGATGAATATGACTCCCTCTCGATTTATATTGCCCACTGGCAGTGCATCGACTCATGCAGGATTTTTGTTAGGATTGCGGGCATTGGGATGCAATATTCCTGTTAATGGAATCTGCGTAAGGCGCGACGCTGTTAGTCAGCAAACGCGTGTTTTTAGCAAAATGCAATCTGTGATTGAATTAATGGCGCTCGATGTTGACATTGATATTAAACAAGTTATTTGTGACGATCGCTTTCTGGCTCCAGGTTATGGTCAGTTGAATGAAGCAACAGAAAAAGCTATAAAAAAGTTGGCTGAAAGAGAGGGGCTTTTACTAGACCCTACTTATTCTGGGAAAGCCTTTGCCGCTTTGATTGATTTGCTTGAGAGCAATTGTCCAGGGCTGGACCAGCATATTGTTTTTTTGCATACAGGTGGGACTCCTTCATTGTTTGCTTATCCTGAGCTGGTTGATAAAGAGGGGTCCTCAAATTAATGGAATATCTAGAATTGGATATCGACACGATTTCACATGTGGTGAGTATATCGGTGGCACCAGTTTTTTTATTGGCTGGCATATCGGGACTTTTGATGGTGTTGACAAATCGACTGGGGCGTACAATTGATCGGTCAAGATCATTGCATAAGACATTAACTGATCAAACTCAACCTCAATTTAAAGTGGCAATAGAAAAAGAAATGGCAAGCTTGGTTAAACGGGGACGGTTTATTAATCTTGCTATCAATCTCGCCGCAGTCAGTGCACTAATGGTTTGTTTAGTAATCATTACGCTGTTTGTTGGTGGGTTGTCGACTTATAACGTGGCATTGGCAGTAGCGAGCTTATTTATCTTTTGTATGACCTTATTGAGCGCGTCGTTTTCATGTTTTTTGGTTGAAGTTTTTATCGCAACAAGAACATTGCGCTCGACATTAAATAGTATAGAGCGATTCAGAGAGTAGTTAAGATAATTGACATTATTTTTTAGTTTTAAAAAAGTGTAGAATTTTCTGAAAAGTTGAGATGCTTTCAAGATCAGATTGATCAATATAGCTTTGGATAAGATCAAGCTTAATCTTTTGTGTTTGGTTGTCTTTGTCTTTGGCTTTAAATAAATTGCTGGTGACCCTAGTGAAGTCATTCAAATGAGTGTTTTTCTTAGAGATCGGGGCACTTACTTTGGGAGTGCTGGGGTTAATAAGCGTGGTATCGTCGTCCATAGTCAAATTTAGCTAAAGCTAGGTAAGTTTTTAAGTGAGTTTAGATTAGTTTAATGCGACAAAGTAATCTTGTTAGACCTCACAGTATGGCTGCAAATATCATTATCAAATTCTCAATTTGTGGGCCAAGTCACGAGCAGAAGGTATGGGTCTCTTCCGATGACCTGATCAAAAAAGACGATTACAGCTATTGGCACTTATGCGCTAAAACACTGCTACTGGTTACCCATTCGACAAAACTATCAACCTGTCCATCTTCTGATAAATCCAAAACTCTATAACCACAAATTGAGCTGTCCATGGTGTGGGATATCCAAAAGTTTTCTTTGCCTGTAGGGTCTGCTGACTGACTGTGTTTGATCCGTGCGAAAGTTGACGGCGTAGTGTATTGAGCAAGGTCAGCATCGATAGCCTCAGCTGCTAGGTGGGTATGACCTGCAATAACCGCTTTTATTAAAGGCTGCTGTTTTAAGTAAGCTATGAATGGATCTTTGTTATCTAGTCTGCAGCCAAAAGAAGGGCAGCTATTAATGGTTGGATGATGCAAAGCAACCAAGACTGATGGGTTTATGGCTGTCTCTAGGTTTGTCTCAAGCTGTATTTGCTCTTTTTTAGACACGAAACCGTGATGTTCATCTTTGACGGTTGAATCAATAAATAAAATAGCCCAACCATTAAGTTCAACCATCGGTTGATATTTTATAGTCCCCCCTGTTAGATGTTGTTGCATCATTTTGGTGTCGTCATGGTTACCAGGCAAAACGTAGACGGGAACATCTATGGCACTCAAAATAGATTTTAAACGATGGTAAGACTTTTGGTTGGCGTTCTGCACTAAATCGCCACTTGCAATAATTAAAGATGGTCGGGGTGACAAGGCTATTATAGCTTTGATTACATGGCGTAACGATTCCCCTGTATCAACACCTTGAAGCGTGTCACCGTCAAATTCAGTGAGATGAATATCCGTTATCTGGGCAATGCGTAAAGGTTCTAGTTTCATTCAGCGTAATGTCCAGTTTGATTTAAGTGGTGTCTAAATAACATGCTAACGCGTATTTATTGATATTGAGGTTGAGAATAAGCATACCGTTAATTAGAATTGAGACTATGGTTGAAGTCAATTCTGATCTATTGTCCCATTGATAAAAGAAACTTGTTAATGCCAGCGTAGTCTACTAATCATTTCCCCTCAGGCAGGGAGTAGATTCTATAATGAACTGCAAATTAGGTTACCTTTCAAAGACAGTATTGATTTTTATAATAACAATTGTAATCGGTGGGTGTGCGTCCATCAAAACGCGTTACGAAAATCAATTACCAGTTAAGCCTGGAACTGAAATCATAATTAATTTGGTGGCCAAAATTCCATTCAACCAAGCGCGTGTTTATAGTCAGAAAGGTCAGGTCATATTAAGATCGGATGTTGATAAAAGTGATGTTTTTTGTAGTTTTTTGATGAATAGCCTTCAAACAAAAAATGGACATCAGTTAGCCATTGTGCCCGGTAAGTTTCGCGTTACTCGAGTTAAATTGTGGAATGATAATAACTACGGTATGAGCATTTTTTTGCCAAAAAAACGTTTTTATGACCCACCAAGTTATATTAATTACGAAACTGAATTGCGCTTAGATTCAGTCGACCAACCAGATGTAAGGTCTTTGATTTGCGTGAGGATCATTGATGACTATGGGGATTATTACCCTCAATTATCAGACTTTAAAAAAGCTCTAGGCTCATTAGTCAAATTTAATGATTAGTGTAGCTGTTCTGGAAAATGTTGAGGTGGTGAGCCATATGTTTTTACGTTTTAAAAGTTCAAGCTCTCTACTTTTACTGATGTCTTCCTAGCATGCAGTGTGAACCTAAAAAATTAGCCTTGTTGTGATATTACTGAGTAAACTATTTGGTTATTTAACGTTTAAACCGTCCGGTAAAATCAAATATATTTTCGAGCTCTTTAAGGCGAGAGCTGGTGTCTGACCATAAGGCTTTTTCTAGGGCAGCGATCAGCGACTCTATAATAAATAAAATCACAATACCTGAATCCCACCCTGAGGGTGCTTCGATTCGACTAGTAAAGTAATGTGTTGCATGACGGGTGATGGGTGATAACCATTGGTCGGTAAACAATACGATTTTTACATCACGCTCCTTTGCTAATTTAGCAAGCTCAAGCAAATCCGTCTCATAACGACGTATATCAAATATGATGAGCACATCAGCTGCGTTTACATTTAACAGGTGATGTGGCCATAAGCTGGATGATGAGGGCAGCATCTGGATATTTTTACGAATCACTTGCAGATGAGTTTGCAAATAATCAGCGAATGCATGGGTTATTCGTCCGCCAACAATATGAACATTTCTATTTTTTTCGCTTAACAAGCTGACCACTTGGTCAAATGACTGGTGATCGATTTGCTTGAGCGACTGACGTAAATTAGTTGTCACTGCAGTCGCAAACTGGCCCAGTATATGCTCCGCTGGGACACCACTTGCCCAATGATCATGCTTTTCCATCGGGTCCGATAGGGTTTGTTGCAGTTCATCTCGAAGTGCAGCCTGGAAATCAGAAAAACCTTTAAAGCCGAGTTTTTTAGCGGTGCGCATCACTGTTGGTGCAGAGACATTGGCAGACTTAGCTAGTTCTGTAATTGTAACTAACCCAGCCATTGGGTAGTTAGCAATCAGTACACTAACCAATGCCCTTTCTGCGGGCGTGAATTGATCAAACTGCTGCTTTATTTTTTCGGCTATGCTCACTCGTCCTCCTTTCGATTAGACGGTTTCATTATTATTATGTAATAAAATTGACAATGCCAGCCCTAGCTGTAATAATTTTTACAAAGAGGACGTTAATTTTCATTCCGTCCTCCTTTATTGCCTGTCAATAATAATAGTATATAGGACATTATGACCGAATTACCCGACACTTTGTTTTCTACCTTGCCAGCGCCCATCGTTGAAAACGCGTCGGGTAAGGGTGGTGTCGTTTTGATCTGTGAACATGCTGGCCAATTGTTGCCAGAGTCATTGGGTAGCCTTGGACTGGATACTGAGGCAATGTCTACCCATATTGCTTGGGATATTGGTGCCGCTGGTTTGGCCCGTGCTTTGTCTCAACAGTTAGATGCGCCAGTAATAATGCAACGTTACTCGCGTTTAGTGTTTGACTGTAATCGAGTTATAGAAGCACCAGATGCCATTGTTGAGGTGAGCGATGGTTTACCAATCCCAGCCAATCAGGGTCTCTCAACCGAAGACCGACTGTCGCGTTTCAATCAAATTTATGCCCCATTTAAGCAGGCTGTTAAACAAGTGATTGACGATTGCCTTCACCAGGGTACCCGTCCCGCAATAGTGTGCATCCATAGTTTTACACCTGTTTTTAAGGGCCAGCAGCGCAGTCTCGATCTTGGCGTTATCCATGATCCTACAGCCCCCGCCTTTGCTGGCTATATTTTAGAGCTAGGTCGTCAGGCCGGTCAATACAGAATAGAGCCAAACCAACCTTATGAAGCGCGAGATGGTGTTACTCATACATTGCAGATGCACGGGGTGCAACGAAAGTTGCCCAACGTTATGTTTGAAGTTCGCAATGATTTGGTCAGTGATACTCGAGGACAGGCGCAATGGGCAGTGCGACTTGAAAGGTTGATATCAGGTGCACTTAAGATTGAAGCAGGGAAAGCTTAATGTTGCGAATATTTAGTCAATACGTTCGATTCGTTGAATCTGTGAACTACAGAGTTGGACGTTTTGTTATGTATGGCATTTTTCTTATGGTGGGTATTTTGTTGTGGTCATCTATATCAAAAACTTTCTTCCTACCATCACTGTGGACGCTTGAAGCAGCACAATTTTCGATGGTGGCGTATTACATTCTGGGTGGTGCTTACTCACTTCAGCTGGGCTCGAATGTACGCATGGATTTATTTTATTCGAATTGGTCAGACAAAAAGAAAGCCTATGTTGATTCAGTGACCGTACTGTTTTTAATCTTCTTTCTCGGAACCCTACTTTATGGTGGTTTGGATAGTACAGAATATGCCTTTAAGTACAACGAACGCAGTAATACTGTCTGGCGGCCCTATATGTGGCCAATAAAGAGCATTATGTGCCTTGGCATTTTACTCATGCTATTACAGTCAACCTGTGAGCTTATTAAAGATATCGCGAAGATTCGTGGGGTATCGTTGTAATGTCCTATGAAATGATTGCGCTATTGATGTTTTCCTCGATGATGCTGATGATGTTCACGGGGCAACGCGTATTTGGTGCGATTGGTTGTGTCGCAGCCATTGCAGCAATCACCTTGTGGGGCACGGGTGGTTCAGACATTCCTTTTTCATCGGCCATGAAACTAATGAAATGGTATCCACTGTTGACTTTGCCGATGTTTATTTTTATGGGTTATATACTGTCTGAGTCAAAGATAGCAGATGACTTGTACAAAATGTTTCATGTCTGGATGGGCGGTATCCATGGTGGACTCGCCATTGGAACTATCGGCCTGATGGTTCTAGTGTCCGCCATGAACGGCTTGTCAGTGGCGGGCATGGCCATTGGTGCGACCATTGCGCTGCCCGAATTACTGCGCAGGGGATACGATAAACGCATGGTGACTGGTGTTGTCCAGGCGGGTTCGTCGTTGGGCATTCTAGTGCCACCTTCTGTAGTACTCGTGTTATACGCCATGATAGCGCGTCAACCAGTCGGTCAATTATGGCTGGCGGGTGTAGTGCCTGGCTTGATGATGGCGGCTCTTTTTGTTATTTATATTGTTGTCCGATGTCGTTTACAGCCGGAACTGGGACCGGTGTTGCCAAAAGAAGAGCGCAATGTTCCTATGGCTGAAAAGCTGCGCTTACTATCATCGGGTCTATTACCCTTGATGATATTTGCAGCAATGATGGTGCCTTTTGTTAAAGGTTGGACTAGCTTAGTTGAAAGCTCGGCTATCGGTGCGATGACCGCTTTTATGGTGGCAGTTTTGAAAGGCCGAATGACACGCCAAGTATTCGAAACCTCGGTCCGTCAAACACTGGCTATTTCCTGTATGTTCATGTGGATCATTTTGGCCGCACTTGGATTTGGTGCGGTATTCGATGGACTAGGTGCAGTAAAAGCCATCTCCCATTTATTTACCGATGAATTTGGTTTGAGTCCCTGGACCATTTTAATTTTAATGCAGCTCTCATTTCTTTTGATGGGTACATTCTTGGACGATACAGCAATGCTGGTCATTGTTGCCCCACTGTATGTGCCTTTAGTGGGTGTTTTGGGCTTTGATTTAATTTGGTATGGGGTTCTTTATACCATTACGACTCAAATTGCTTATATGACGCCACCATTTGGTTATAACCTATTTTTGATGCGCGCAATGGCGCCACCCGAAATATCATTGCAGGATATTTACCGTTCAATCATTCCTTTTGTTCTCATAATGGTAGTTGCTTTAGCGCTAGTGATGGCGTTTCCGCAAATAGCATTATGGTTGCCCGAGTCTATATACGCTCGTTAATTAAATTAACGGCGAATAGAAGTTGTACCTATCCGATAATAAAATGACTGGAGAAAACAATGTCTGAAGACCAGAAAAGTAAGAGAAGAGACTTTTTGAAAACGGCGGGAGCCGGATTAGCTGGTGCCGCTGTACTGGGTGCACCTGCTGTTCATGCATCTACCAAAACGACGATCAAATGGCGTATGCAAACCTATGCCGGTGCGGCATTGGCAGAACATGTCATCAAACCAGCTATTGATTCGTTTAACAAAGTCGCTGGCAGTGATATGCAGATCGAACTGTTCTATGGTGATCAACTTGTCCCTACGGGTGAGCTTTTTCGCGCCATGCAAAAAGGCACTATTGATGCTGTTCAGTCAGATGACGATTCGATGGCATCGCCAACTGAGGTAACGGTTTTTGGTGGTTATTTCCCGTTTGGAAGTCGTTACTCACTGGATGTGCCTGTTCTGTTTAACCAGTATGGGTTAAATGAAATATGGGATGCAGAGTACTCTAAAGTGGGTGTTAAGCACCTGTCTGCTGGTGCTTGGGATCCTTGCCATTTTGCTACTAAGACCCCGATTAACAGTTTGGATGATTTAAAAGGTAAGCGTGTATTTACTTTTCCAACAGCGGGTCGCTTCCTTAGTCAGTTTGGTGTTGTGCCCGTGACGTTGCCGTGGGAGGACATTGAAGTTGCATTACAAACGGGTGAGTTGGATGGTGTTGCCTGGTCAGGTATTACCGAAGATTACACTGTGGGTTGGGCAGATGTGACTGATTATTTCCTTACCAATAATATTTCGGGTGCTTGGGCAGGATCATTCTTTGCTAACATGGATCAGCACAACAAATTACCAGATCGTCTAAAAGAACTGCTTAAATTAGCCATGGATAGTTCACACTATTATCGTCAATGGTGGTACTGGGGTGGTGAAGCTGCGCTTCGAGTCGATGGCACCAAAATGAAGTTAACAACCATTCCTGATGCAGAATGGGCAACGGTTGAAGCCGCAGGTGTTAAGTTTTGGGATGAAATTGCTGCAGAGTCCGAGACAAAAGCAAAAGTGGTTGAGATATTCAGAAAGTACAATTCTGATATGCAAAAAGCTGGACGCCCTTACCGCTACGGCTAAAGTTGATGGCCTCGATGCCTTTCAGGTGTCGAGGCTTTATATTAGAATAATAAACGTGAATTTTTATAAAGCTTAAAGTAGGTACTTCAATGTTAGGTATGCTCACATTAGATGAATTAAAACAGGAGGTGTCCTTAGGCACCATCGATACAGTGCTTGCATGCCAAGTTGATATGCAAGGGCGTTTGATGGGTAAGCGTTTTCATGCGCAGTTTTTTGTCGACAGCGCCTGGGAAGAAACCCATTGTTGTAACTACTTACTCGCTACTGATATGGAAATGGAAACGGTCGCGGGTTATAAATCGACCAGCTGGGAAGCCGGTTATGGCGACTATGTTATGAAACCAGATTTGTCGACCTTGCGCCTAACACCTTGGTTAGAAGGTACGGCTTTAGTTTTGTGTGACATGTTGGATCATAAAACTCATCAGTCTGTCCCGCATTCTCCTCGGGCGATTTTGCAAAAACAAATTGCGCGTTTGGAAGTTCTTGGAATGAAGCCATTAATGGCAAGCGAATTAGAATACTATTTGTTCAATGAAAGCTTTGAAGTATTACAGCAGAAGGGCTACAAAGGGATGAGTACTGCGGGTGCCTATAACGAGGATTACCATATATTGCAGACCACGAAAGAAGAAGATGTAACGCGGGCTATTCGTAATGGCCTTTATGGCGCTGGCATTCCTGTTGAATGTTCCAAGGGTGAGGCTTCTGCAGGGCAAGGCGAAATTAATGTCAAATACGACGAAGCTTTAGTGGCAGCTGATCGACATTCGATCACTAAAAACGCCTGTAAAGAAATTGCTTGGGCAAAGGGACGTGCGCTCACATTCATGGCTAAATGGTCTTATGATCATGCTGGGAATTCATCCCATGTGCATCAGTCGTTGTGGAGTGCGGATGGCGAAGAGTCTTTATTCTATGACCCTGACAAACAATACGGCATGTCGGATGTTATGTGCCAGTACATGGCTGGATTACTTGCCCATGCCAGTGAAATCACATATTTTCTTGCACCTTATATCAATTCCTATAAGCGCTTTGCAGAAGGTACTTTTGCCCCCACTAAAGCCATTTGGAGCCTCGATAATCGAACGGCTGGATATCGTTTATGTGGTGCTAATAGTAAGGGTATTCGGGTAGAATGCCGAGTCGGTGGTGGTGATTTAAATCCATACTTGGCTTTTGCCGCACTACTGGCGGCTGGTATAGACGGCATCGAAAATAAAATGGAACTTGAACCTGAATTTCAAGGCAACGCTTACGATGGCGATAATTTACGCGAAATTCCCACGACACTAAGAGCCGCCATTGCGACTTTGGATGAATCAGTTTTTTTGCGAAAGGCAATGGGTGATGATGTGATTGATCATTATGTACATGCTGCAAAGTATGAACAATTTGAATATGATCGTCGTGTGACAGATTGGGAAGTTGCACGTGGTTTTGAACGGTCATAATCGAATCAAAACTGATACAGCACATTAACCTGAATAAATTAATAATTTTATAGAGTATTAAAAATGGCAACAATTCAATGTATCACGCCAGTTGATGGTAGTGTTTATGTCGAGAGAGAAACAGCATCTGAAACTGAAATTCAGAGTGTTTTAAGCAACGCTGTGGCAGCTCAAAAGCAATGGAAAAAACAATCAGTCGCAGAACGTCAGGCGTTATGCACTAAAGCAGTTGATGCTTTTGTCGCGCGAAAATATGAGATTGGCGAAGAGTTAAGCTGGCAAATGGGTCGGCCCATATCTCAAACAACGGGTGAAGTGGGTGGGTTTGAAGAGCGCGCACGATACATGATCTCGATAGCCAATACGGCACTGGCAGATGTTAACCCGGGCGACAAAGAAGGCTTTAAACGATACATCAAAAGAGAAGCGTTAGGCGTTGTATTTGTTATTGCGCCGTGGAACTTTCCTTATATGACTGCGGTTAACGCTATCATGCCAGCCCTATTGGCTGGCAACACCGTGATACTGAAGCACTCGGCTCAAACACCCTTGTGTGCAGAAAGGATGCATCAGGCTTTTACGGAAGCGGGATTGCCAGATGGCGTATTTCAGTATTTACATTTGACCCACAGTGACACTGAAAAAGTAATCCAATCACCTGAGATAAACTTTATTGCTTTTACTGGTTCAGTGCCAGGTGGTGAGATGGTGGAACGTGCCAGTGTTGGCCGGTTTGTCGGAGCTGGATTAGAGTTAGGCGGTAAAGACCCTGCCTATGTTCGTAAAGATGCCAATTTGCAATACGCCATCGAAACAGTTACCGATGGCGCAATGTTTAACTCGGGGCAGTCTTGCTGTGGTATCGAGCGCGTGTATGTCGATGAGGCGGTATATGATGAGTTTGTCGCAGGTGTTGTGGCTCTCTGCAATGGCTATCAGCTTGGCCGGTCTGATGACACATCAACTAATTTGGGTCCGATGGTGAAAGCCAGTGCTGCTGACTTTGTTCGAGGTCAAATTGATGAAGCGGTTGCTGCAGGTGCAACGGCATTAATTGATCCCACTCAGTTTGACGCAGACTCCAAGGGTACACCTTATTTGGCGCCTCAAGTATTGGTTAATGTAGATCACACCATGCGCGTAATGACCGAAGAAAGCTTTGGTCCCGTGATCGGTATCATGTCGGTGAGCGGAGACGAAGAGGCCATTCAACTAATGAACGATAGTGAGTTTGGTTTAACCGCAGCCGTCTTTACTCAGGATGAAGTGGCTGCGGTTGAGATTGGAGAGCAGATCGAAACAGGTACTTGGTTTATGAATCGCTGTGATTATCTTGATCCGGCTTTGGCCTGGACTGGCGTTAAAAATTCTGGACGGGGTTGCACGCTGTCGTCAATTGGTTTTGAAAGTTTAACTCGGCCTAAGTCGTTCCATTTAAAACAAATCTAGTGGTTGATTGAACGGGTTAAACTTCGATTACTTTTCTTGTTTGATGGAAAGTGTCGTCTACGCTACCCGGTATTTGATAATAAGCGATGACACCATGAGCAATCAAAACATCGAGCCCAAAATTGATTTTAATGCAGTGTCAATAAAGAAACTCGATTACAAAGTTACCAAAATATTAGAGATAGAAAGACTATGAACGCAAACTGGAACTACCCCACAGCCATGCGCACTGGCGCAGGTCGAATAAACGAACTTGCCTCTGCGTGCACTGAAATGGGCATGAAAGCACCTTTACTAATCACTGATCCGGGCCTCGCCGGTTTACCAATGGTGAGTGATATAGTCGCTAACTGTCAGAAAGCAGGCTTAGCGATCGCCGTATTTAGTGATATTAAACCCAATCCAACAGGTACCAATGTTGAGAATGGCATTGCGGCTTACCTCACGGGTAATCATGATGGTGTTATTGCGTTCGGTGGTGGCAGTGGTCTTGATGCAGCTAAAGCAGTTGCCGTGGCAGCAAATCAAACCTGCTCATTGTGGGAACTAGAAGATATTGGCGATAACTGGCTAAATGCTGACCCTAACAAAATCCCACCTATTATCGGTGTACCAACTACCTCGGGAACGGGCTCAGAAGTAGGTCGTGCATCGGTTATAATCAATGAAGCAGAGCATAAGAAAGCGATTATTTTCCACCCCAAAATGTTGCCAGGCTTAGTTATCCTTGATCCAGAACTTACCATTGGTTTGCCTGCTGGGCTCACGGCAGCGACTGGTATGGACGCGTTGTCACATAATCTAGAAGCATTTTGTTCGCCAGGCTACCATCCCATGGCCGAAGGCATAGCGATAGAAGGTATTCGACTAATTAAGGATTTTTTGCCGACTGCAGTTGCTGACGGTTCTAACATTGAGGCGCGCACTCAAATGATTGTAGCCTCTGCGATGGGTGCTACGGCTTTTCAACGCGGTCTGGGTGCAATGCATGCATTGGCCCATCCACTGGGTGCCACCTATGACGCGCATCACGGTATGCTGAATGCCATCTTGATGCCGTATGTGTTGAAGGCCAATCAAAGTGTTATAGAGCAACGCATTTCACGTCTAGCGCGGTATCTTGACCTAGACCCCAGCTTTGATGCCTTCTTAGACTGGATTCTGGCACTTCGCATAGAGGTTGGAATTCATCATCAACTTTCAGCCATTATTCCTGATGATTCTCGGTTATCAGAAATAGGTGAAATGGCAGTGCTTGACGGAGCTGCAGGGACTAATCCTATTTTGTATGACGCAAAGACATATGCCAAAATAGCAAGAAATGCATTTCATGGGGTGCTTTAATATAAACCTTTAAAAGCGGAAGACCTGTTGAACATGATTTATTAGTCCGATACACCATTCAAGGTATTGGGCTAATAATAATTAATTTTTTCTGACGTATTTGGTCCAGCCACCCTGCTGTCAAGTAAGGACTGGCATGATTTACTATATGACAATTTCAGACAAACTAAGCGAGTGCATTTGTCTAATGTTAAGGCTTGTCTGTATTAAATCCTCCCACAGAACGTTTTTGTAGTATTCGGTGTGATAAAACGATTAAGGTGCCTTCCTTCAAATGACAAGAGTTATTGTAGCTCTGAGAAGGCTGTTGATAGCTAATACACACATTTCTAAATCGCCAGACCTGCCGCGTAACCCGATGACCAAGCCCACTGGAAATTGAATCCGCCTAGGTGACCCGTAACATCAATTACCTCACCAATAAAGTAGAGCTGGTCTATCTTATTGCTCATCATTGTTTTGGATGATAATTCGTTTGTGTCTATGCCCCCAAGGGTCACTTCAGCCGTGCGATAACCTTCGGTCCCTGCTGGCTTTAGTTGCCAGGAGTTCAACTGCTTTGCGAGGGTGCTGAGTAATGAATCATTCATTTGCGCGAGGGTTTTTTCTTTTTCTTTCGACCACCAGAGTTGCTCTAGCTCAAGAACGAGTTTTCTGGGTAATTGTTGCGAGAGGATATTTCGTAATAATAGTTTTGGCTGCTTCTGTTTTTCATCTTGTAGGTATTGAAACGCATCGAGTGCAGGAAGAATATCGATACTGATGGTTTCACCTTCGTGCCAGTAACTGGATATTTGTAAGATAGCTGGGCCACTCAGACCGCGATGTGAAAAAAGAATGTTTTCGTTAAAGGTTTTGTCATCAACAGTAACACTCGTGGGCACTGAACTACCGGATAATTTTTCAGATAACAGTTTAAATCCATCGGTGAAGGTAAACGGCACTAAACCAGCTCGCAACGGCAATACTAGGTGACCAAACTGCTTAGCAATTTGATAGCCAAAATCTGACCCACCCAATGATGGAATCGAAAGCCCGCCAGTCGCCACGATGAGGGCGTCACATTTTAAAGTAACGGTTTTCTCTTCAATTGAGCCGGTTAGTTTAAAGTGAGATGACTTTTCTACAGTGTCAATGTCGGCCAATGTTTTGATGGTGACATTGGATGTTTCGCATTCATCCAGTAGAGCAGCCAGAATATCTTTTGATGAATTGTCGCAAAACAGTTGCCCGAGTGCCTTTTCGTGATAAGGGATTCTGTGGCGATTGACCAGTTCAATAAAATCCCACTGGGTATAACGGCTAATGGCTGATTTACAAAAGTGTGGATTGTTTGAGAGGAAGTTGTCTGATTCGGTATAGAGGTTGGTAAAATTGCACCGCCCACCGCCTGACATCAGTATTTTTTTTCCGACCTTATTCGATTTTTCTAACACCAGCACGCGCTTGCCTCGTTGGCCAGCCGTGAGTGCACACATTAATCCAGCGGCTCCCGCACCCAATACGATGACATCCCAAACTTGTTTCAATTTATACCACTCATGTGACGACTTATTGGTTAATTTTATCGGTTGTACTAACAGAATGCTTGAATCATTCGAGGTCAGCTCGTTTTTCTGATTAATTTTTAACCTTAGTCAAGATTCAGTTTTGCGCCAGCAACGTAAAGGTGTCAGAGGTTGCTTTCAATATTTCACTGTGTATTATTATGATCATCAAGATAAAGGCTCTCGAAGCGCTGCCTTGGTACTAGGCACCTGTCTGATTGTCAAAACAGGTATTTATTATCACATCGCTAACAGGAACTAGCTATGTCTGATCCAAAATCATCAAATCAAGAATCATCAATTCCCCGAAGACTGAATGAAAAAAACGTGGGCCAATCTACACTCAGCATATGGGGTGGGGAACAGGAACATGAGCTCTATGAGCGAGCAACCCAAGTTCCCGTAGTACATAGCGTTTCCTACACCTATAAAGATATTGATACTTGGCAAAATGTTGCTCTAGAAAAAGAACCGGGTCATATTTACTCACGGAATACTAACCCCACTGTTCGAGCTTTTGAAGATAAAGTTAAAGAATTAGAAGGTGCAGAAGCAGCTACTAGTTTTTCTTCTGGAATGGCTGCTATTAGTAATGTACTCGGTACTTTTTTAAAGCCGGGTGACCGAGTTGTTTCAATTAAAGACAGTTACGGTGGCACCAATAAAATATTCAATGATTTTTTACCGCCCCTGAATATTGAAGTCACATTGTGTAACACGGTTGACTATGAAGCAATCGAAGCAGAAATCATTAAAGGCTGCAAAATTCTTTATCTTGAGACACCAACTAATCCAACAATTAAAATCATGGATATAAAACGTTTAGCTGCGGCTGCAAAAAAAGTCGATGCGTTGGTGGTTGTTGATAACACCTTTGCTACGCCGATCAATCAGAACCCGTTGGCACTTGGAGCCGATATTGTTTTGCATTCGGCGTCAAAATATCTTGGCGGACATGCTGATGCGCTCGGTGGTGTAATTTGTGGTAGTAAGGTTCTGGTAAAACAGGTTTATCATTATCGTGAAATTAATGGTGCGACACTTTCACCGATGGATGCCTATAGTTTTATTCGTGGTATGAAAACTTTAAAGTTGCGCGTTGAAAGACAAAACGATAATGCTATGACAATGGCTCTTTGGCTCGAAAAGCATCCGATGGTCGAGCAGGTTAACTACCCCGGTCTTGAGTCGCATGCCAATCATGACGTTGCTAAAAGCCAAATGCGTGGTTATGGCGGTATGTTAAGTTTTTCGGTTAAAGGTGGACTTGATGCCATTAAGATATTTTTGCCCAAACTCAAATATGCTCACATGGCCGCAAACTTGGGCTGTGTTGAGACTGTGGTCGGCCCTCCAGTGACCACTAGTCACGTTGAATGTAGTGTTGAAGAACGTGCCGCCGCCGGCATTCCTGAGGGTCTGGTGAGGTACTCCGCTGGAATAGAAGATATTGCTGATCTCATAACCGATATGGAGCAGGCACTCGAATATTTATGCTAAAGCACTTTTTAACGATCCAACTAAAATACGGGTCAGTTAATATCGAATGAAAACATGCGATTAGGCCACGGTTTGTTAAAGAAAAGTGGCCTGATTTTGAAATTGCTTGGCCATAACAGGGTATCTCGTTTCAACTTTTTAGACGTCTGCCGCATCTCTACAAAGTGTTGACATTGAGGCCTTGGTTAAATAACACTTCAGTTCAAACAATCTCGCAAAGTCGACTTAACCCTGAAGTATAAATTTTTGGGAATACAATAACGAGTTATAGAGTTATTAATAATTGGTGATTTAACTAGTTCGTCATCAGTTGAATGAGTGAATTTTTTTCTGTCTGATTAGACTATAGATCAATAGGTCGATATACCATATTATTTAAATTCTTCATTGCACTCAGTGTAAAACGATGTGCAGTAGCTAGTCAGCACAGGCCTAGCCGCCTCTCCACTTTTAAAATGTTAGGATGATTTAATCATGGCTTTATTAATTGATATTAAACAGCCGGACTGGATGACTGACGAACAGTTATGTGAGTCGTTATTGTCCATTTACCCGTCTGGTGACATACGCTGTGTTCACTCACCGGGTAATCTTGAAGAAATCGAAATGCTTGTGGTTAGTCTTTACTTTGATGGGGAGGCTTTGCGTTACCCCAATTTAAAACTAATTCAAAAAGTAGGTGCAGGTGTTGAATCGATTATGGCCGACACGTCGATACCCGAATCAGTTCAAATAACGCGATTACGGTCCGATGTACCGGCCACTGAAATGGCAGAGTATTGTTTGGCGGCTGTATTTCAAGAGCAGCGTCACTTACGGCAACATCGTGATGATCAAATGAAATCGATCTGGCGGCCAATGGAACCTAAGGAGTCGAATAAAACAACGGTTGCTATTTTAGGTCTGGGGTTGATTGGTTGTATTATCGCCAATCGTTTCTTAGATAACCGTTTTAAAGTATCAGGCTGGAGTCGAAGCCCTAAACAACTTGACGGCGTTCAGTGCTATTCAGGTATGGATCAATTGCCTGGGTTATTATCTGAGGCTGATTACGTGATTTCAATACTCCCCTCTACACCAGACACGGTGGGGTTATTTGATCATCAGCGTTTTAGTGAAATGAAACCAAGCGCCGTTTTAATTAATGTTGGAAGAGGGGATTTAGTGAATGAGAGGGATTTAGTTAATGCATTAGACACAGCGCAGTTATCTCATGCTATTTTAGATGTTGTGCAGATAGAACCATTGCCAACATCGAGCCCGATGTGGCGACATGCCGGTATTACAATAACACCTCATGTTTCTGGCTGGCATTTAGGCGACTCAATTTATGATATGGCGAAGAATTTTGAACAACTCGAAAAAGGTCAGCCTTTGTTGCACTTAGTTGATCGGCAGTTGGGTTACTAAATTAATTATATGCGTAAATTAAGCAGAATGGGCTGAACTCAACTATACAAAGGCTACTCACCTATAGTGGAGAAAATAATGGTTGATGTTGACGAAATGAGCGTAAAACGTTTACTACATCGATTTGAGCACGAGATTGTCGGGATAAATCAAAAAAATATTAGTGATATCGCTGGTGATATTGGCATTAAGGAGCTGTTACGAATTGGTTCTAAAATTTCAATTTGTCGAGCTCAATATTTAAAGCAAGTGCTAGAAATGAGCTGCGTTGAAGATGTTGATATTACGACCATTATGGTCGATGAAATGAAACGCCAGAGAATACGTTACGATGAATTGCAGTTGAGTTTTGACGCCTTATGCCACGCTCTTAAGCGGGGCTATGTCGTTGTTAAAGAAGATTGAGATCTAAACAGTTAAATAATGCTACGACCTCTTTTTAGCGACCTTTAAGCGGGTCGCAGCATTTTATACTGAAGACGATTACTAATGATCGAACTGAGATAACCAATCTTGAAGTGTTTTGTGATATCGAGTGATACCTTTGTAATCCATAATTTCAGGATGCAAGCTTTTCACTACTCGATGCATACGTTGGGCCCATAAAGGGTTTTTGCACAAGTCCTCCATACTAATCAGATAGGTGCGAATTCCAAACAACATACCATTGCTACGAGGCAGTCGAAATAGCGTCTGCACCTCTACCCTTAAATGAATTTTTTCTCCCACATTTTCAGGTGTGATAGATCCGCGTTCATGGCCCCATTCGTGATAAACCTCAGGTGATGTATCCATTCGGGAATTGATGGTCAGTGTCCAATTGAGGCGCCGTACAGGTTGACCTAAACGGATCATTAGCAAATACTTTAAAGCGCGCTCAAATACACCCATGCCATGCGCTAATGGCACAGGGCCGTGCCATTCCATAAATGACATGCCCAAGTCAAATGGAACGCTCCAGTCTGCTGCACAGGTAATCATGGCTGTATCGGCATAAAGGTCGTTATCACGCTGGTCCATTAGAACAAAATCACCTTGTGCTTGGCGGGTAATATACTCTGCTGGTTCGCAAGGCAAAGTGCTCTTATCGCCAAAAATAAAACTATGTTTAATGCCTAGCGGATGGTTTTCCCAAACCCAATGATCACCATCTTTGGTGAGAGAGAAATATTTTGGATAATCTTGTGCAAAAGATTCCATTAACAATTCAAGCACATCCCACTGATGTAAATCCATGTGCGATAGTGTGACAAAACGGTCAGGATCTTTTTCTAAAACGATACGACGTTCTTCCATTTCGGACAGATAATGTTCGTCTACATCAAAAGTGTTTTCATAAATTGAACCTGTCTCACCACGAACATGATGTTCCATGTTGACGCTATACATGTATTGGTCTTCTGGGTACGGAAAAGGAAAACGTTTGATTGCTTTTTCACTATTCGCGTAGGTAAAGTCTTCACGATAAGTTTCCAGGGGTTTCTTGAATGCTACGTTGGTCATGGAGCTTCCCTCAGTCGAAATATACTATCAGATGTTGAGCGTCAAGTGATCGCCTTGCGCACGAGATATACAAGGCATTATGCAATTTCCCGACGCTTTTTCAGCATCGGTCAAAAAGTAATCACGGTGGGTAATTTCGCCATCAATCACCTCAGTTTTACAAAAACCACAGGCGCCTCCGCGACAAGAATAGGGTATTTCAATATTGGCATTTTCGAGTGCTTCAAGCAAACTCTCGCGTGATCGGACATTAATTTTACAATCTGACTTAGCCAGTGTAACGGTAAATGGATTGCCAGGTTCAGGCGCTTTAAATTCTTCACTATGGACAGAGGAATTAGGCCACCCCATTTCATCCGCTATACGCAATGCGTCAGCTACCATCTGTTGAGGTCCACAAACATATACATGGGTGCCGAGTGGCTGATTGTCTAGAATTTCGTTGAAATTGGCCATAACACCGTTGGCCTGAATATAAAGATTGACCTGATTGGGGTATTTGTCCTGTAGTTCTTTTGCAAAAGCACCATTTTCAAAATCACGAACTGAGTAATGCAGTTCAAAATTAGAATGCATTAAATTCATCTCATCAATGTAAGTCATGAACGGAGTGATTCCAACGCCACCAGCGATCATCAAATGTTTTTTGGCCGGTTTGTAAACGGGGAACAGATTGTATGGATTGCCGATTTCAATTTCGGAACCTAATTCAATATTATTATGCATGAACAGGGAACCACCACGACCAGTTGAGTCGAGTCGCACTGCAATTTCATATTCCATAAAATTATTTGATGATCCGACAAGTGAATAAGGGTTTTTATGGGTGTTGGTACCGTTGTTCATTCCAATTACAACATGGCTTCCGGCTGAAAAAGGGCTAAATGGTTTACCGTCAACTCGCTCAAAGCTAAAGTGTTTGATCAACGGTGTCACCTGATCAGCACGAATAACGCGGGCCGTATGGGAAAAATTGGTACTCATCTGTATAACTCCTTGCGTTCTGGAATTTCTCCATGAGCCTCTGCATCGACTCGAAAGCCAAGATAAGCACCCATTTCGCGAGAAAAATGGTCACAATTAACTAAAGATAAACCACAACCAACACATTCATGTATATCCGTCGTAACCTCTTCGCTGGTGGTTTTACAATGAGGGCAATAAACACGGCGAGCTTTGGAACCGATAAGCTGCATGCTGTATTCGCTCTTATGCATACCGGCAGCTCTGGCAAGGTTGGCCACACGCCATAAGAATATTTCTGATCCACAAATATATAGGCGTAAGCCCATTTGGCTATTAGATAATGTTACAGGAAGGTCTTCGAGTAGGGCATTGACACTGTCAAATAACCGCATTTTATTGCAGCGATCAGGTGAAATATAAGAACTTGGGTTTAATGGCTCAGCGTTTGAGATGGCGCACATAACGTTGATAGTCGATGGTGGAATTGATTCTGAGCCGTTGAGGAAATCGACAAGACCCACTAGACCATTGCCTTCTGATACTAATAGGTTTGATCTAGATTTTGGATCATATTGCAGTATGTCATAGACAGGTTTGCTTTTTATTTCTGAAATTTCTTCAGTCATTAGACTGCTACTCCTCAAAAAATATACAACAACATTAAGAGGTTGAACGTAACATGACATCTATGGGTCATTTACATTACGTTCAACCGTCAGACTACATTTTGATAACTAGCGCCTGAATAAAAATTTAATCACGTGACGCTTTCTTTTCTGGGTCATAAAAAGCCAAACTATGAATAACGGCAGTTGTATTAACGGTGCCTCGGACTTCAAGTTTAGTGCCAATGGCTTCATTGCCTGGGGTTACATGACCCAATGCAATTGATCCATGCATGCGATGAGAAAAAACGGGACTATTGACAACGCCAACTTTTTTGCCATCGATATATAAGTCACCATCTTCTAAAATTTCATCATGATCAAATACTAAACCAACCAGTTCTATTTTATTTTTACCTTCCAGTGCAAATACCGCGTCACGGCCCCGAAAATCACCTTTCGTACGTGACATAGCCCAATCCATTTGAACCTCCCATGGTGAAATTTCTTCATGCATATCATAAGGATAGAACAGAAGTGCCGCTTCGACACGGACCTTATCAAGACAGTCAAAAGAGCAAGGAACAACTCCCGCTGCCATGATTTTGTCCCACATCTCAGGCATGTTGTCACGATCAGAATAAATTTCATAGCCACGCTCTCCAGAGTAACCCGTCCGTGAAATCATCACGTCAAAACCAAACAAAGTCGTATGGGTCAGATGGAAGTATTTTAGTGAAGCCAAATCAAATGGTGTGTGTGCATCGAGCACTTCAAGTGATTTTGGTCCCTGTAAAGCAAGGCTTTGAATTGAGTCATCAAGTTCAACTGTAGCGTTTTTGCCTTTTGCTGAATTTTCTATCATTTCCATGCCATTGCCAGTGCCATGAATGACTAGATATTCGTCGTTACCCATATTTGAAATAATGGCGTCATCAGTAATCTTGCCTTCTTCGTTAAGAATCAAACCATAAACAGATTGATTAACGACAATTTTAGACATATCACGTGTGTTTAAGTGGTCAACGACAGCCATAGCATCTGGTCCACGAACCCATACTTTTTTGAGTCCTACAACGTCAAATACGCCAGCTGACTCACGAATGGCATCATGTTCCTTGCAGGTGTCTGCTGTATAATTCCATGGAGTTCCTACACCATTCCAATCTTCAAGGTTTGAACCCAGCGCTCGGTGGCGTGATGCAAGTGTTGATTCAGGTCTAATTTTACTGCTCATTGTTGCGTCCCTACTGTATAACTTTTTATTTGAGAAAATACGTATTAGTTTGTCTACGCTTCTAGTTTTATATTAATGCCTATATCTGTCTCTTATACACATCTGACGCTGCCGACGACTCCTTACGTGTAG
>CAJXUC010000047.1 GCA_913061315.1 uncultured Gammaproteobacteria bacterium | reverse complement strand
AAAATAGGTCAAGCTAAACGAGGCAGGCCAAAGAAGACTAAAGTTGGAATGGTTTAACTTTAATCCCTCCGTCCCCTTTTTATTAATGAACAATAAATTATGACAATTTTTACTACATTAGTTAAAGAGATTCGATCCTGTACAATTTGTGCTCTACATCTACCGCACGGAGTAAGGCCTGTATTGCAAATAAATGCTCAAGCAAAAATTCTAATTGCGGGCCAAGCTCCTGGAAAAAGGGTTCATGAGACAGGCATACCTTTTGATGATGCAAGCGGAGATCGTCTACGAGAATGGATGGGGATTTCAAAAGATACTTTTTATGATAAAGACAGTATTGCAATTTTGCCGATGGGGTTTTGTTATCCTGGGACAGGTAAAACAGGCGATCTTCCGCCTCGTCCTGAATGTGCCATAGCATGGAGAGATAAACTGCTAAAACAATTTAATCAATTACAACTCACTCTTGTAATTGGGAAATATGCGCAGTCTTATCATCTACCTGACAATAAATTGTTACTAACAGAAACAGTTAAATCATGGCAAGATTATTGGCCAAATGTTCTACCTTTACCCCACCCAAGTCCAAGAAATAATATATGGTTAAAACGAAATCCTTGGTTCGAATCCGAAATTATTCCTGTCCTTCGTAAAAGAATCAATGAACTATTATGAAAAATAAATGCTAACAAAGCGTTGCACCGTTCAAGCCGGTGAACGTGGCGTTGGCATGCCAAAGCCTATTCTCAATTGCTTACCTGTAAAACAATAAAGGACAGGCACTCTTTAAAACATCTAACCTAAAATCGGAAAAACCCTTCGGATTCAAAAACGAAAAAACAATTAGGTTTTGAGGGTCAGGCCTTTTCCAATCACATCGCTTTTATGCGGCAATTGAAAACTAATGGATTGGAGGTATAGGGAAATAAATCGCAATAGTGGTATTACTCAATTAACCCTGTTTAGGCTTCCTAATGCGAGGTAACCGACGGATTGACCTAATGTCGCCTCAATCCGTTCTTTAAAAAGAGTGTTTCCGAGCGGTACCGAACACGCCACTGCTTTTTGCACATCATGGACATCCCTAGCATTCAGGCCGGTACGCAATAGCGCTCGGTCACGGTACATTCGTTTAATCGGTAAATATGATGAGTCATCAATACAGAGGCATGAATAGCGCCTTCCTGAGTTATACCGCCTAATGACCTGATTGAGTCACTTACCTCAGGTTCGTATTATTCTCACCCAGTATGTTCTCCCTTAAACAAGCGAGCAAAGCACCTCAGCTCCTTTATGCAGCTGCGCATCGGGCACGGTATAGCAAATCCTAAAGTGGCTACTCCGCTCGCTGAAGACTGAACCCGGAATAATTAGCACGTTGTTCTTAATTGCTAATTCGGTAAACGTGTCGCCATCATGGCCATCGGGTGCTTTGACAAAAAGATAGAAAGCGCCATCCGGTGAGCTGACTTCAAAACTGGATGACAGCGCTTGTGACATCAAATTACGTTTTTGGGCATAGTCGGCGAGCTGCTGGCTCATGTCTGTTTTTGGCGTTGCAAGGGCAGCATATTGAGCAACGCTGGGAGCACAGACGAAACTGTATTGTTGAAGCGTGGCCATGGCATCAATGACTTCAGCTGGGCCAGCGGCATAACCGAGTCGCCAGCCAGTCATAGCAAAGGATTTGCTGTGCCCCGCGAGGAGTACACAGTTTTCGGTGAATTCTGCGATGGAGCGCATGGGTGCGTAAGCGAACTCACGGTAAATTTCATCGGTGATGATTAACACGCCGTGTTTGTCACAAATTGTTGCAATGGCTTTTAATTGGTCTGCGGGGAAGATGCAGCCTGTCGGATTGCCTGGACTGTTGAGTAACAGCAGTTTTGTTTTACTGGTGATTAGCGCTTCGAGTTTGTCGGGGTTGATCGTGAAGCCATCCTCATAGGTGTCGAGATAAACCGGTGTGCCTTCGTTTAAATTAACCAGATGCTTGTACATGACAAAATAAGGGTCGGGGATAATCACTTCGTCACCGGCCTCAACCAGTGCGAGCAGGGATAAAAATAAACCGCCACTGACGCCAGAGGTGATTAGCATTTGGTTGAGCGAGTAATCACGACCGGTAAATGCTTTTTCTTCTGCGATTAGTTGCTCACGCAGTGGCACAATACCCTGGGTGGGAGTATAGCTATTGTGACCTTGTTGGATTGCATCGATTGCAGCTGATTTGATTATATCGGGCACATCAAAGTCAGGTTGGCCGATGCTGAGATTAATAGGGTCTTTCATGCTTCGAGCAAGTTCAAAAATTCGGCGGATTCCGCTGGAATCAACTCGTTGGGTGCGTTTGGCCAGTAACGACATGTTTATTTCCTGTTCAATTGTGGTTCAGATAATAGGTGAAAGCTATTTTCCGAGTTGAAATTATTCTGGTTAATTATATAGAATGGTATGCGTCTGTCATTATCAAGTGAATAAAAACAGAATAAAAAAAGGCGCTAATCAATAGCGCCTTTAATTTTATACTTATACAGTGGCTGCATTAAGATCGTGGTAATTTGTTCTCTGGGTCATACATCGGCTTGTAACCGACTGATTCAACTCTCATTGGGAATTGCTCTCCCAGGTATTCCATCACCATTTCGCGACCCACTTCACAATACTCAAACGGGAGGTAACCAAGCCCAATATTTTTGCCAATAGTCGGACCATAGGCAATGCTGCTGAGGTAGGAACGCCGTCCTTTAGAGTCCACCGGTACCTCACCTGTTTTGGCATCCATCAATGGGCAATTGCCAACTGGATAACGGGCTATGCCATTAGAATCGATATTGTCGGTCATCGACAGCGTACACAAATAGGCGACTTGGTGTTCAAGCTCGCGTTGCTCCAGATAAGGTGCTTTGCCGTGGAAGTCAGCTTGCTTAACTACCGGGCGCGACAGACCTGCTTCATACAAATTATATTCGGTTAATAGGTCTGCGTTTTGCAAGCGCAGGCTTTTTTCCATACGTCGGCTGTTGGCATAGGTCTCGATTCCAACTGGGCACGCACCCTGTTCGAATATTAAGTCCCATAGTGATAGTCCATAACTAAACGGTACGTGTAACTCCCAGCCTTGTTCACCAACATAAGAAATACGAAAAGCTTCTACTGGAATACCTTTTAAAGACAGCTTTCGGGTGGCCGCAAATGGGAAACGATCGTTATCCCAAGCAGCGGGATCATCGGCAACGGCTTGAATGAGCTTACGAGCATTTGGACCCCAGACTCCCAAGCAAGCCATTTGATCAGATCGGTCGTCAATGTAGACATGCCAGTTATTATCTTCAGCCATACGTTTGAGCCAAATGTAGTCGCGATGACCTGCATCAGCTCCGTCAATTAAACGGTATCGGTCTTTTGCATGGCGAATCACGGTAAGGTCTGCCCTCACACCGCCCCGTTTGTCTAGGAAGTGAGTGTAAACCCCTTTGCCAATAGCGGTGTCGCCACCCACTTTTGCAGTACAGGCAAATTCCATCAGCGTTTCGGCATCGGGTCCAATAATGTCGTAAATGGCGAAGTGGGATAAGTTGATCATGCCGACGTTTTCTGACATCTCAAGATGTTCCGCATTGGACACCCGGCAGAAGTGACGGTTGTCCCATTCGTGCTCGCGTATGGGTGCTCGTTCGCCATATTTTTCTAGCAGATGTTCGTTGGCGGCATAACCATGCGCCCGCTCCCAGCCCGCTAATTCCATGAAGTAGCCGCCCAGCTCTTTCTCTCTAGTCCAAAACGGGCTGCGGCGCAGACCACGACCTTCTGTGTAAGGTTCACGGTTATGGACGGCAGGGTTGTAAATTTTAAATGCAGATTCGTAACAACGGTCGTGAATATAAGACGGTGTTTTTTGAATGGGATAGTGACGAGCTGTATCAATACCGTTGAAGTCCATTTTGGCAACGCCGTCTGTCATCCAATCGACCAACACTTTGGCGATGCCAGGTGCATCTTTAACCCATACGCCGATCGCATACCATAGCCCGCGGGTGAGTACCGATTCACCCACAGATGGATTGCCGTCGGTAGTGACCTGCAATAAGCCGTTAAACGAATGCTTTTCGTTGTAACCAATTTCGCCCAAAATAGGTGTCAGCTCCATAGCCCGTTCGAGTGGCTCCATGATTTGATCGAGTTCTAAATCGCGTTGCGATGGTGACCAATGTGTTTCACCTTTTTCGGGCAGGTTACGCGGATGTAGCAAACGAGGTTCTTTTTCTTCGTAGTAACCCCATTCAATCTGGCCACCTTCTGGTGTTGATGGGTCGCCCGTATCGCGCATATAGGCTGAGTTGCCCTGGTCACGCATGAGGGGATAGCCGATGTCTTTTCCGGTGCCTTCAAACTCAGTATAAGGTCCAAAGAATGCCAGTGGATGATCGACTGGCATAACTGGCAGGTCTTCACCGGCCATTTCTGCGATGGTACGGCCCCAGAGCCCGGCACATACAATGACGTGTTCAGCAGCAATATAACCCCGACTAGTATCAACCCCCACAATGCGGCCATCTTTTATGTCGAGACCGATCGCGTTGGTGTTGGCCCAAGATTGCGCCTGGCCAGTTTTGACTGCGTTGTCGACCAGAATACCAGCAACTGTTTGTGAACGCGGCTTAACTAAGCCAGCATCTGGATCCCACATAGCGCCTTGAATCATATCTTCTTCAAGTAGGGGAAATAGCGCTTTGGCTTCAGCTGCGCTAATCATTTTGACGTTAGTACCAAAGGCCTTGCCTGAGGCTACTTTACGTTTGAGTTCCATCATGCGGTCGTCGTCACCAACCCGCGCAACTTCTAAACCACCGATACGAGAGTAATGTCCCATTTTGTCAAAGAAGTCGATGCTATATCCAGTGGTATAACAAACAAATTTGCTGTGATCAGTCGCATAACAAAAATCCGATGCATGTGAGGTTGATCCAATATCGGTGGGAACTGATGTCTTGTCGATGCCGACAATGTCATCCCAACCGCTTTCAACCAGATGATGCATTACTGATGAGCCGACAATACCACCGAGTCCGATAATAACGACATTGGCTTTTTCTGGGAACTGAGCCATGACTATTCTCCAATAGAAGCCGGTAAATACCGGCACAACTTCAAAACATTTGTAAAATTAAACAACCACCTTTAACTGAAAGATTTAAGCGTTATTCTGTAGTTTAAGGCTTGCAAGAACATTTATGAATCTATAGAAACCATCTATAGATCCATAGGTGACAATGAATTCACACCTGCACATTTGGTGGTATCATTATCAAACTGTGGGCTTGAGTATAAAACGTCAAAATTAACTTCTACAAGCACTTTGATGGATAAAGTCGCGAGGCTGACTAATGGTGTCGCATCTGGGAATTATTGGGTTTGAGTGACAGAACAAAATTCACTACCGCAAAGATTGGCTCAATGACTTGAAACTTATCTTAATAGGGATAGTATATTTTAATTGTTTAGACCAAATTAGCATTTAGATCGGTTGACCTGCCTAGGCCGTATTTTTATAAAGATCAAAGGTCAATAGTATAAGTCCAAAGCTCATAATGAGACGTATTGAGTAATAAAAATCGAAGTATTTCGATCCTGAAAATAAAAAAGTTGAGAATGTAATGAAAGTATTGGTTTGTGTTAAGCGCGTGCTAGACCCGCAGGTCAAAGCCCGAGTGAAGTCGGATGGTTCAGGTGTTGATCTTTCGAACGCCAAGATGACAATGAATCCTTTCTGTGAAAATGCACTAGAAGAAGCTTTACGCCTGCGAGAAGCAGGTTCAGCCGATGAGGTTGTGGTAGTGTCTGTGGGTGGTGGAAAGACGCAGGAAACGCTTCGGCACGGCTTGGCAATGGGCGCTGATCGCGCGATTAATATCACAACAGAAGAAGCTTTAGAGCCGCTCGCAATCGCAAGAGTTTTGAAGCACATTGTAGATCAGGAATTACCGGGCCTTGTGTTGGCTGGCAAACAGGCCATTGATGGTGATTCTAATCAAACGGCTCAAATGCTATCAGCCATGCTAGGTTGGTCTCAGAGTACTTTTATTTCAGAGTTCAAGCTCGATGGTGATACCGCCACTACAACGCGTGAAGTTGATGCTGGCTTGGAAACAATCAGCGTTAAAATGCCCGCTGTGATTAGCGTTGATTTACGTTTAAATGAACCACGCTATGTCAAATTGCCTGACGTGATGAAAGCCAAACGTAAACCAATGGATACAATTGAATTAGATAGTTTAGGACTCGATACGGCAAACCGTTTAACGGTTCTTGACGTAGTCGAACCCGAGGGTCGCGCTGCTGGTGTTATTGTTGCCAATGTAGCGGAACTGGTCGATAAGTTACGTAACGAAGCGAAGGTGATTTAATTATGAGTAATCTAGTAATCGTTGAACACGATAATAATGATGTGGCGGTGGCTACCTTGAATGCCATTACTGCGGCGCAACAAATCGGTGGAGACATTGATTTGTTAGTGGCGGGCGAAAACTGTCAAGCAGTTGCTGACAGCGCTGCACAAATTGCGGGTGTTTCAACAGTTAAGCTTGTTGACAACGCTATGTTTGGTCATCATATGGCAGAAAATTTAGCATTATTAATTGCGGATGTTGCTAAGGGCTATAGCCACGTATTGGCGTCGGCCACTACTTTTGGCAAAAACATTATGCCCCGCGCATCGGCATTGTTAGACGTGGCGCAAATTTCTGAAATAGTCGAAGTTAAGTCTCCTGATACTTTTGTTCGGCCTATTTATGCGGGTAACGCTTTAGCAACAGTTCAGTCATCAGATTCGATTAAAGTTATTACAGTGAGAACTATTAAGTTTGAAGCGGCTTCAGCTTCAGGTGGTTCTGCGTCTATCGAAACCCTTAACAGTGGCTCTGACTCAGGGCTTTCGGACTGGATATCTCAAGCAGTGTCTGGTGGTGACAAGGTTGAATTAACTTCAGCTGGTATTGTTGTCTCTGGTGGGCGTGGCATGCAAAATGGTGAAAACTTTACCCTGCTGCAGTCTGTTGCGGACAAGCTTGGTGCTGCAGTGGGTGCCTCTCGCGCAGCGGTTGACTCTGGGTTTGTTTCTAACGAACTTCAGGTAGGTCAAACGGGTAAAGTTATTGCCCCTGACTTGTATATTGCGGTTGGTATTTCAGGTGCAATTCAGCATTTAGCCGGTATGAAAGAAAGCAAAGTTATTGTTGCAATTAACAATGACAGTGAAGCACCAATCTTTCAAGTGTCAGATTATGGTTTGGTTGCCGACCTTTTTGATGCTGTACCAGAGTTCGATTCAGCACTTTAATTTGGTAAAAGCAATGAGCTCAAAGAGCCATTCAATCATGGCGAATTGTGTTTGGTTATAAAAGCCCGTTAGTGAGCATTTTCACTAGTGGGTTTTTTTATGCCTGAAGTTCATATTGGGTAAATTAAATCACCGCATCATTTTTTGTGATGTAGCAGTCAATTTTATGTATTGGTATTTTTTTTATAATGCCATTATGGTCAAGTAGTTGTTTAGTTATTCAATAAAACTCTAATGAGGGAGCCTTTTTAATAACAAGTTGACCTGATATTTTTACTACGTTAGGGTGTTCTTAGTTTACTTGTTTAGTCAAAAAATCTTTTGGTTAACGAAAAATGCCCAGCAATAAAGAGGCACTCAACGGAATTATAAAAGCTTGAAAACCCAGAGGAGGGTTTACTCATAGTGTCAAACGATCAGCCATACGTTCAGTTCAAAAATGTCCAAAAAAGTTATGACGGCGTTATATTAGTCGTAAAAGGCTTTAACCTCGATGTTGCCGAAGGCGAGTTTATCACCATGCTTGGCCCGTCTGGTTCCGGCAAAACCACTTGTCTCATGATGCTGGCTGGATTCGAAACGGCGACCCATGGAGATATTATCCTTGATGGTCAGTCCATTAACGATGTCGCACCGCACAAGCGTAACATTGGTATGGTTTTTCAAAACTATGCCTTGTTTCCCCACATGACGGTTGCTGAAAATTTGATGTTTCCGTTAGAAGTGCGAAACATGCCAAAGTCAGATGCACAGAAGAAAGTTCAAAAAGCCCTCGATATGGTTCAAATGGGTAGCTTTGGACAGAGGCGTCCGGGGCAATTATCAGGCGGACAACAACAGCGGGTAGCAGTCGCTCGCGCATTAGTGTTCGACGCGAAGCTAGTTTTAATGGATGAGCCATTAGGGGCGCTAGATAAGCAGCTACGTGAACAGATGCAGTATGAAATTAAACATATACATGACAATCTTGGCGTCACCGTTGTGTATGTAACTCACGATCAGTCAGAAGCATTAACTATGTCAGATCGTATAGCTGTTTTTGACGATGGTGTTGTTAAACAACTGGCTTCACCCAGCGAATTATATGAAAAACCTGACAATGCCTTTGTTGCTCAGTTCATTGGTGAAAATAACACTTTGCGCGGTAAAATCACCAGTATTGATGGTAATGATTGTCGGGTTGACATTGATGGTCATGGGGAAATGATTGCGCAGGCCATTAATATTGGTGGTGTTGGTGATATGACAACCTTGTCATTGAGACCTGAAAGAGTTTGGCTTGATCCTGATGATACGTTCCCTAACGTATTCGAAGGTAAGGTCGAAGAACTCATTTATTTAGGCGATCACATTCGGACGCGAATGACTGTTTGTGGCCATGATGAGTTTATTGTAAAGATTCCAAATTCGACTGATCATAAAGACCTCCAAGTTGGAGATACTACTAAGATCGGTTGGAAAGTGGAGGATTGTCGAGCGCTTGACTGTACGGATTAGTCTGCACTTGATAGTTAGTCTTGAACTAACAAAAACGTAAGGCAATATAATTTTATAACTAACCGGAATACGGTGGAGATACCTAGATGAACAAATTTGTAAAACAAACCTTACTGGCAACTGCTGTAACAGCAGCCATGGTAAGTACAGCTTCGGCTAAAGAGTTAGTAATGGTTTCATGGGGTGGTGCGTATACAGCAAGTCAGCAAAAGGCATACCATGAGCCCTACATGGCTAATAATCCAGGCGTCACCATAATTAATGATGACTCGGGAAGTGGTGCGCTTGCAAAATTACGAGCAATGAAAGAAGCGGGTAACGTGACTTGGGATTTAATTGACATGACTGGATCTGCCGCAATGACGGCTTGTGAAGAAGGTTTGGCTGAAGAAATTGACCATGATAAAGTTTTAGCGAATGCCCCCGACGGCACTCCAGCAAGTGTCGATTTTGGTGATCTTATTATTTCACCCTGCTTTGTTCCACAAATTGTGTACTCAACTACATTTGGTTACCGTACTGATAAAGTGGGTTCAAATCCTCCAACTTCAATCAATGATGTTTTTGACCTAGAAAAATATCCAGGTAAACGTTCGCTTGAGAAAAGAGCGGTCAACAATATGGAATGGGCTTTGCTTGCTGACGGTGTTCCTTCAGATAAAGTGTATGACGTGCTTGCAACTGATGCTGGTGTCAAACGTGCTTTTGCAAAGTTAGACACAATCAAAGATAGCGTTGTATGGTGGGAAAAAGGAGCACAAACTCCACAGCTATTAGCTGATGGTGAAATTGTAATGGGTTCTACTTATAACGGCCGATTGTTTTCACTAATTGTTGAAGAAAAGCAACCAGTAGCAATGATGTGGGATTGGCAGGTATTTGATCTTGACGGCTGGATTGTTCCAAAAGGTACGAAGAACAAAGCTGAAGTGATGAAGTATCTTAAGTTTGCAACCGATACCCAACGTTTAGCTGATCAGTCGAAGTACATTTCTTATGGACCTGCTCGTGCGTCTTCTGCGCCATTGGTTGGTAAGCATGCTACTTTAGGTATTGATATGGCACCACATATGCCTACAGCACCTGCTAATTCGAAGAATACACTGCTTTATAACATTGAGTTTTGGGCAGATAATACGGATGACTTGAACGAAAAGTTCTATGCTTGGTTGGCTAACTAAGTCTTAAGTCTGTAAGAAATTTACGGCTAGTCACTGTTGAGAGTGCTAGCCGTATTTCCACGGATCAAAATATATGAACTCATCAGTAAAGCATAGTAATCCTTCAGTAATGGTCACTGCAGATGGCGTACCTTTAATGGTCAGCCTGTCTCGAGCCAAGCGTAAAGCTAAAATCCGTGCATTGCTTCTAGTAACGCCCTTGTTCCTGTTCATTTTAGTGACATTTTTCATCCCTATAGCCTCAATGTTACTTCGAAGTGTCGATAACGAGGTAGTCGAAGAAACGCTCAGTCGTACAGTCCCTATTCTGCAAGGATGGGATCAAACAGGTGACACCATTCCTGATGAAACTGTGTTTGTGGCATTACATCAAGATTTTGTAGACGGTTATAGAGAAAAAACAATTGGAAGTCCCGGACGTCGACTCAATTATGAAAAGCCAGGCTTTTCCAGTCTTTTTAGAAAGACCGCTCGAAAAGCAGAAAAATTTGAACCCCCGTATCAAGCGGCTTTTATTAAAGCGGATAAGAAATGGGGTGATATTAATTACTGGCGAGTATTAAAACGCGAAAGTGGACCCAGTACTGACTCCTATTATATGACAGCACTGGATTATGGGTATAATGATATAGGCGAACGCGTAGCTAAAGCGGATGACCAATCGATTTATGTTGACTTGTTTGGTAGAACTTTTTGGATAAGTTTTGTCATTACCAGTATCTGTTTGGTACTCGCCTTTCCCATTTCTTATTTATTGTCCATTCTACCCGCCAAAAGTAGCAATTTACTGATGATATTGGTCTTGTTACCTTTTTGGACTTCCTTACTGGTGCGTACCTCTGCTTGGATTGCGTTATTGCAGCAACAGGGTGTAATCAATGATATGTTGGTATGGGCGGGCTTTCTAGGGGACGATAATCGTCTGGCGATGATCCATAATCAGGCAGGCACTATCATTGCGATGGTTCATGTATTGTTGCCATTTATGGTATTACCATTATATAGCGTCATGAAAACAATACCCCAAAGCTATATGAGAGCCGCCCGTTCATTGGGTGCGAATCCGTTTACGGCTTTCGTAAGGGTCTATTTGCCAGGCACTATCCCGGGTATTGGCGCTGGCTCTATTCTAGTATTTATTATCTCTATAGGTTATTACATAACCCCTGCATTGGTCGGTGGACAAAGTGGTACGTTGATCAGTAACTTTATTGCCTACCATTTACAATCGTCCCTTAATTGGGGCTTAGCCGCTGCATTAGGTGCGATATTATTATTTGCTGTTTTTGCGCTTTACATTTTGTACGACAAAATTGTTGGTATCGACAACATGAAGCTAGGATAAAAAGCCATGGCACTTCCTTCTTATGCAGGCAAGCTCGAAACTACTTGGTATTACGTTTATCGAATAATTTGTGGGATGATTTTGTTTTTCTTAATAGCACCCATTGTTGTTATTATCCCTTTATCATTCAATGCAGAACCTTATTTCACTTTTTCCAAAGAAATGCTGGCATTTGACCCGGCAGGTTTTTCAACTAAATGGTACCAAGATTTTTTCTCTGATCGAAACTGGCAGGGTGCGGTCAAAAATAGCTTCATTATTGCTATATTTTCGACGATGATATCGGTAACACTCGGTACCGTTGCGGCACTTGGTTTAAGTCGGTCTGAAATGCCTTATAAAACATTGGTGATGGGGATTTTAATTTCACCCATGATCGTGCCACTGATTATATCTGCCGCGGGAATGTTTTTCTTCTACACAGAGATTGGACTCGCCTCGACCCACTTGGGCGTTATTTTGGCCCATGCGGCTTTAGCGACACCCTTTGTGGTTATTACGGTAACTGCTACTCTAGTTGGTTTTGATCAAAGTTTAACTCGAGCTGCTGCCACGTTAGGTGCTTCACCCACGACAACCTTTTTTAGAGTTATTGTCCCTTTGATTTTACCCGGCGTGATTTCTGGTGGACTATTTGCCTTTGTTACCTCTTTTGATGAAGTGGTCGTGGTCAAGTTTGTCGGAAGCTATCAGCAGCGTACGATTCCATGGGCTATGTTTTCTGGCATTCGTGAACAAATTAGTCCAACTATTCTTGCAGTTGCGACGCTACTGGTTATCTTTTCAATTTGCTTGCTGACCGTAGTTGAACTATTACGTCGAAGAAATGAACGGCAACGTGGATTGAGCCCGGCTTAAAAATTATAGTTGGGTTATTTGTTTTGAGAAACATCGGCTGATATTACGCCTGCTTGAAGTAGAGCTTTTCGTTTAGGAATCCAAATATTATTATTTGGGAATTTAAATATTTGCTGAATAAAGTGTTCCGTAATATTTCTTGAACGGTAAAGTTTACGATCCTTCTCCTGTTCGTCTTCTATATTATAAAAGTTCTGAAAATTTTGCAGATTTTTGGATTCGACAGCATATTGATGAAACCCAAGTTTTCCATCTTTACCTAGATAACGTTTTTCGCCTCCGATGAATGCAATCGCACAGGCCGAGAGGCAGTAGCGAAAGCTATAGGTATCAAGTTTATACTGAGTGAAAATGGCCGCTAGGCCTCTTCCTTCATAGATGTTTCCACCCTTACTTTCGATGATGACACCTTTGGCATTGGGGTGCGTAAGCAAAAAACTGCGAACTGCACTTGTGACACCAAAATCCAATGTACCATTCAATACTAGGTGCTTTTTGTCTTCAATCCACTGAATACTATATTGTTTAGACTTTGCATCGGGTTGAAAATCTTGCCTATTCTTTTCAATCATAAGTGATTGAATTTGTCCTATAAAATGAATGATGATGATTATCAATACGATGACAATTGTTGTCTGAACTAAATTTAAGAGAATGGGACGGCCATAGTTTTTAAAATAATGATCAGTTGATCGCAAAACACCAGTGATCTGCCAAGGTAGTATTACTAGCCCTCCGGTAACCTGGTAAAAAAATAGAGCGTGAAGCTGTGTGGAATGATTAGAAAAAATCTGTTGAATGCAAAAAGGACCTACAGTGTGAACCACTAAGCTTAAGAGAATAAAGATAACCCAGAATGAAAAGCTGAGTGAATACTGGCCTTGCCAATGTTTATGAATAAAGCTCAATCTAGTGGTTACTGATTCATTATGATCATTGAACCTATAAAATCTGAAGATCACTAAATTGCTGTTTAGCCGATTGCATCTGGGTTTTCAAGCGAACAATAAACGATTGCCCAACTATTGATATTGGTTTATCAGTCGCCCAGATAATAGCAAGATCGAACGAAACGGTAGGTTCGAACTTTTTAGCGACTAAGTTGCCCATATTTTGAGAGGTGATGGTGAATGGATCGACTAAGCCTATGCCCAAACCGTTTTGTACAAACTTTAAAGCGGTATGAAATAAGCGAGTTTGATATTGATTATTCCAGACGCAATTATTGGCTGCAAAAGCTTCTTGCAAGCGATGATAGGTCATATGTCCCGCGCCAAGCGTAACTAACGGTTCGCCGTCAAGATCTTCAGGTGTAATAATTGGCTTATGTGCCAAGGGATGATCATTAGGAATAACGCAAAAGCATTCATATGAAAATACTTCGCCCGCCAGATTATCGTGTCCAATGGGTGCTTCAGCAATTCCAATTTCAGTGAGATGACCCGACACTAATTCCTGAGTCATTGAAGAAGAGCGAGTTTGAAAAGAAATTTTGATGTCTGCTTTGTCATGAACAAATTGCTGTATTTGATCTGGAAGAAAGGCCATTGAAAGCTCGGGTAAAGCTGAAACGTCCAGCGTGCCAGCATCTTGGGTACGAATGGCTTTTGCTTTTCGGCTCAGATGTTCGAAACTGGCAATAACGGTTTCAGTTGAACCCATTAGGCGCAGTGCCTCAGGCGTTGGGTGAAGTCGTCCGCTGAGACGAGTAAACAGCGCAAAACCGAGTTCGTGTTCTAGGCTACTAATTAAATTACTAACACCGGGTTGAGAAATGCCGAGGCGCTTAGCTGCTTGAGTGACAGTGCCGGTATCCATAATGGTGTGGAAGGCTTGAATTTGTCTAAACTGTAACATGACTTTATGCTATCACTTTTTATGATAGCAAATACATAAAATTATATTATTCCAAATAGCATACAAAGCCTATAATCCGCAAAATTAGAAATTCTAAAATAGATTCAGCATACCTACGTTATGAGTAAAAAATATGAGTAAGTACTCGATATTCTCGCTAGCGCGAAACGCAATGAGCTTTCACCAAAATTGGGAGAAGGTATGGCGCAGTCCTGAGCCTAAAAAACAATATGATGTAATTATTGTCGGTGGTGGTGGCCACGGTCTAGCAACGGCTTATTACTTGGCAAAAGAACACGGTATCAAAAATATTGCTGTGCTTGAAAAAGGCTGGATTGGTGGTGGTAACACGGGGCGTAACACAACAATTGTGCGCTCCAACTATCTCTGGGATGAATCGGCTCATCTCTATGAAAAAGCCATGAAATTATGGGAAGGCCTCAGTCAAGACTTAAATTATAACGTCATGTTCAGCCAGCGTGGTGTCTATAACCTGGGTCATAATTTGCAGGATATGAGAGACATTGAGCGTCGCGTTAACGCCAATCGGTTAAATGGCATTGATGGTTATGTTGTCGGTCCAGAAGAAATTAAACGCGCCATACCCGCTCTCAATGTTGATGCTGGTTGTCGTTATCCGGTACTAGGAGCCTCATTCCAGCCACGGGCAGGTGTGGCCCGGCATGATGCAGTTGCTTGGGGCTTTGCTCGGGGTGCTGATCAACATGGTGTCGATATTATTCAAAATTGTGAAGTAACCGCTATCCGACAAGAAAATGGTGAGGTGACTGGTGTCGAAACATCTAAGGGTACAATTTTAGCGAAGAAAGTGGGTGTTGTAGTGGCAGGACATTGTTCAGTTTTAGCGGACATGGCTGGTTTTCGCATGCCTATCGAAAGTCACCCGCTGCAGGCATTAGTATCTGAACCAATCAAGCCAGTATTAGACACCGTGGTGATGTCCAATGCTGTTCATGGCTATGTAAGCCAGTCGGATAAAGGTGACCTAGTCATTGGTGCAGGTATCGATAGTTATACTGGTTACGGTCAGCGTGGAAGTTTTTCAGGTATCGAACATACGGTTGCTGCCATTATCGAAATGTTTCCTATCTTTAGCCGTGTTCGAATGAACCGTCAATGGGGCGGTATCGTTGATACCACACCTGACGCTTGCCCCATTATTGGTAACACACCGGTCAAGGGTTTGTACTTCAATTGTGGTTGGGGTACGGGGGGATTTAAAGCGACTCCTGGTTCTGGCTGGGTATTTGCTCACAATATTGCTACTGGCGCACCTCACGAGTTAAATGCGGCGTTTGGATTGGATCGATTCACCTCGGGCTTTTTAATCGATGAACACGGCGCTGCTGGCGTTGCTCATTAGGAGATCTTGATATGTTATTAATTGAATGTCCGTGGTGCGGTGAGCGCGACGAATCTGAATTTTCTTATGCTGGAGAAGCGCATATTGCGCGTCCACTAGAAACCGAAAAACTGAGTGACGAAGAGTGGGCAAACTACCTGTTTTTACGTAAGAATATAAAAGGCTTACACCGCGAGCAGTGGAATCACGCCGCTGGTTGCAGACGTTATTTTAATGTTGAAAGAAACACGGTTAGCTACAAAATCAGCGGTAGTTATAAAATAGGCGAGCAGGGCCCTGTAGGAGACGATACATGAGTCAGTCATTTCGTATAGCGCAGGGTGGTCGAATAGATCGCGATAATCAGCTGAAGTTTAGTTTTAACGGCAAAACGTATACTGGACAAGCGGGTGACACGCTGGCGTCGGCATTGCTTGCTAACGGCATA
This sequence comes from uncultured Gammaproteobacteria bacterium, assembly GCA_913061315.1. Lineage (GTDB taxonomy): Bacteria > Pseudomonadota > Gammaproteobacteria. Next base: position 8,429 of record CAJXUC010000047.1, on the reverse strand, counting down.
CACATGGTCGGCCGTAGTTGGAAATATCATCGACCACGCGGTATTTTAAGTGCTGGTGCTGAAGAGCCAAATGCGATTTTTCAGCTTGAAAAAGGTGAAAAAACAATCCCGAATGCTCGGGCTACACAAGTTGAATTATATGATGATTTAGACGCATCTAGTGTTAACTGTTGGCCGAGTCTTGACTTTGATTTGCTCTCAATTAACAGTAAAGTGAGCCGCATGTTACCGGCAGGATTTTACTACAAAACATTTATGTGGCCTAAATCTATGTGGATGAAATATGAGCATATTATTCGCAAGGCAAGTGGCCTTGGTAAGTCACCTGAAGTCAATGACTCTGATCGTTATGAGCATAGTCATCGTCACTGTGACGTCTTAATTGCGGGTGGTGGTGTTGCTGGACTCACTGCAGCATTAGCTGCAGGCCGAGCTGGAGCAAGAGTTATTCTGGTTGATGAGCAATCTGAATTTGGTGGTATGGCGCTGTCAAGTTATGACAAGATTGATGGTCAGCCAGTGAGTGACTGGATCCAAGCCGCTGTCGCCGAGTTACAAGAATTGCCAGAGGTCATGTTGTTACCACGCAGTACTGCTTATGGTTACCACGATTACAATTTTCTCACAATTAATCAGCGCTTGACTGATCATCTGGCCCTTAATAATCGAAAAGGTGGACGTGAAAAGTTATGGCACATTCGGGCCCATCAAGTCGTGCTAGCGACGGGTGCAATGGAGCGTCCTTTGGTGCACTCTAATAATGATCGCCCCGGCATCATGTTAGCCTCTGCTGTTTCAACCTACGTCAATCGATACGCGGTAAAGCCTGGCGAACGAGCCGTTATATTCACTAATAATGACAGCGCCTATCAAACTGCACTTGATCTGAATGCCGCTGGTGCTCAAGTTGTAGCCGTGGTTGATGCACGAAGTCAGTCATCAAGTGAACTGGCTAATATGGTTCGCAGTGCGGGCATAGAAGTAATGAATAGCTGTGCAGTGGTCGACACTTCGGGTGGTAAGCGTTTACAGTCCGTTCAAGTAATGAGCTTATCAAGTGATGGTCAATCGGTGAGTGGGCAGCGCAGAACATTGAGTTGTGATTTACTTGCAGTATCGGGTGGTTGGAGTCCCGTTGTGCACTTAAGTTCGCAGTCTGGCGCAAAAGCCGTATGGAATGAAGAGGCTGCTATGTTTATACCCGGTGAGCCTGTCCAGCAACAGGCATCTGTTGGTTCAGCGAATGGCACGCTCGAATTGAAATTGTCACTCATTGAGGCCGCCAACGCAGGTAACGCAGCTGCCAAAGCCTGCGGCTTTGATTCCAATATGAAAGCGCCACAGTCAGATGCTGTCATCAGTGACCCTATTATGCCACTATGGTTAGTGCCTTCTGATAAAGAGAAGGGCAGAGAGCCTAAAGCATTCATCGATTTACAAAATGATGTTGGTTCAGCAGACATTGAACTAGCGGCCCGTGAGGGCTTTCATTCGGTCGAACACGTTAAACGCTATACTGCTATGGGCTTTGGTACGGACCAAGGCAAAACTGGCAATATCAATGGTATGGGTATTTTGGCCAAAACATTAAACCAAACGATTGCAGAAACAGGCACAACCACTTATCGGCCTAACTATACGCCCGTCACTTTTGGTTCAATGGCAGGACAAAACTTAGGCAGTCGTCTATTTGATCCAGCCCGAAAAACGGCAATGCATGGTTGGCATGAAGAAAACGGCGCTGAGTTCGAAGATGTCGGTCAGTGGAAGCGCCCTTGGTATTATCCAAAGGCCGGTGAAACCATTCATGATGCAGTTAATCGAGAATGTTTAGCGACTCGTAACAGTGTTGGAATTTTAGACGCGTCAACGCTTGGTAAAATTGAAATCAAAGGCAAAGATTCGGCTCAGTTCTTAGAGATGATGTACACCAATAACTGGATGAAACTGCCTGTTGGCATGGCCCGTTATGGATTTATGTTGGGTGAAGATGGCATGGTAATGGACGATGGTGTCACCATTCGTTTAGCCGAAGATCATTTTTATATGCACACAACATCTGGTGGTGCTGCGGGTGTCCTGAGCTCAATGGAGCGTTGGTTACAAACTGAATGGCCCGAAATGGAAGTGTTCCTAACATCTGTTACTGACCACTGGGCAACTGCTGCGGTTGTTGGGCCTAATAGTCGAAAAGTTGTTTCAGCCATTTGTGAGGGTATTGACTTTAGTGCTGAAGCCTTTCCGTTTATGGCATCACGTGTTGGTAAAATAGGCGAGTTGGAATGTCGGATTAATCGAATTAGCTTCTCAGGTGAGCTGGCTTATGAAGTCAATCTACCGGCTAACTATGGACGTTTCATGTGGGAAAAGCTAATGGAGGCTGGTGCGAAATATGACATTACACCTTACGGTACTGAAACAATGCATGTACTGCGTGCTGAAAAAGGCTATGTAATTGTTGGTCAGGATACTGACGGTTCTATCACGGTTGATGATTTGGGTATGAGTTGGGCGGTGTCAAAAACTAAGGTAGACTTTCTCGGTAAGCGTTCATTAACCCGCCCAGACACGGCACGCACTGATCGTAAGCAACTAGTCGGATTGTTAACCGAAGAGCCTGATAGTGTTTTGCCAGAAGGTGCCCAACTGGTTAATGATCCAGGTGCAGCAACACCAGTACCGATGGTAGGTCACGTTAGCTCAAGCTATTATAGTGCTTGTTGTGGCCATTCAATCGCAATGGCGTTAGTGAAAGATGGGCGTCGGCGAATGGGCGAAACCGTTTATGCACCTTTAGCAGATGGCCGTGTATTAAAGGCAACCATTACTCAACCTTTGTTTTACGACAAAGAAGGAGCTAAATCTAATGTCTGATTTATTCCATCAGCAAAGTCCCATCGTTCAAATTAAGTTGACCGAACCAAAGGCTAATCAACCACTAATAAGAGAGATTCCGTTTCAGGGTTTCTTGAATTTACGGGGTAGGCCAAACAATCCAGATTTCATGACCGCCGTCAAAAAAGTGCTCGGTTGCTCATTGCCTATCGAAGCGAATACAGTTGTCGTATCGGGTGATTATAAAATCTATTGGTTAGGCCCCGACGAGTGGCTAGTGATAACGCCGACCGAGCAGCAACGCAAGGTTCAATCAGAGTTGATATCAGCATTAGGTGTCATTTTTTCATCCGTTGTTGATAACAGTAGTGGTGTCACCATAATAAATATTACGGGTGATAATGCCGCGAATTTAATTGCCAGAGATTGTCCGTTGGACTTACACTCAACTGTTTTCAAAGCAGGTCAATGTGCACAAACTCGGCTAGCAAAATCAGGCGCGATGATTGCGCCCTTACTTGATGGATCAGGATTCGAATTAATTATTCGCCGAAGTTTTGCTGACTACTTATTGTTGTGGATGCAGGATGCATTGATAGAGTTTGAGGCTTAGCACTTCTTTTAACGACGGCGGGATCCAAGTCCCGCTTTCATTACTGTGACTCAACTAAAAATCGAACTGAGTCTACTCTAAGAGTAAGGTCTCATACTCCGTGCGTTCGCGTGTAGCCATTAGCTTTGGGTGGCTGCCAATCAACCAGTGTTGATTCATTGGGCTTGTAAATCTCTACTAATAAAGGATAGCAAGCTGTACTGTCATCCGAATGGCTGCTGCCACAGTTGCCGCCCGGACAGGTAGATAGCGCACCAACCAAATCAATTTCAGCAAAAAATTCAATAAAGTCACCGGGTCGAACTGGGCTAGCCTTCATGAAGTACTGGTGTGTATCAAGCGTAAAACCAGTGCACATAAATACATTAAGAACGTCGTGGATATGAGTTTCGGCTTCATCAAGGCTGATGTTTTCTGTCGATGCCAGAGCGCGCGTCAAATTAGAGTGACAGCAATGATGATAATCAACCCCGTTAAGCATTGAGTTGGTATAAGGATCGCACCGAGTGCCAATTACATCGTGAACGCCTGCACCGTCTTCATCCCAGCCATACCAGTCTAATGTATCGTGAGTAATCGTTGCCAGAGGTCTCAGATTGGGCAAGTTGCTCCAAAGACGATCGCCTGTACTCACGTGGCTGGCATGAAGTTGTCTGGTCTTACCGCTAAAAAAATGTTCAGATAAATCATTGGCGTTCCATAAGTTAAGGTCACCAACTTGAGGGCCTTCAGTACTGACAATACGGAAAAAATGACCTGCAGGTACATTGAAAGAAGAGGCATCTCGTGGTGCTACGATGGTTTCATCGCATTTTTTCATTGATGTGCGAGCCCGTTCGTATAAATCATGATCATAGACAGGCAGTTTGTCTAGGCTGTAGCAGATAATGGGTTTCTCTGAACGACGTTGCTCAGCATCAACCGGTGGCTGGTTCAATTTAGGCATTATGATCCTATGATGATTACTGTGATTGATTATGGTTTGAATGGGTACTAACGCAATGAATGATCCTAATGGTGAAAAGTTTTATGGCGTATAAAACAGATCATCTCCCGTATTTTGAGTGTAGTTATTCTCGTAACCTCGGCATTAATTCAACTAAATTACAAGGTCGAGTTCTGTGATCTAGCTGGGCGTTAATCAACTTAGTCCAGGCATCCTTACAGGCTCCTGGTGACCCGGGCATGCAAAACAAGTAAGTGCCATTAGCAACCCCGGCCAAAGCCCTTGACTGTAATGTAGAGGTGCCAATCGTGTCATAGGATAGATTGCGAAACATTTCACCAAAGCCTTCAATAGTCTTATCAAACAGCGGAGTGACAGCCTCTGGAGTGCCGTCACGGCCAGTGACGCCAGTGCCTCCAGTGGTGAGAACAACTTGAATAGATTCATCTGCGATCCATCTAGATATCACTTCTCGAATTTGATATTTGTCATCAGCTACAATGGATTTCTGTGAGAGCTGATGACCATCTTCGGTCAGATGGCGAACTAATAAATCACCCGATTTATCGTTGGATGCCTCGCGTGAATCCGATATGGTTAATACCGCAATATTTAAAGCAATGAACTCGCGTGTTTCACTCATAAGTATTTTCCTTGGTCTAAGATGATGTGACTATCTGTGCAATTCTGTACACTGAGTTTAACTTTATTTTGGATTTTGAGAAAGCTACATCCAGTCAAGCCATTAAGCATTACTAGATAAAGCTGTAACTTTATTCACGAGAAAATTTTCACATGGATTATTAATGAACACTCTTGAAACAATACTTCGTCAAGCTCAATTACAATTAAAAACTATTGTGTTAGCTGAAGGTGAAGATATTCGTGTCATAAAAGCCGCAGTTCGTGCGACTGATGATGGCATCGCAAACTGCATTCTAGTTGGCAACGAAGCTAACATTAAACGAGAGGCTGCCATTCAGCAGCTCTCACTGAGCAATATTCGTATAGAGGACCCGCAAACCTCAAAACAGTCTGATGCCTACGCAAAAACTCTATTGGCACTGCGTGAAAAGAAGGGTATGAAAATAAACGTTGCCCGCAAGCTAGTAAAAGATCCGCTGCACTTCGCTGACCTCATGTTGCAAGTAGGTGATGCTGATGGCTCAATTGCTGGCGCTCGCTATTCAACGGGTGACCGAGTTCGTTCAGCGCTACAAATTATCGGCATTGCACCTGGCTTCAAAACCGTTTCCAGCTTCTTTCTAATGCTATTCGAAGCGTCGCATCACAATCCCAAGCGAGCTATGATTTTTTCTGACTGTGCCATGGTCGTTGATCCCACGGCCGAACAGCTTGCCGAAATAGCACTCGCAGCCGCTGAGAATATGACGCATTTTTTCGACATTCAAGCGCGAGTAGCTATGTTGTCTTTCTCGACCAATGGAAGCGCCAAACATCCGTCTGTTGACAAGGTTCGAGCTGCGACTAAACTTCTTAAGCAGCATAATCCAGCACTGTCTGTTGATGGGGACATCCAACTTGATGCGGCCATTGTGCCATCGGTAGCGGCACAGAAAGCGCCTGATTCAAATAACAAAGGAGATGCAAATGTGCTGATTTTTCCTGACTTAAATGCAGCGAACATTGGTTACAAAATTGCACAGAGACTTGGTGGTGCTGAAGCCATTGGTCCAATAATGCAAGGATTAAATAAACCGGCTAATGATTTGTCACGCGGTTGTTGTTCAAATGATGTTTATTACCTGATTGCTTTAACGGCCGTTCAAGCCCAATAACGCTAGACAAATCTCATATGATATAGACTGGTTTCAGTTGGTTGTATCCCATCAGTTGATTCGCCTAAAATACAGTCCTTCAAAAATGTGACTCTAATCTGTATGGCTTTCACGCAAGCTCTAAATCAACGACCAAAAACCTTAAGAGTCAGACCGCCAATCGCAAGCGGGCCCAATGGCAGTGGCAATAATAACCGACTCTAGGAATAGCTCACCGTCAACGTCATCTTTAACATGTGTGTTCTCATAGGTTAAAGTAACGTCTGGATTCTTAACTCCGGCGCTGACTGCTTTCGCTTTGGCTTCGTCTAAAACTATTTCTTCGGCACATTGCTTGGCTTCTTTGAGCGTATCAAAAGTTTGTGGATGATCATTATGAAATAAACGAAAAATACCATGCATCGGCTGAGTGACAGTGACCTGAGAGCGCTGCACGATGCTACCCATTACCGCACCAAAAGCATTGGCAACATCGGCATGCTTGGGTAGATGCAAACCAATGTGTAACCGGTCAGCTACCTCACCATAATAACCAGAAGCAGGTGCGCCGACGGCAACAATTGGGTAGCCTTTGGCAAATTCGAGTTTAAACAATGGATTGTCTTTTTCATGTTGACTTTGATCAAGCACCATTTTGGTCAGTAGTTCGGTGACGGATTGAGTTCGACCAACTCGAGTTAAATCGGATTCGTTTAATCCCACTTCAATTAATAAACGACAGATGGTGGCATTTACCAAATCGTAAACTTGATTGCAGGCGTTTTGTACGTCGTCAGCTTGCCAATTACCGTAGCCATAGAGATAACGCATTTGACGCATCCAAATTCGGGCTGATAACTCAGCGCCTGTCGAGCTCCAATGGGAATTGATACCAAGAACATGAACCGCATCGGTCGGAGTAAAGCCGCTATAAATAGCGAGACCCAGCCTCTTTAGACGAGCCAAAGCACGAGCATATTCGCGGTTTTCGACCACAAGTGAATCGAGCTCAACCGGGCCATTGCCTAATAACTCCCAAGCCTCTAATTCGATAGGGTTTAACTGATTCAATAGGGCTTGATTGTTTTCTAAACGCATGACAAAACGATTGCTTCGAGCGCTTACCATGCCAGATAATTGAGTTTCTAATTTAGGGATTATTTCAGGGTGTAAATGAGCGAGTAGGCTGGTTGGTACAACCCGTCTAGGCCCAATGCTTAAACCCTTGTGACCGCCAAAGCGAACCTCGCTATCGCCGCCCAGTCCAATAGAACTGACCCGCACTGCTTCGACCATAGGCTGCCAGTCGCCAATCATTGCACCATCCGCACAGAGTTCTGGTTGGCCATTGGTGACTATTGCAATATCAGTAGTGGTACCACCCATATCAGCCACAATGGCATTTTGCAATCCGCTCAATTGACAGGCGCCAATTACACTTGCTGCTGGGCCCGATAGCACCGTGCCGATAGGCTTTTCAATGGCATTTTTTAAGCTGGCTAGTGAACCATCGCCCTTGACAATCATTAGTGGCGCGACGACCTTATGTTGATCGAGCACCTTTAACACCGAACCTATCAACTCTTTAATTGGAGGTACCATTCGCGCATTAAGCGCGGCGGTTAATGCGCGCCTAGGGGCACCTAAGCTGGACGCAAGTTCATTACCACAGATGACTGGCATATCAGTTAACTCAGTCACCAGTGCTTTTAAGCGAACTTCATGACTAGAGTTTCGAGTTCCAAATAGGCTTGATATAGCAAAGGCTGACACTTGATTCTTGAGTTTCAAGATGGCAGTACGCGCCGCTTTTTCATTTAAAGGCTGTTGCTCAACACCCACTGCATCGTAGCCACCATCGAGAATAACAACAAACTGGGCTGGCAATATGTCAAGTAAACCACTTTGTTTTACTTGAGCGTCATTATAGCCCGGCAGCAATACGCAAACAGGTGCTCCTAAATCTTCAACCACCGAATTAGTTGTTAGTGTGGTGGAGAGGGATACCATAGACACTTGCTTGAGTTTGTCTGCGGGTAGTTTTGCAATTACTTCTCCAATACCAATGACCAAATCAAAGCGAGTTGTCAGACTTTTCTGAGCAGCAATAATTGTTTTATTATCATCGACCAACACTGCATCGGTAAAAGTGCCACCGGTATCAATGCCCAAACGCAGTGACATACCTTAATCCTCAATTAGTTTTAGACCTGTCTCTTATACACATCTCCGAGCCCACGAGACGCTACGCTATCTC
>CAJXUC010000046.1 GCA_913061315.1 uncultured Gammaproteobacteria bacterium | reverse complement strand
ACGAGATAGCGTAGCGTCTCGTGGGCTCGGAGATGTGTATAAGAGACAGTCACATTTGACACCGGCGGGCGGGCATCCGCACCATAAATGATCAGGCGGTGATCTTTGAGGTCTTCGGGTGTTTTGGGGATACCGTATTGTTTGATGTATTCAGGCGATGCAAACACATGGTAGCGCAGCGTCATCAACTGGCGCTGTACAAGGTCGGCTTGCCGGGGCGGCTGCATGCGGATCGCGACGTCTGCTTCGCGCATGGCAAGGTCGAGTTCCTCGTCATTGAGCACAAGCGACAGTTCAATTTCCGGATACCGTTCAAGGAATTCGTTAATGCGCGGTGTTAGCCAGGTTGAGCCAAAGGCAACCGTGGTGGTTACTTTCAGCGGGCCGCTTGGCCGTTCCTTGGATTCGCGGATGCGGGCTTCTGCCATCGAAAGTTTGGCAAAGACATCATGTGCCGTGCGATACAGAAGTTCACCCTGTTCCGTCAGGATAAGGCCACGTGCATGGCGATGGAACAATGGAACCTTTACGCTTTCTTCAAGCGCACTGATCTGTCGGCTGACAGCCGATTGGCTCAGATTAAGATTTTCCCCCGCATGGGTGAAGCTTCCAGCTTCCGCAACAGCGTGAAATACACGCAGCTTGTCCCAGTCCATAGACCTGCTCCTAGATGTCACTGCCGCACGGTCGCTGCGCCAGTCCCCTGATAATAGTTCTCTTCTTTTATGGGCAATTTGGTTTCAACACTGTTAAGTGCGTCACACAAACTGTCCAAGCACATGATTATTAATTCAATATGAGGCCTGTGACGTTTTCTGCAAGCAGGCATTTTCCTATACCGCTATTTTCAAACGGCGCGATTCTTGTGAAAAGTCAGGTAATTGGCGGGATCGAACCCAAAACAGGCACATGAAAAAGGGGATGCAAAAATGCATCCCCTTTGGTGTTTTCTGGATCATTTTGTTTATGACGGTGGCACAGGATGCCCATCACGCCAAAACCGAAAAGATCAGCTTTCTTGTTCAGCAATGAACTTTTCAGCTTCAAGGGCGGCCATGCAGCCCATGCCCGCAGCCGTCACGGCCTGACGGTAAACCTTGTCAGTGACGTCGCCTGCGGCAAAGACACCGGCAATGTTGGTTGCCGTGCTGCCCGGATTGACGAGGATATAGTTTTCGTCATCCATGGTGACCTGCCCCTTAAAGACCGCCGTTGCCGGATCGTGACCGATGGCAACAAAGAAACCGTCGGCCGGGATGTCGGTGGTTTCATCGGTTTTGATATTGCGGACACGCACCCCTTCGACGCCATCCATCGGGCCATCGCCACCCAGAATGTCATCAACAACACTGTCCCAGACCACATCGATCTTTTCGTGTTTAAGCAAACGGTCCTGCAGCATTTTTTCTGCACGCAGCTCATCACGGCGGTGGATCAGGGTAACCTTCGAGCAGATACCAGCAAGATACAGGGCTTCTTCGACCGCGGTGTTCCCACCGCCAATAACAGCGACATTTTGATTTTTGAAAAAGAAGCCATCACAAGTTGCACAAGCTGACACACCTTTACCTTGGAACTTCTCTTCGGACGGTTCGCCAAGGTACATAGCGCTAGCACCAGTTGTAATAATTAATGCGTCTGCGGTATATTCACCACTATCGCCGACCAGACGTTTTGGGTTTTCGTTTAAGTGCACGGTATGAATATGATCAAAGACAACTTCGGTATCGAAACGCTCAGCATGTTGCTGCATTCGCTGCATTAATACGGGACCCGTTAAGCCCTCGACATCACCAGGCCAATTATCCACGTCGGTTGTTGTCATTAATTGTCCACCAGCTTCTAAACCAGTAATTACCATTGGCTTTAAATTAGCGCGAGCGGCATAAACAGCCGCTGAATAACCGGCAGGGCCTGATCCAAGAATAATAACGCGTCTGTGCTTCGTGTCGGACATAGTGCTCTCGAGTAATGGTCTGAAATCAATGTATTGGATCAACGGGCTTGATCAACAATTTTCGCTCATAATAATGGCTAGTGTAATAATGTAAATAAGTGAATTAAAATATAAAGTCAGACTCGAAGTAAATCCATCTAATTATTGTAATATGACGTTAATATGGGGACATAATTTTAAAGTTCTTGGACAAAACTGAAAGTTATCTAGTTATGGTTCAATATGATCATGTAAAATATCCTTATTTTTTCAATATAATAGTGGTTTACAAAAAAATAGTGGCACAGGCAAAAATTAAACGTTCGGCGAGTAGTCCTGAAAAAAAGCGCATGTTTGCAGAACAGATCAGTCAACGCTTACGCGAAGTGGGCATGTTGTTATCGTTTGCAATTGCGGGTTATGTATTAGTCGCACTTATAAGTTATGACGCTCAAGATGCGTCGTGGTCGCATAGTGGGACAAGTAGCCAAATTCTTAACTTTGGTGGTATTGCCGGTGCCTGGATTGCCGACTTATTATTTTACCTGTTTGGATTTTTCTCACTGTTATTGCCGACTATGATGATCTATAACGGCATCATCCTAGTGAGAACTAGAAACCTCAGTGCTGAAGACCGAAATCAAATGCTAATGATTCGATGGAGTGGTTTTATTTTAACACTGATATCTGGCTGCGCGCTGTTTGGTCTCCACTTTGCGGTAGATTCGAGTGTTATGCCGCTAGCAGCGGGTGGTATATTGGGACAAGTCACGGGCAATTATTTTTCCCATGGCTTGGGTTTTCTGGGGGCTACGGTCTTGCATATGGCCTTGTTTCTTGCTGGACTAACGTTGTTTACCGGAATTTCATGGCTAGCACTGATTGATAACATTGGAAAATACACACTCATTTTAATTGAAAAGCTTGTCGATCGATATTACCTGACAAAAGACAATATGGAAGGCAAGAGAGTTCGTATCGACCGCCAAGAAAGCTTTAGTGCTGAAATTGAAAAACAAGAGAAACGTCGTCCTGTTAAAATTGAACCGGTAGTTCAGTCGCTCGAACAGAGCATCCGCGTCGAAAAAGAAAAGCAAATCCCACTGTTCCACACCTCGAATACGAATCTCAGCGGTATTCCTTCACTAGCTTTGTTAGATGACGCAAAACCCCAAAAAGCGGGCTATAGCGCAGCGGCATTAGAAGCTATGTCGCATCAGTTGGAAATAAAACTAAAAGACTTTGGTATCGAAGTTCAAGTTGAATCAGTGCATCCAGGTCCTGTTATTACTCGGTTCGAGATTCTTCCTGCTCCAGGTGTCAAGGTAAGCCAAATTAGTAACTTGGCGAAGGATTTAGCGCGATCACTATCTGTTATGGGTGTTCGGGTAGTAGAAGTGATTCCAGGCAAATCGGTCATGGGGCTTGAAATACCGAATGAAAATCGTGAGTTAGTCGTTTTAAGTGAAATCCTGCGCTCAAAGACCTTTGACGAATCAACTTCACCCCTCACGCTGGCACTGGGTAAAGATATTAGTGGTCAGGCTGTGGTGGCTGATCTTGCCAAAATGCCTCACTTGTTGGTCGCAGGTACGACGGGTTCTGGTAAATCAGTGGGTATCAATGCCATGTTATTGAGTATGCTCTACAAGGCGACACCTCAAGAAGTTCGGATGATATTGATTGATCCAAAAATGTTAGAACTGAATGCTTATGAGGGTATTCCCCATTTAATTGCGCCCGTGGTGACAGACATGAAGGAAGCTGCCAATGCGCTGCGTTGGTGTGTTGCCGAAATGGAGCGCCGATACAAGCTGATGGCTTCTTTAGGTGTCCGTAATATTACCGGTTACAACCGGAAGGTAAGTGACGCGATCGAAGCAGGAACGCCAATTAAAGATCCATTGTTTGATAAGTCAAGACTATTACTGTTCCCTGACTTGGTTCCAGATGACTTGGAAACATTACCTTATATTGTTGTTGTGGTTGATGAATTCGCCGATATGATGATGGTAGTTGGCAAAAAGGTAGAAGAGCTAATCGCTCGTCTGGCACAAAAAGCGCGAGCCTGTGGAATTCATTTGCTGTTGGCGACACAACGTCCTTCAGTGGATGTAATCACCGGTTTGATCAAATCTAATATTCCCACTCGAATCGCGTTCCAAGTGTCATCTAAAATTGATTCTCGAACCATACTGGATCAAATGGGCGCTGAATCGTTATTAGGTCATGGCGATATGTTGTTCTTACCACCAGGTACCAGTATGCCTGAACGAATTCATGGCGCTTTCGTTGATGACCATGAAGTGCATGCAGTGATTAACGAAATTAGACAATCGGGCGGTCCCAATTATATTGAAAATGTGTTGGAAGAATCACCGACCACCCTATTGCCGGGTGAAGCACCCGCTGGTTCAAGTGGAGAAGATCTTGATTCTCTTTATGATGAAGCGGTATCCATAGTGACAGAAACCCGTAAGGCATCCATTTCCTATGTTCAACGACGCCTCAAAATTGGTTATAACCGGGCGGCTAGAATGATTGAAGAAATGGAGAACTCTGGGGTAGTTTCGCAAGTCCAATCAAACGGTAGTCGAGAAGTGCTCGCACCACCTCCGCCAAAAATGGATGACCTATGAAGTATTTGTTGATTGTAATTAGTTTAGTCAGTTGTTTTTTAAATGTAGCTTATGCCGAAACAGCAGAGCAACGACTTAAAACAGCGCTTAAAAGTCTTGACAACGCCACGGCAAATTTTAAACAAACCGTGCTAAGCGAAGATAAGCAGGTTTTACAGCAGAGTAGTGGTACGGTCGCTATTTCTCGTCCGGGTAAATTTTCGTGGATTTACACGGCACCCTATGAACAACAAATTATTGCAGATGGTTCTGAACTTTGGGTTTATGATGTTGACCTTGACCAGGTGACGGTGAAACCCATGTCGACTGGTTTGACCTCTGCACCTATTATGGTGTTGATGAAACAAAATGAAATTAATTCAGATTTTACAGTGAATGAGGTCGGGCAACGTAAGTTTCTTTATTGGGTTGAACTTGAGCCTAAGGCAACTGAATTGGAATACTCTCGAATTTATATTGGTTTAGAGAATAAAATCGTCAAAGCCATGGAATTACGCGATGGTTTTGGTCAAAGCACTCAAATTGTATTTGAAAATTTACGTCAAAATGTTATACACAATCCAAAGGTTTTCCAATTTACGCCACCTAAAGGTGTCGATGTTTTTGGTGGCAGTTAATCCGTTTTGGTTTTTAAATTTTAAATTTTTCTGACCTCAAAAGGACTAATTTGACATGACCAATAGAGCTTTGTCATTGGCAAGTCAGGTATTCACCGAGCAACTTGGTATTCGTTATCCAATCATTGGTGGACCAATGTATCCCTGTAGCAACCCTGAACTAGTGGCAGCCGTGTCTGAGGCAGGCGGCATCGGTGTTATGCAGCCCATATCACTGACTTATGTCCATGGACACGAATTTCGCCAAGGCATTCGGTTCATGCGACAGCTTACCGATAAGCCCATTGGCATGAATGTACTCATTGAGAAGTCTTCAAAAAAATATCAACAAAGGATGGAACAATGGGTCGATGTTGCACTGGATGAGGGCATACGATTTTTTGTAACTTCGCTTGGCAAACCTGATTGGATAGCACAGCAAGTCCATTCAGTTGGTGGTCTTGTATACCACGACGTGACTGAATTGAAATGGGCTGAAATAGGACTGGCCAATGGTGTCGATGGTTTAATTTGTGTTAATAATCGAGCTGGTGGTCATGCAGGTGCAAAAAATGCACAGCTATTATTCGATGAGCTGAGTGGTTTAAATGTGCCATTAGTTTGTGCCGGTGGTGTTGGTGATTCTCAATCCTTTGAGCAGTCACTGAACATAGGATATGTCGGCTGCCAGTTAGGTACGCGATTTATAGCGAGCAATGAATGTCTTGCCACGGATGTCTATAAGCAATCAATTATAAGAGCACAAGCATCAGATATCGTCCTTTCCGAACGTATAACGGGGATTCCAGTGTCGGTTATCAATACCCATTATATTAAGCGTGGCGGTTTAAAATTAGGCTGGTTTGCAAAGTGGATGTTATCGAGTAAAAAGACAAAGCATTGGATGCGCACTTTTTTTGCTTTAAAGTCGATATGGCAACTCAAAAAATCCGCGTTGGATGAATCGGGTAAAAAAGATTACTGGCAAGCCGGCAAAAGTGTCGCGAGTATCAATACGATTAAGTCTTGTGATTCAATCGTTAAAGAGTTAATGAAAAGCTATCAATAGGACCTAAAGGAGACTTCTAGCCGTGACAAATGCTTCCCTAATTTACGTACACGATCCAATGTGCAGCTGGTGTTTTGGTTTTTCTAAAACGTTTAAAAGTCTGATGGATAGCTTGCCTACTGGTGTGAAGGTCAAACGATTACTCGGTGGTTTAGCAACCGATAGCGATGAACCAATGTCTGCGGCAACTCGCCATATGGTCAGGCAAAACTGGCAACGAATAGAGCAGGCAATACCGGGTGTGCTGTTTAATTACGATTTTTGGGACAACTGCGCACCTCGAAGAGCGACTTATCCCGCTTGTCGTGCAGTTATTGCCGCTAGACAGCAAGGTGATGCTTTTGATGAATTAATGACTCACAAAATTCATCAAGCTTATTATCAAGAAGCCCGCAATCCGTCAGATGGCAGTACGTTGATAGAATTAGCCGTTGAAATGGGTCTTGATCAAAAAATCTTTTCTGATGATCTTGCAACCATTCAAACGCAGCAAACATTGTTGGATGAAATAAACCTAGTAAGATCACTTGGAGTGAATGGCTTTCCAAGCTTAATGATGGAGTGTAATGGTCGTTCTGAGCTGATTCACATTAATTACAATCAAGCTGAGCCTATGCTCAGGCAAATAAAAGCTTTTAGAGGTTAAGGGCCTCTCTCCCAGTAAACTTTGCTTAAACGCGGTTCAATTAAGATGAATAATTCAAACCCTTATACAGGTAACGAATAAGGCAAATCAGCAATGTTTAGGTTGATGCTTGGTTGGTTAAGTAGGCAAAGTGTTTTTTCGCTTACTTTTTTGATTTGTGCGACATACAGGCAATGACAAAGGCCGTTATCGTCAATGATGGCGTCTACCACCATACCACTGCCATCGGCTGATGCAGCGTCACTCATGCAAATCTCTTCACCAGGCAATGGGCATAGGCTTGTTTCTAACGTCGCCAGAAATAAGCGCCTTTTAAGTTTGCCTAAATAATGCATTCGAGCAATGATTTCCTGACCAGGATAGCAACCTTTTTTAAAGCTAACGCCATCAAGCAAATCTAAATTCGACATTTGCAACACAAATTTTTCAACAGTCTGAGGATAAATACTGGGTATGCCAGCCCTGATGTCTGACAGTCGCCATGATTCAAAATTAGCCACATTTAAGTTTTCAGAAAACTGATACCAAAGTGACTTTGCTTCATCGAATGAAAGGCAAAGAAACAAGTACCGATTTTGGCTATCTAGCTGATTAAGTTGAAGTGAAATCACGCTATCATTTTGTAGAACAGCATTTGTGGTGTCGGGTAATTGTTTATTGGTGATTGACGAAGCTGGTGATGTGTCTAACAGATCGGTCTGCACCACAAACCGAGCAAAGTGGCCAGATGCATCAGCTAACGACACTTTCGATGATAATACATACATTTGAAGTCTGCTTATCAAATTCGGCACCAAGCTTTTAGTGGTGATTAGAATATAACCGTTATCAATTTGTATAATTCTAAAAATTCCGAGCATTCGTCCTTTAGCGGTTGAGTAAGAGCTGAGTTGAGACTTAGTTTTGTCGATATGGCTGATATCGTTGCTTAATTGATTTTGTAAAAAACTCTGTGCGTCGTCGCCAGTGACTAAGATCAGACCTAATTGATCTGCATCAGCGATAAAGTTACGCATAAAAAGTGCGTTCGGTTGAGTCTGTATAAAATTTTGCCAATCGTTCATTGCTGCTTACCCTGTTGCTTTATTCTGTTGCTGATTGATGGCCCAATCAATGTGTTCCTGTATGAAATCATTGTGCTTTACATAAGCTAACTTCAGGGCATCGATGATATGTGGGTTATGGTCGGCGTTTCCAAGCGCAATAGCAATGTTTCGTATCCAACTTTGGTAGCCAATGCGACGAATCGCAGAACCCATTGTCTTAGTATCGAACTCATCTTGGGTCCAGCTAAAGCAATCAAGCAGCGATGTGTTATCTAAGCCATGGCGCGGATTAAAATCAGCTTCCTCCGATAGCTTTGCAAAACGATTCCAAGGACAAAATAACTGGCAGTCATCACAGCCATAAATACGGTTGCCAATGGCCTCTCTAAACTCAATTGGAATGGCTGACTTATGTTCAATGGTCAAGTATGAAATACAACGTCTAGCATCGACGACATAAGGAGCAACAATCGCTTTGGTGGGGCAAACATCGATACAACTAGTGCAGTTTCCACAATGATTCCCAACTGCAGAATCATATTCAAGCGACAGGTTAGTGAATATTTCTCCCAGAAAAAACCATGAACCATTACTTTTATTAAGAATGTTTGAATGTTTTCCCTGCCATCCAATACCCGCCTTAGAGGCCAGCGCCTTTTCGAGCACTGGTGCACTATCGGTAAAAACGCGATAGCCTAAGTCGCCAACAATACTTGATATTTGGTCAGCAAATGTTTGCAGGCGTTTTCGTATTAGTTTGTGATAATCACGGCCTAGAGCATAACGCGAGACATAAGCAAGATCACTTTGGTTGAGTAAGTCGATAGGCCAACTGCCTTCATTTTTATAATAATCAAGCCGCACACAGATTACAGATAAAGTATCGGGTACAAGTTGATCAGGGTGAAAACGTTTAGTGATGTTGCGTTCCATGTAACTCATCTCACCATGAAAATTACGTTCAATCCATTCGTTATAGTGTTTGTGCTCTGAATCCAACTGGGTATCGGTGATGCCTACCTGTTGGAATCCAAGATCGAAGCCCATTTTTTTTATCTGTTGGCTTAGCTGTTGCCTGGTCGGAAGCGCTTGGTTTGACTGCAAAGTGGTTAATTTCCTGAAAAGGAGGAGAGTGATAGCTGAATTTAAAATTGCTCTAATAAAATAGGCAAGCTGGGTGCATCTTTCGTTTCGATGCGTACAATATCCTATTTTTGCGCAAAGCTAAAATGTCTATCTATATTGCAATAGCTTTTGGAGGTTCTTTAGGAGCAGTTTGCCGCTATTGGGTTTCAATGTCGACTACTCGCTGGTTTGGCGATGGGTTTCCTTACGGTACGTTAACGGTAAATGTTGTCGGTTCTATTGTGATTGGATTTTTGACTATTATTTTAGCTGATCGCTTGAACGTCAGTAATGAAGTACGACTTGGCTTGATTGTTGGTTTTCTAGGTGCATTTACGACGTTTTCAACTTTTGCGCTTGATACCGTCTACTTAATTGACAATGGCGCAATCTTAAAGGCAGTAGTTTATGGCCTTGCCAGTGTTGTCTTAAGTGTGCTGGGCGTATGGGCTGGTATATTGGCCGCTAAACAATATTTTTAAACTATATTACTGATATTCTATTTAACAAAAAAATTTTATTGAAAGACATGGGTATGAGAGAAACTAAATGTTAGATCCAAAATTGTTACGGAGTGACCTTGATAGCGTTGTTAAAAAGCTCCGGATAAAAAAGTACGAATTTAATACTGAGTTATTTAATCAGCTAGAAGACAAACGTAAGTCACTGCAAATGAGTACGCAAGCTCTGCAAAGTGATAGAAATACTCAGTCAAAAGCAATCGGTAAGGTAAAATCTCAGGGAGAAGATATTACACCCTTACTGGCCGCAGTAGAAGAATTAGGCTTACAGCTCAAACAGGCTGAATCTGATTTGGATTTACTTCAAACGCAGTTAGAAGCATTATTACTGGATATGCCAAACATTGCCGATGACTCTGTTCCAGCCGGGGTGACGGAAGAGGATAACGAAGAAGTTTTGGTTTGGGGCACAAAACCTGTTTTTGATTTTGAACCGAAAGATCATATTGATCTGGGTAACCACCTTAAAGGCCTTGATTTTGAGCGTGCCGCAAAATTATCGGGTGCTCGTTTTGCTACAATGACCGGTAGTTTGGCTACAATGCATCGGGCACTGATTCAACTGATGGTCAATCAGCATAGCCTGCAGCATGGTTATACTGAGGCCTACGTGCCTTATTTGGTAAACGAGGCGACGCTGATTGGGACAGGCCAGTTACCCAAATTTAAGGAAGATTTGTTTAATGTGAAATCAGCCAGTCACAACCTTTATTTGATTCCGACTGCTGAAGTCCCCGTTACTAATTTGGTAAGTGATACTATTTTAAATGCAAACGATTTGCCCCTTAAATACGTAGCACATACACCTTGTTTTCGTTCAGAGGCTGGATCGTATGGCAGAGACACCCGAGGCATGATTCGGCAACATCAATTTGATAAAGTAGAAATGGTGCAAATTGTTAAACCTGAAGATTCTTCGCAAGCACTAGAAGAGTTAACGGGTCATGCTGAAGCTATTTTAAAGTTACTTAAACTAACTTATCGAAAAGTCATTTTATGTGGGGGTGACTTGGGTTTTTCAGCCAGCAAAACCTACGATTTAGAAGTTTGGTTGCCAGGGCAAGATACTTATCGAGAGATTTCATCTTGTAGTAATATGCTTGATTTTCAAGCGAGGCGTATGAAAGCTCGTTGGCGTAACCCAGAAACAGGCAAGCCAGAATTGGTTCATACCTTAAATGGGTCTGGCCTTGCAGTCGGCAGAACGCTGGTTGCGGTGATGGAAAATTACCAGCAAGCTGATGGCAGTATAAAAGTTCCCGATGTGTTACTGCCCTATATGAATGGGTTAAAAGAAATAACTATTTAATCAGCTATGCTAAGTTCAATAGTGAGTATTCAAACAAGAGTTTGATAAGAGATGACTGTTTAAATTATTATTTACAGAAATTCGATTACCATTCACTTTCTTAAATGATCTTGATGACAAAACATAAATGAACTTTTCAGCTATAAAGTTTCCAGGCACCCAACCTTTTTAGATGTTTGAGGTGAATTTATCAGATATTAACGAGTTGAAAGGTTTGACTAAAATTCAGCATCAACTAATGGAATAATCAGGTATATAATTGAACTGATAGGTCTGTTAAATTACAATTTAGTAATAGCAGGTTAGCTGATAAAGTCAAATACCCAGTGGGAATTTTTGATCCTAACAGAGATGTTATTCAGGCAATTGGTTTTATCCCTAAAGTGGAAAAGCTTTAAGATTAAACCTCACAGTAAAAGAAAAAGGATCTCAATCAAGTGACCAGTCCTTATTCAGTAGTAAAAGTAGAGGCTATTCAAGGACCCTTAAGGTCTTGAAAACTCAATAACGTTTGATAAAACAAGATGCCATAATTGGCCCACAAGTAAAGAGGGAAGATACATGACAGTTAAGCAAAAAATCCTAATCGCCTTAATTTTAAGCAGTGTGACATTTGGTGCGAGTGCTGCCGGTAAGTTGGCATTTATTAATCCTGCCATCATTATTGAAAAATCGCCACAATCTCAAGCAGCCTCAAAATTGCTTAAGGAAGAATTCCTTCAGAGAGAAACAAGCTTAAGAGCTATGGCTCAGAAAATACAAGAGCTTGAAAGTAAATACCAAACAGATAGCGCTATTATGAGTGCCGAGAATAAGAAAAAATCGGAAGATGTTATCATTCAAAGCAAACGCCAATTTCAGTTTGATCAAAAATCATTGCAAGAAGATGTGCAGTCACGTCGTGGCGTATTACTCCAAGAAATTCAGAAATCTATTTCTGCTGTTATCCTAAAATTTGGCAAAGAAAATGGATATGACTTTATCTTTACCGAAGGGGTTGCTTATGCAGACGAAGCCGTAAACGTCACAGATGAGCTATTAAAAGAATTATCGAAATAATAATTAAGAGTAGTAGCCCGAACTTGATTTTAATTAGTTTTCTAGAATTAAGTTTTGGCTACTTTTATTAAAGTCTTGATTGGAAGTCAAAAATCATTTTACTGTCAGGCCTAAAAGTCAAATTTTCTCTGCCTTCGTATTAATTTACGGGTTAAGGTTTTTTGAAAAAAAGAATGCATTTTATTGTCAATCAAGGACGTTGCTATTTAATTTATGTCTAAATTTCGAACACACTATAATAATTTAAAAGTTGAAGAAGATGCGAGCGTCGAAGACATTCGTGCTGCTTTCAAATATTATTTTTTGAAGTTCCATCCTAATAAATTCATCGGTAATCAACAGCGTGCTAAAATTGTTATGCAATTTGCCAGCGAGGCATATGTAGTTCTTTCAGACCCTTTAAAAAGAACGGATTATAATTTATTGATTGACGATCATCGAAAAAAAAATGATCGAGAGCTAATCAGACACTCTGAGTCCGAACCATTCCAAAAACAGGAAAATATTCATCTTGGAATGCCTCATTATATTTCAAGCAATAGATTATTTAGCTGGAAGCTTTTGGTGATAGTTTTAGTTTTAGTTTTGGTTGGGCTTGGATACGCTGTCTGGTTAAGTTTTAACGACAAAATCACTCAAAATTTGTCTCCTATCAGAACTATTGATAACTCTAATATGAGCTTTGGTTTTGTGTTTGAGAATAAATGTAAGCATCCGATAACTCTTGTGATCCGCTATAAAGGACTTGACAATATCTGGTATTTTGACGAGTGGGAGGGTGTTAGCTCGAATGAATTGTTTTCCCTTGAAGATGAAAGTGGTAAGCCCCTGACTTCTTCTAGTTCCCTTTGGTATTATTATGCCCGCACTACCCATGAGACAGGCCTTGAATGGAAAGGTAAAAATCACTTTACTTATAGTAATCGTAGACTTCCGATGATCGAGATTGAAGATGTCGAGGGTGATAATGAATGGACTATTAATTGTGATTAAATATTTTAGCTACACGTCATTCTGGATGTGACTTGTTAAAAATCAACGGTACTCTTTATAGTTGGTCTCTTAAAAGTCTTTCATCAATGTTCTGGTCAAGTTTAATCACTCTTATAAAATTTAAATTATACATTCATTAATTAAGTATTGGGGTCGATAGTTATTGAGTTTTAGTGACAGTTGATAGAATTATTTTAATACCCTTGAACCTTGGCACGTATTATTTGCCAAATAAAGGATACATGATGTTAGGGAGATAATTTGTGACTTTTTCAAATATTAAAAGTCCCCTTTCATTATGGATAGTAAGTCATTAGGGTTAAGCTAAGGCGATGGAAAATAAACTGATTATAGCAAAAGAAGCGCCCCCACTTTCGCGCTCCGCTTTACGTTTTGCATTGTACTTTTATTTAAAGTCACGTAATACATTGATGGTTATATTTGCATGTGAAGCTGCGCAAGCAGCCTGTACCATAATGTTGCCTTATGCGATAAAGGAAATCATTGATGCGGTAATTTTGGCTAATACCACGGGCGCTGATATATTCGATGCATCAAAAGACGCGTTAATTTTATTTGCAGTACTTAACCTAGGAATTGTTTTGTTTAGTCGTGCGAGTGGTGCAGCTTTGGTCATGACAGGGCCTTTTTTGCGCACCGAAATAAGAAAATCCTTGTTCAGTTATCTACAGCATCACTCTCATCGCTATTTTGTGTCACACTTTGCTGGCTCCCTAGCCAGTCGAATTGCAGAAGTTGCCACAAGTTGTATGCATGCATTGTGGACCATCACTTTTGATTTTTACCCGTTGATTATTAAATCGGTGGTTGCTTTAATTCTATTATTTACTGCCAGTAGTGATTTGGCCCTCGTATTAAGTCTTTGGCTTGCTGTCTACATCTATGTATCTTTTTTGCTTGCAAAAAAGTGTAGAAGCTATGCACAGGATTTTGCAGCAGCTCGGTCTCTTGTCACTGGCAAAATAGTCGACTCTGTGACCAATGTGATGAACGCAAAAATGTTTGCACGACGAAAGTATGAAGAGGCCTACCTCACCGATTATTTAAATGAGGAGGTCAGCCAAGCCAAGCGTACCTTCTGGTATATGGAAAAACTACGCTGGTTTCAATATACCGCCGCCATGGTTTTAATGGTTGGCATGGTGGGTTATGCCCTGAAGATTTGGTCTGAGGGCAATTTGACTGTGGGCGAGTTTTCTATGGTGGCGGGTCTCGCCATCATGCTAATCGAAGCGGCACGCGGATTGAGTCGAAGTTTCCTCGAATTTTTTGAATATTTGGGTAATATCAGTGATGGTGTTGGGGTATTTGTTCAATCACACGACATTGTTGACAGTGAAGAAGCCGTCGATCTAAGGGTTGTTAAGGGTCAAATAACGTTTAGTAATGTCACGTTTATTTATCAAGAAGGTTTAAAGGTATTTGAACAACTCGATGTCACTATACCGTCTAAGCAGCAAGTTGGTCTGGTTGGTTTTTCGGGTTCAGGCAAATCAACTTTTGTTAATTTAATGCTGCGTCTGTTTGAACCCCAAAGTGGTAGGATACTAATTGATGGCCAAAATATTCTCGAGGTGACACAAGATAGTCTACGTGAAAGTATTTCGATGATTCCACAGGATCCGCAATTATTTCATCGTTCTTTGATGGAAAATATTCGATATGGCCGGCTGGAGGCCAGTGACGAAGAAGTAATTGAAGCCGCTAAAAAAGCCCATGCACACGACTTTATCTTGCAAACTGAAAAACAGTACGACTCGCTAGTAGGAGAGCGGGGTGTTAAATTATCTGGTGGTCAGCGACAGCGTATTGCCATTGCCCGTGCCATTTTGAAAAATGCTCCAATACTCATATTAGATGAAGCAACCTCAGCGCTCGACTCGGTCACGGAGAAAAAAATACAACAGGGTCTCGATAACTTGATGAAGGGACGGACCGTCGTCGTAGTGGCACATCGGCTATCAACCATTGCACACATGGATAGGATACTCGTGTTTGATGAGGGGAAGGTTATTGAAGATGGTAACCATAAGGCACTATTACAAATAGATGGCCATTATGCCCGTTTGTGGAATATGCAAGCTGGTGGCTTCTTACCAGAGCAGCAGACTTAACAAGCATGAAGTAGATTGTTTTAGTAAAAGTGTATCATTATATTAATTACTGAGTACTTTTTGGCTTGAAATATTCACCTGCAGTAATCAAAAAAAGTTATTCAGACTTTCTTGAACCAAATATTCATCTGCACCGTATTACATTCTATTCGGATATCTGCCATCCATTCTACAGGAGCTTCTATGATCCAGATCCCTTTCACCATCCTACGTGGTTTGATAGGCAGTTTTTTTCTGTTATTAATACTTTCCTGTGCGGCCGCCAATCCGCTATTGATTGATCCAGATCGTCCCGCTCATCACACAGATGAAGGGTTCAAAAATTTGTATATTGAAACGCCTGATAAAACTTTCTTCAGTTATATGAAGATGCGCTATTTAAGCGATGTTAAGTGGGCTGACCATGAAGGCGAAAGTGACCATGTGCCTTTTCAATTACTTAATTTGGATACCATCCTTAATCCGTCACAGGGGGTGCAAGTAAGTTGGTTAGGACATTCTACCTTTCTGATTCAACTTGATGGTGTCACGATTTTAACGGATCCTGTATTTTCCAACCGCGCTTCACCCTTCACTTTTGTAGGTCCAAAACGTTATGTCCCTCACGTGGTTGATTATGCCAATCTACCTAAGATTGATTATGTGATTATCAGTCATAATCACTATGATCACCTCGATATAGAAACGATCCGCCATTTAGGAAACGATCCTATTTACTTTGTGCCATTAAAACTAGCGCAGTGGTTCAAGGATAATGGTATTGCACCTGACCGTGTGCGTGAAATGGACTGGTGGGACAAGGCTGAAGAACCTGATCTCAAAATTCAAGCCATGCCATCACAACATTGGTCTGCTCGCGGCCTGTCAGATCGCTATGAATCGCTCTGGGCTAGTTGGTATGTACAACTGGGTGGCCGTAGCCTTTGGTTTGCTGGAGACACCGGTTACAACGACAGGCAATTTAAAGAAATTGGCGACATGACGGGTGGCGTTGATTTCGCCTTTATTCCAATTGGTGGTTATCTACCCCGTTCTTTTATGGCTGACTTTCATATCAATCCAGAGGAGGCGGTAAAAATCCATCGGGATGTTAAAGCGAGTGTTAGCTTCGGTATGCATTGGGGTACTTTTCCATTAACTGCCGAGGCGCCCATGGCTCCAGTATTAGAATTAGCCAAGCAGGTTAAAGCATATGAACTTGATGAAGGTGAGTTTATGACTTTAGACCTTGGTGAAACAGTTCAATTCACCCCCCCGATGATTTATAGCCAAAGACTATTGATGTAAAAGTGTAAGCAGTAACTTACGTCGAGAAGCCTATAACCGAATTTATTATAAATGTTGTTTGAGTTCACTACTTTAATAATGGTTACTAAAAGAGGTAAAGCATCA
This sequence comes from uncultured Gammaproteobacteria bacterium, assembly GCA_913061315.1. Lineage (GTDB taxonomy): Bacteria > Pseudomonadota > Gammaproteobacteria. The sequence continues at coordinate 7,926 of CAJXUC010000046.1, read as the reverse complement.
TTCACTAGTCAAAATGTCGGTATCTATCTTTAATTTAAATTTTGGATTCACTTTTTATGACCAATATAATAATCCCAGAAGAAATGTATACGGCCCGTCAGGGTATTATCCAGCTAATTGGTGTCGAAGCATTGGCAAAAAAAACAGAAGAATTTAGGCCTATTTTAAGAGGGATGTGTCAAGAAGGTGGAGTCACCGTCATTGAGGCAGTCGATTCTTTGCTGCAAGTCATAGACGCTACTGATATTGATCCAGAGCTTATAAAAGCGGTGTGCGTTGAAATTTTAGAGCCACGAGACGAATAGACCGAGCAAAAAAGAAGTTTCAGAAAATGTTGCGTCTTTTCGAAGAAAAGTTACCTACAGTAAAAGCCAAGTTAATAATATTATTTGGCGTAATTTTATTAAACTTGGCCCAACTACCGTTACATTTATAAACCACTCAAAACTTTAACCGTGTTATAAAACAAAAATAATAGATCCTATTTGCAAATCTAATTTGGTTGTTGATTACTGTATGTATATAAACTTGTTTTTTCATTAACCATATGGAAAACTAGCCTCTTTTTAAGCGCTATAAAAATTTGGAACGTCAATATACTTTCGGCATAACTTTAGTCATTATTGGTGGCGTATTTTTGAGCTTATCCGGTATTTTACTTCGTAATATCGAATCTGCGAGCGGTTGGCAAATTCTTTTTTATCGCGGGCTTGCATTCTCCTCCATGTTGTTTTTTATTCTTTTATTAAAATATCGAACAGGCGTTTTTGATGCTTTTCGTGCGATTGGTCGTCCGGGTATTTGGGCTGCAGTAGTATTGGGTTTAGGTTCGATTTGTTATGTTTATGCTATTTTACTAACCACTGTTGCGAATGCTGTTTTTATTATTGGATCTGCGCCACTCGCCACCGCGTTTGTCGGTTGGATAATTCTAAAAGAAAGAACCCCAAAATTTGGCATAGTGGCTATGTTGATATCTTTAATTGGCATAGGTTTGATGTTTGCAGATGGATTACTCGAAGGGCGTTGGTTAGGTAATGTTGTTGCTTTGCTGGTGGTTGCTTCGTTTGTTACTTTTTTAATGATCGTGAGAAGTCGTCGACATGTTGATATGTTGCCTGCCACCTGTCTAGGCGGCCTGGTCATGGGTGGCATAGCTGGGATAGTGGCTGATAATTTAACTATTTCTAACCATGATTTGATCATTGCCCTTTTAATGGGGTTTGTACAGTTTGGTATTGGTTTTTTATGTTTTACTATTGCGACACGTTACATATTGGCTTCAGAAGTTGCCTTATTTGCGTTAACCGAATCAATCCTTGGGCCAATATGGGTTTGGATTGGGGTTGGAGAACAGCCCAGCCTATTGACACTTTTAGGCAGTGGGATTGTACTGGTCTGTGTCGTTTCATATTGTATTGTGGGCATCAGAGATGAACGACGTAGGCTTGCAGTTAGAGACCTCAATCAAGCTTGATGATGCTAGCTAATTTGTATCAACTATTCCTGTGATTTATACATTCACTCACTTAATTTAGCCTTTGAACTATGATAGAAGTTGCACTTTTCCCCATACCGAACGCCGTTAATTTTCCTGGCCTCCCCATACCATTACATGTCTTTGAACCTCGGTATCGAAAAATGGTGAAGTACTGTATTGATAACAAAGTTATGATGGGCGTTTGTCACACAGAGAAAGTGTTGCATGCCAATAAGCGAGATCAAACTCAAGCAGAAGCCCTTAACAGTAATCATTCTACCTATAAGCCTTGCGCCGTTTTCTCTGCTGGAATGGTTGAATTACTCGAAGAGACGGTTGATGGACGGATGGCCATATTGGTTAATTTTGAAACTCGATTGCAGTTACAGCTTGAACGTCAAACTCTGCCATTTAACATATGGGATTGTGAGCCCTATGAAGATGAAGTATTGGAGGATGATGGCTTAGCGGTATTATTAAAACAAAGTCATGAAAAGATCATGCAGCGTTTATTGATTATCAGTCACGGTAATGATGAAGTCCAAAAAATGTTAAAAAGTGACCATTGGCAAAATATGTCACCGGTTGAATTTAGCTTTTTGGTCAATGGTTTGATTGGCATGCCCACAGAGGACAAGCAAGCCTTATTAGAAATGAGGCAACCACAAAAGCGATTAGATGTGATATTAGAAATTGTCAATTCTGTCCAGCAACCGCTTAGTAATTAAACCGGATGATAGTTCAGCATCTGGCGTGCTGTACAAAATGCCATATCATTTATTGAATGCTATGAATATATATCCCACATGCTTCACTGCTTTGGTAAAACCCTTGTTGTTTTTTATTGGCATCATTGCTTTTGTAATTGTGTCACCAACTCTACATGGAAAAGATCAACAACCAATGAAAACACTCTTTGAATTTACAGGTGACAATCCAGACGTGCCATGGAGTGTGAACAATGATGATGTAATGGGCGGTCTGTCTGAGGGCAGCGCTGATATTGTACAAGAGGGAATGCTGTTTAATGGGCAACTCTCTTTAGATAATAATGGTGGATTTTCCGCAATTTCGCATAATGTTAACTTCAATTTGTCAGATTTCTTGGGTATTCAATTAACGGTTCTGGGTGATGGTCGAACCTACCAACTGCGTTTGCAAAGCGACGCCACCTTTTTACAACGTGGTCCAGTGAGCTTTAGCTGTGAATTTAAAACGAAAGAAGGTCAGTGGGCTGAGGTCTTTTTACCATTCAGTAGTCTGAGTCAATCGTGGCGAGGTCGCCAGCTATCTGGATACAAATTGAATCTAAGGGACATTCGCAGGATTGGTGTTCTGCTGGCAGATAAAAAGTCAGGTAATTTTAGCCTTAAAATTGCAACTATTGCAGCTAAATAACGCTAGCGAATAGAAATCAGATTTAATCAGACGCTCTGTAATTATGGTGCAAATAATGAATTCAATTTTAAGTAGTCAATAAAAAGCTTTAATCGAAATCTCTTCAGTAACGAAAAAGATGAAAACAGGTGGTCAAGTAAAGGGCGGGCCCGATAAAAAAAATAACCAGAACCATTCCAAATAACAATTATTGGTGCGTCAGAGGATACTTTCAAACAACAACAATCTCTGGCTTATTTAGACGTGTGGTAATTAAGTTTTAATAGGACAATGAGACGTTTTCTATTGTTTGATAACCTCACTTCATTATTCCTGATTTGATCCGAAAAAAGGGGGGTCGTATGCTCAGGGCATAAAAAGCCCTACTGATTGCAATCAAGCCTTGTCATGCGGTTGGTAAGTAACCTAATCGCGAAATATTTAAGGCACAGGACTTAGCGCGAATGTGAGTGACTTAGGAATAGAAAGACTGCTGAGGTAAAATATGCGAAATAAACCATTCCAACTCAACATATCGCAGCTCTCAGAACGCTCGGGTATCGGTTTTGCTAAAATCGACCTTCTCATACAAGATGGTCTCGTTAACTTGCCTATTGAAGGTTATATGTTCATAACGAAGTATGAGGCCGAGCTCAGAAGCATAAAAAAGCGAAAGGACTATGGCTGCAATATCGTTTGTACCAAGCGTTCAGAATATTTGGTTAACAGCGTTACAGTGGGCAATAGGGGACACATAAGCAGCAATTAATAGTGTTAACAATCTAAGTTGAAATAAAAGCTTATTATTAATATTGTATTTTGAAAAAAGGTATTTCATTCTGTATTGCAGCCTAACAATACGTGTCGTTTTTTGGGACACATTCACCAGCCAACGTTTTTCTACTAACGCCTGATATTATTAGCCTTCCTGTGCCCAGATATAAATGTCTCATGTTGAACATGAGGCTTTACTTGGGTATTGACAAGTTAATTCCTCAGGCTGAGAAAATTCTCATAATCTAGACTTATGCCTTCATAAAACTCGCCCGCCCTGATTACATTGAGTTTTTTCGGCGTATAGCAGAGGTGAGGTCTCCATCTTGCTGATTGTGGGTTGCTCCATAGCAATGTTGACGAAGGGACAGAGTGTTGTATTCCGTGATTATGATCCCATCGAGATTCAGTCACCAATTGCCAAAAGACGCGCAGCCATAAAGTCAATGATTCCTGAAGGAGACCGACTGGGCCGATGGACCCGAAAAAGAGGAGTTGTTCCTCAGCAGAGGACATAATCCATTGATTTAACACCAATTTTGAAGCAAAAAAAAAGCCGCTTCGAGTAGTTTCGCTAGCGGCTTTCGTTTTATTTGGCTCCCCGACCCGGGCTCGAACCAGGGACCCATTGATTAACAGTCAATTGCTCTACCAACTGAGCTATCGGGGAATTGAGGATGCGTATGTTAAAGTATTCGGATTGTTACGGCAAACGGAATATCATGTTTTTGCATTGTTTTAGCGATTAATTTAGAGCTTGTGCAAGTCATGGTTAAATCTGTATCAAATAAAATGAGAATTGACTTCTAAATCTATATGTTCAGCTATAACGGTTACTTCTTTTGGTAGAAAACTGAGTTTTTGAATGGCCATAGTCCTCCTTAAAAATTATAGACAGACTGGATTGAATAGATACACTTAGTGTTAGTAGAATATAATCCTTTGGGTTACTACCTGCCAAATCATTTTCTAGCGCAATAAATAGACACCCCATTCAATGAGTAAACCCTTTCAACTTGTTACTGATTACACGCCCGCCGGTGATCAGCCAAAAGCCATAGCTGATTTAATTACGGGCATTAATGACGGCCTGACCCACCAAACACTGTTAGGGGTTACTGGTTCTGGAAAGACTTTTACCGCTGCCAACATTATTCAGCAACTGGGGCGCCCAGCCATCATTATGGCGCATAATAAAACGCTTGCCGCCCAGTTGTACGGAGAAATGAAAGAGTTTTTTCCTCATAACTCGGTGCAATACTTCGTGTCTTATTATGACTATTACCAGCCTGAAGCCTATGTGCCAGCGTCCGATACTTTTATAGAGAAAGATGCATCGGTTAATGAGCACATAGAGCAAATGCGATTATCTGCCACTAAGTCTTTATTTGAGCGGCGCGATACCATTATTGTTGCTTCAGTTTCAGCCATTTATGGTTTGGGTGATCCTAAAGCTTATTTAAAAATGTTATTGCATGTTGTAGTTGGTGATGAAATCGATCAGCGTAAAATTTTGCGTCGTCTGGCTGAACTGCAATATAAACGCAATGATATTGAGTTAAAACGTGGTACTTACCGAGTGCGTGGTGAAGTTATCGATGTTCATCCTGCCGATTCTGATCGTGATGCAATTCGCATTGAACTGTTTGATGCAGAAGTTGAAAAAATTAGTATCTTTGACCCACTCACGGGGGAGGTTTTAAAAACAGTCAAACGAGTTTCGATTTATCCTAAAACCCATTACGCTACACCGCGTGAAACCATACTCAATTCCATCGAACATATCCGAGAAGAGTTAAAAGAGCGTTTGGTTGTTCTTAATGAAAATAACAAGTTAGTCGAAGCGCAAAGGCTTGAACAGCGGGTCAACTACGACACCGAAATGATGCGTGAGTTGGGCTATTGCAATGGCATTGAAAACTATTCTCGCTACCTATCGGGGCGTCAGACCAATGAAGCACCACCAACGCTGTTTGATTATCTGCCAGATGATTGCCTATTATTTATTGATGAAAGTCATGTGTCTGTTCCTCAGATAGGTGGCATGTATAAAGGCGATCGTTCACGAAAAGAAACCTTGGTCGAGTATGGTTTTCGACTGCCTTCAGCACTTGATAACCGTCCCTTGCGTTTTGAAGAGTTTGAGCTTCATGCCCCACAAACTATTTATGTCTCGGCAACCCCGGGAGCGCATGAAGCAAAAATGAGTGGAGCGGTTGTTGAGCAAGTGGTTCGACCAACAGGTTTGGTTGATCCGCCTATTGAGATCCGACCTGCCACCAGTCAGGTTGATGATGTTTTATCTGAGATCAATAAGCGCGCCGTTATATCTGAACGAGTGCTAGTTACCACACTGACTAAGCGTATGTCTGAAGACTTGACTGATTATCTGTCTGAACATGGCGTTCGTGTTCGTTACCTTCATTCAGATATAGACACGGTTGAGCGCATGGAAATTATTCGTGACTTGAGGCTCGGTGAATTCGATGTGCTGGTGGGAATCAACCTATTGCGCGAGGGTCTTGATATTCCAGAGGTCTCTCTGGTTGCTATTTTGGATGCTGATAAAGAAGGTTTTCTGCGATCCGACAGAGCGTTGATACAGACGATGGGACGAGCAGCGCGTAATATCAACGGGAAAGCTATTCTGTATGCAGATAAGATAACAGGGTCGATGCAAAGAGCAATGGATGAAACTGACAGACGACGAGAGAAGCAAGAAGCCTTTAATCGTGATAATCATATCACCCCCGTGGGTATCGTTAAACGCGTTACTGACGTTATGGATGTCGGCTACGGTAGTAACTTTAACCAACGTCAGAGTCATTCAGATAAAGTGGCTGAGGCAACCAAAGAGTACAGCGGTCTTAACGTCAAGCAGTTGGATAAAGCCTTAAAGAAACTTGAAAATACGATGTACGAACATGCTCAAAACCTCGAGTTTGAAGATGCAGCCAAGACTCGAGATAAAATAGCACTGGTAAAAGAACAGTATTTCAAAGGCAATATTGAAATCAATTAGCCCTTGTGAGTATTTTGGTTGAAGTGAGTCTCAACAGAATGTTTAAATGGAGAGTGATTAATGTATCAATGCAGATTGAAAATCTCTTACTAGGAGCTTTAAATTGTTTGGGTTGAAAATTAGATTTTGTCAAATAACCTACTATTATTAACCAAGATGAAATATTGAACGCTCAACCAATTTTATACTCATTTCGCCGTTGTCCATTTGCTATGCGGGCCAGAATGGCTTTACTGCATTGCGGTATTAAGCCTGAACTTCGCGAAGTAAAGCTCTCCGATATGCCTCGTGCGCTATTAACCTTGTCATCTAAAGCAACGGTGCCCGTTTTGCAGCTATCGCAGGGCAAAGTAATTGACGAAAGTCTAGATATCATGCGTTGGGCATTATCTATAGCAGATCCAGATCATTGGTTAGAAAATAGTCACGTCAGCGATCTGCTTATTATAGAAAGTGATAATGACTTCAAGCCATTGTTAGATAAGTACAAATATGCTGATAGGCATACTGAATCAAGTGAACTTGAGCATCGGCAAAATGCCGAGACCTTTTTAAAGTTACTGGAGAAACGATTAAATTCGCACCTCTATTTGGTTGATGATCAAATTAGGTTGGCTGATATTGCAATTTTCCCTTTTATTCGTCAGTTCGCTGGTGTTAATTCCCATTGGTTTTCGCAAAGCGGCTACAATTTAGTTAGGCTATGGCTGAATAGATTAATCGAATCGAGTGAATTTAAAACGATTATGCACAAATACCCAGTATGGCAAGAGTATGATTCACCGCTCTATCTTGGCAGTTAAATGTTTAATATGTATTTTTCCAATCACTCTTCTAGGAGTCTCTGTTTCTGTTGATTTGAAGCAAATTTAAGGAAGATATACAACTGAGCCAGAGAAAATGATCCATGGCAAAGTTAAAAGCCAGCCTTGTGATCATAGTCAAAACCTACAGGCAGGGAAAATCAGTTTTTAACGAGGAGTATCGACAGGCAACTAGTTGGCCTTTAAAGGAGAAAAGTTAAATGCGAAACCTTTGAGGTTAATGAGAGCGATTTGATAAAGATTAAACGATCGGCGCATTGAATAGGACAATGGGGTTGAATTTTTTGAAGCCATCAGATTAGCAGTAATATCGATAGCCAAAACAAAACTGAATACACCAATAAGGCAGCCAAGGCTTTAAACTTGGGCTAAGGCTGCCATATGAAGAATATGTTTCATATCTGTCTCTTATACACATCTGACGCTGCCGACGACTCCTTACGTGTAGA
>CAJXUC010000045.1 GCA_913061315.1 uncultured Gammaproteobacteria bacterium | reverse complement strand
CGATTGCATCGCTCATTTTTTCAGGGCCTCTTGTTCCATTTATCTCGATGGGAATTGGAATGTTCTTAATCGCAACGGTTTGTTGGTGGGGTCGCGGTTCCAGCGGCAAGTGGCTATATGCCGCCATTCATTTTAGCTGGATTTTTGATTTATATCGGATTTAGTTTCTTGATAGAATTTGTATGGAGTGCGCGCAAGAAGTTACCACTTTCAGACATGTTGGTGGTTGGCTCTATCCTTTTTGTTGTCGCGCAGTATGGAATCCTTGAAGGTGTTGGCGCAGGTATCGGTCTTGCCACTATTCTGTTCGTCCATAAATATAGCCAGTTGAGCACGATCAAAACCATCATGTCTGGCGCAGAGCACACGAGTAACATTGATCGCTGCAAGGAAGATCAAGCTTTTCTTGATGAGCACGGTGGCTCTTTTCAAATCCTTATATTGCAGGGCTTTTTATTCTTTGGCTCCGCAGGCCGAGTGACAGAACAAATTAAACTTATGCTAGACGAATCTGAGCGTGGTCCGTTGAGATATTTGGTTGTTGATTTTAGACGGGTTGATGCAATGGATACATCAGCGGTTAATAGCTTTGCCAAACTTATGCAGATTTGCAAACGCAAAGACATTATTCTGTGCTTGACTGGGTGCGCGCCAGACGTATTGCTTAAACTCACGGACTTATCGGTAGAACTCAATTTTCACGACAAAATCGTCCGTTTCTTTGAAGGCGTTGATGAGGGATGTGGTTGGGTTGATGATCAATTGTTACTTAATTTTGAACGGAAAAACCTAGATCAAATTATTGACCCAAGTGAACTCTTGACCAGCCTCATTGGTGATCACGTCGCAGCTCAAATTGTTTCAAAATATTTCAAAACCATTTGTATACCAGTGGGTGACACACTGTTCGAACAAGGTGATCCTGGTGATGCTTTGTACTTAATTTTGAGTGGTTCCATTTCAATTGTTATAAACCTACCAGACGGTTTAAAATTAACAGCCCGTACTATGCGCGCGGGATCTATTTTGGGTGAAATGGCTGTATATACTGGCGCCCCGCGTTCAGCTGCCGCAGTGGCTAAGCAAGACTGCATGTTGCATAAGTTAACAACTGTAGAGTACGAAAATCTTGCAACTAATCACCCAATCGTTGCTGCCGCCTTCCATACCTATGTTGTGCGTTTAATGTCAGAAAGATTAGGTCGGGCAAACAGAGAAATCCTAGCACTTTCGCGATAAATTTTTTTTGTCATCATATAATTTTGAACTAGTTAGCTAATTGCTTAGAAGAGACTTTGTCGCATCTGTTGTGTTATTTTTTGCGGTTTGTTGGATATTTGGCCTCACTTTCGTCAGTTGTTCCCAGCCCAGAACAGAATTGATTATATTCTCCAAGTGTAAACCCGACTGAGTAAGTACCTTTATCTTTACGCATAATCATCGAAAATTTTTTACACTGGTGCTGCACCTAACCTGCAAGCTATGTCCGCCGTTGATTACCTGATGAACGAAGTCAACGTCAAGCGCTGGGTGCTGCTGGGTAGTGATTGCGTCTATCCTCTGACTAGCAACAAAAATCAAGCCGTTTATCTCAAGGCAAAGGGTGTGAAAAGATTCCGACATAATGATTAATGACACGCGATTTGGGTACTCTGATTCGGGTTATGGCTCGAAAAAGAATGACAGTTCTTGTTTATGACAAGGAATATGGTGAGATTCAAAGACATAAAGTCGCCATTGGCAAATGATGGAACCTGTTTTTTTAACTAAAAGGGCTTGAGACAAAATTAGAAATGCCCGGAATCTGGCTAATGTGAAAACGCTTGGTTAAAGTTTAGCGTTGATTTTAAAAAGATGACAATCAGTGTGTAAGTCTTTTATTCCCCCAGTACGTCAAAGACTCTTAATCTTTTATGTAATGTGAACCGGATTGGAAAATGGCTGATCTATTAGGCATACCACAAACCATCTGAACTTGAAAAAAAGAGACCAAATACTCAATAAGTATTGATTCAAAATTCTCAGTTTGGACGTTACCAACCAACCGTGTAGACATCAGCACTGGCTGACAAGTACAAAGGGCCGGAATGATCCGGCCCTCATACTATTAGACTGGAACTGATTTATTCACAGCAACTCTTTTCGATACTGTTTTGAGCACAGAAACAGGTTTTTGCTGGCACGATGTCAGCACGAGAGCTACGTTCATTGAATAAAGCAGTGACCTCGGCAAGTTCCTCAGGTGCATCGCCTCGAGCTTCAAGACAGAGTTTGAGACCCAATAAGCCCCACATGTTGTCTTTCCAAAGTTTGATGTCAGCACGGTAAACGGCCTCTGCTTCTTCCATTTCGCCTTGTTCGTGAAGGAGTGCACCAAGGATGTGGCGCACAGGTTGCATCTGTCCCCAAGGCTCGTTATAGGCAAGGTTGAGTGAGAGATCGACACCGCGACGAAGATGGTCAAAGGCCGCAGTAAAGTCAGATGCTTGTCCTTGAGCCTTGGCCAGGAACTGTTTTCGATATTCGATTTCACCAGCCAAAACAGCAGCATTAACCAATAAAATACAGGGGCCATCGCTTGGGTCTTGGTACATCAAGTTGTTGTGCAGAACCCGGCCGGCAAGCGCTGGGTTTTGAATTGCTGTATCGAAGAGAACCTGTTCTGCTTCTGCCTCTGCAACCATGCCCTTGGAGGCATAGGCTACACCACGAGCGTAGTGTTGTGTTGCAATAGTGGAAGCGAAGACATCCTTATCAGAGTAAATCGGTTCAGCAATTATTTTATCCCACATACCGAATCGAATCATGACGTGCAACGGCATGGCGACATAAGATTCAAGGAAGATTGCGCCCATTGGGATAATCCCAGCCAGCATGAATTGTACACCTGAATTCTCATCACCTGCAGGATTGGCCTCCGCTACTTTTCGAGCGTATTTGATAGCGGTTTCATATTGGCCTTCAAACATAGCACACCAGATGACGAAGTGGTGGTTGTGCATTCTGTAAAATTTGTAAAACTGTGATTCGTTACCAGTGAGTTCAACGTATTTATCATCGGCTTCTACAGCAGCGATGTTACACTCGATAGCCTCTTTCCATTGTCCAACCCAAGCATCGATATGAGAGGGCATGTGAACAAGGTGACCCATACTAGGCATGGCGGTGCGCAGCAAATCAGCTGCAGGTAAAGCTCGTTCTGGAAATGGAGACAGTTCCAAACAGTGGCAATATAAGTGGCACAATGCAATGTGTTCCTTTGCGTCGTCGATGGTCTCAAAGGCATCTTCCATAACTTGAACGCAAAGTAGTGTGTTGTTATCCAACGGAGTGATTTCGCCAGTCTCAGTGTTCTTGTTCCACAGCTGCCATGCATTGAGATTCATGAGAGCCTCTACATAAATTGCAGCAACGTCCAAGTTGCCTTTATACTTCACGTATAGAGGAGCCATAGCTTCTGCAAACGCAGCGTTGAGTTCTGGAGTGTTGCCCATGTTGAGCACTGAAGGATCAGCTGCATCACGTGCTTCTTCAGTGTGGCGCTCGGCTAATGCATCGATAAGATCTTGTTCTAATTCTGTACAACCCGCTTTAAGAGAAATAGCCTGTTGAATTGGGTCGTAGCCCGAAGCGAAACCAGGCGTCCAGTTGTAGTTTGAGGAGACACAGTACGCAATACCCCACCATGCCATTGCGCAGGTCGGGTCGAGCTCGGTAACTTTACTGTAGCACCCAATTGCTTGTTCGTGGTTAAAGTTCAGCATATGCCCAAAAGCTTCAACAAACATTTTCCGTGCATCTTCATTTGTGCAAGTAATTGTTGTGGCGAATGAGTAGTTTGAAGGATTTCCGAAATTGTAATTTTGAGGTGCAAGAGACATTGTTCATTTACCTGCTAAGACTTTTAAAGTCTAACTATATCAGGCTAACTAAGACTTTTAAAGTCTAACTATAGTAGGCTAAAAAAGATTAACCTATATTGTTATAGCGCTGAATTTATTCGATTTTAACAACTTATGATGACGTTAGATGAATTGATAAGTAAGGTTTAAATATATAGGGTGTCTAATTTTAACCAATATTACTGAATAAAAACTCAGCCAACATGCCTTCGTAGGTAAGGAATTTCTTTTGAATCTGAAAGTTGAAAAATGAATGTTTAAAGACCATTTTGTACTCCTCCTTGCAAGATACCGACCATTCAAAACACCAAACCGTTAGGCGCGCCTCAGCAGCATTGAGACCTTCGTGATTAGTTTTTGAATCGTTAGCTTAGTTAATTTTAAGACCCCACTCGCGTTCACCTGCAGTGCAACATTACAGCCTTATGGAGGACCTATATTTGCTAGAAAAAGCCCGATATTATTAGGTTGTAGTGGTTTCCTTGCGATCATATTCTAACTTTATAGACGTGATCTAATGTTTATTTTTACAGTGTTCTTTGACTGGTAAAAAAAACATATACCTTAAATTTGTCAACCACTCATAGTCTTGAGAAATTGATGATAAACATGATTTTTACTGTGGTTAATGTCGATAATTAACGTTGTTTCATTTTGAAATAATTATAATTGCTAAAATACACACGGAATTGCTGAAATACCAAATGAAAATAGAGTGTTTAAAACCTCCGTAAACGGTTTGTTGCTGGGTTAGCCAATGCAGATCATGTTGTTCCATCAACCCATGGGGATGAGCTGAACTCTGTCTTCGTAGAACACACGCCGAGCAGGCAGCCATCCCGGTTGCTGAATTAATAACAATAGGTGCTTTGGTAGCTTCAGTATTACTAAAGCTGCGGACGTTGAATGAGTTCTTGTACTTACTAGTGGGACACGTGAGAGCGTTGGGATGAATTTTAAAGGTGGTAAAACGGCCTATCCTATTTCAATAATACATCAACATCGTTTGACTGATGCTGCTCTTACCTCGGTAAAGTGTGCTTGAGTGGCGCTACGTGCGGGTTAACAACTGTAACAGTGGCGAATAGACAATGTAGGCATAGGGCCTTTCAGAGGGGTGGTAATATTTGATTAATTCGCGCCAGCCTATTTTTATCAATGTTTACATACCGAAGTAAAACTACAGCAACCTCTTTTGAGGTGGCTTTTTTATGCTCATTGGCTTATGAATGCTATCTGCAATGCAAACACTGTTTTTCTATCGTAACCCTAAATATCTTATTGACCATTTTTTTTTACAAAAAAACCAACAACAATATCAATTAATAATCGGCAGAATAATTTTGAAGCAAACGCCATGATCAGTATTTTCAGCAGTAATGATGCCGTTCATACCTCTGACGATTCCATAACTAACAGATAACCCCAAACCGGTCCCTTTACCTATGTCCTTCGTGGTGTAAAAGGGTTCAAATATTCGAGGTAAAACATCTTTAGTGATACCACCACCCGTATCCTCTGATTCAATGTTGACACCATCATCATTTTCAAACACGCGTAGCGTGATCTTTGCTTCATTATTGCTGTCATATATAGCATCCCTAGCATTGGTGAGCAGATTTAAAATCACTTGCTCTATCTGAATTAGATGGCCAAAAACAGGAGAGCACTCTTCGCTAAATTCAGTCACAATTTTAATTCCCGCCAGTCTCAATTGCTCACCCATAAGATCGAGTGCATTCGAAACCACGTTTCTAGGATCTACTGGTTCTGGGCTCTCTTTCGCCTCACGTCCAAACATTCGCATATGGTCGATAATTGCAGCGGCTCGTGCAGTTTGTTCCTCAATACGCTCTAATTTATTGTTCAGGTATTCGGGGTCAGCGCTGTCATTTAAAATATTCTTGCGGCAATTCCAAGCCGCCATGCGTATGACGTTGAGTGGTTGGTTTAATTCATGGGCAACAGAAGTCGCCATTTCGCCAAGCGTAGCCAGTTTAGAGGATTGAATAAGTTGAGCCGCTATTTCTTTACGTTCGGTAATGTCAGTCATTGCAACGAGGAAGTCAGTCGTAGACATCTCCATATTGGCTTCAAGGCTAATCCATAAATTCTGTTTGTCTACTTTCACCAATATTTCACAACTTTGCTTATGGTTATTTTCGAGCGCTTTTGCCATACAGTTACTGAATGTGGCTCGATGTTCTTTGGAAATGTAGTTTGAAAACAGCTTTCCCATTAGATTTAGTCGTTCGAGTCCCAATAGCCTAGCACCTCGTAAGTTTACCTGTTTGATTTTGCTGCTAGGATCAAGGACAAAATAGCCTATTGGTGCAAAATCAAATAACTCGGTGTAGCGATATAGGGCTCGATTTTCTGAATCTAGTGCTTCTTGTAGTGACTCGTTCAGCATTTCTAGTTCAATCTGATGTACTTGTAGTTCGTGTAACAGTTTTAGGCTCTCTGACTCGGATAAATTGGAGGTCAGCGCCTGCTTGTCTTTTAGACGCGTCTCGGCGGATTGTCTCAGCTGCTCAGTAGAGGGTTTGGTCATGAATTTGTTTTCTGCCCATTAGGTTTTGAGTGTGCTTGAGTAACCAACTTTAAAGGTTGGTTTTCGGCATCCTTTTCCAATAATAATTGTGCAGTTTCTAGTATTGTTTCTAACGTACTAACGGTATCCGGCTCGTTTGACGGATTTTTAAAACGGCTATATAAGACCTCTAAAACCTCGTTTAGAGTTGAAGTCGTTCGTTCAAGATCTGTCATGTCGACAAATGTAATGACCACACCATCGATTACATTATCTTGCGTACGATAGGGCATGATACGGACCTTAAACCATCGGTTATTGTCATGGGTCGAGACTTGCTTTTCAACGAACACGAGTGTCTCTAATACCCTTCTTGCATCTTTTTGAAGTGCAGCATAATCCAAATCATTCACGAGATCTGACAATAACCGACCAACATCACTCGGTATCAGTTTAAACAGATGAGTCGCATGGCTTGTAAAGCGTCGAACATGAAGCGCATTATCCAGAAAAACGGTAGCGATCTCTGTACTGTTGAGTAAGTTCTCCATGTCATTGTTGACCCATGATAAATCTTCTACCTTGGATTGAAGTTCAGTATTAACCGTTTGCAGCTCTTCATTTAAAGACTGCATTTCTTCTTTAGAGGTGGTCAGTTCTTCATTGGTTGACTGCAGCTCTTCGTTGGTTGACTGAAGTTCTTCATTGGATGATTTGAGTTCCTCCTGCGAAGACTGCATTTCTTCATGCAACGATTGAATTTTTTCTTGATACTCTCTGATTTCTTGTTCCAATAATTGTTGATGGGCATTGGTCGCAGGCAGCTTTCTTTCAGATTTCACTGGGGTTTTAATATCAGAAAAAACGACCATTAAAGAGCCGGATAATGCTTTGGGGCTTCTAATCACCTCTATGGCCAAATTGATTTTTTGTTTACCACCGTTGGTGCCGATGGTCAAATTAGACACGTAAACAGGCTCTGTTTGAGTTTGCGCTTTCTTCATTGCCATGCCAAGTTCGTGCCGTAGGCCTTCGCGCGCCATTGCGTATAGGTTCCAATTAGCTTTGCCAGCTGCTGGTTCCAAGTATTTTCCGGTACGGCCGTTGATATAAAGAATGTCACCATCTGCATTGGCCATTACTGCTGCTGGTGCATAGTTTTGAAGTAAAATTTGGTCGGCCAGTGTTTGCAGATTAGGGGGAGAAATTGCCATAGGTTGGGTTCTATCGGTTAAGGTTTTCACCCCAGAAGCAACAGGGGGCGATTTAATCGGGAAGTTGATCGCTAGTAACGATAATGGCGCTTCAACACGAGAATAAAGTTTTGACTTAATTTCGATTGGGTTAAACAATGCCTCGAAATTGCCGATGGTTTCAGAAGTCCCAAGTAACAGAACTCCCTCTAAAGTGAGTACATAGTGGAACAGTGGGATCAGTTGTTTTTGCAATTCGGGGCTAAGATAGATCATTAGGTTACGGCAGCTGAGAATATCTAGTCGGGTAAAGGGGGGGTCCATGATGATGTTTTGCGACGCAAAGATAACCATCTCACGAATTTCATGACGGATGGTATAGCCATTTGCTTCTTTAACAAAAAAGCGATCAATGCGTTCTGGTGAGACGTCGGCTTCAATATTGATAGGGTAAAACCCCAGCCGCGCTTTCTCGATAGCATCGTCATCCAAATCAGTAGCGAAAATTTGTAACGAGAACTTACCCTGTAATTTCAATTCCTCTAATGTTTCTTTAAATATCATTGCCAATGAGTAAGCTTCTTCTCCGGTGGAACAGGCAGGCACCCAGGCCCGCATCTCCTTGCCTGCAGGATATTTTGTGAGCAAGTTGGGCAGTGCTTTAGTGCACATTTTCTGCCAAACGTCAGGATCCCGAAAGAAATTGGTAACGCCGATTAGTAACTCTTTAAACAACAAGTCTAATTCTTGTGGGTTTTCCCGCAGATAGCGCACATAGAATACTACTTTTACAATCTGGTGCAGGCCCATGCGCCGTTCGATGCGTCGATTAAAGGTGTTCTTTTTGTACAAGGAAAAATCGTTGCCAGTACGCTCACGCAGTAGAATAATAATTTGCTCTTGTGCAGTATTAGAGTCAATTGTGGATGTTTTTACTGCGGTCTTAAATCCAACAGATGAGAGGTTTAGAACAATCATTAAGCGCTCTGGTAGATCTTTAGGTGGCCCCACAATATCAACTAACTTGGTAGCAATCGCACTCAGTGGCATCGAGTCAAACTTAGCTGATTCAGGCGATTGTGCCATCGACAGGCCGGCATTTTCTTTAATGGCGCGCAAGCCCAGGGTGCCGTCAGAACCCATGCCTGAGAGAACAACGCCAACAGCACGTTCACGCTGATCAGCCGCCAGTGAGCGAAAAAAGAAATCAATGGGCAGTCGTAAGCCCCGACGAGTGACCGGGTCGAGTAGAAACAACAATCCGTGCAGAATCGACAAATCTTTGTTGGGTGGAATGACATAGACGAAATTGGGCTGAACTTTCATGCGGTTTCCCGCTTGCTTGACTTTCATCAAGGTAGCGCGTTGCAGTAGTTCGGGCATGATGCCCTTATGGTTTGGATCGAGGTGTTGAATAACAACAAAGGCACAAACGGATGGCGTTGGAACGTTTGATAAGAACTCCTCCAGTGCTTCCAAGCCTCCAGCTGAAGCACCAATACCAACAATAGTCAGTTTAGTTTTGGTCACCGCAGTTTTTGCATTGCTTGACTCTCTTTTAGGCAGCGGTTTTGATGTCTTTTTCTTTTCCATCATTTGTACCCAGCTTTGCAACCATTGGTAACATCTGAACCGACCTAATAAATTGGAAGAGTTCTAAGCGCCTATATCGGTATATCAACACTTAAAGGACCAAAAAGCAAAAATAGTTTAATTAAAAAGCTATTAACATATTTAACAACATGTTTATCAAATTACTATAGCAGGTGGTGACTATTATGCTTGCATTAAAGGATTTGTAGGCTTTGATCAAAAAAATCGTAACTAATGATTTGTTTCGGTAAGTTTTTTAAAGGCGCTTAAAACAGTGTTGGTATGAAGTTTTTTATAGCCATCGATGTGTTAATTGTTAGTTTAATACCCCTTTTTAACAGAACGAATTTAAACCACTGAGATGGTGATGGAAAGAATAAAAGGTTAAGGTTGGTATAAGTTTAAAATTCAGTTGGTATTACTTTTACAAACCAATAAACTTTATACCGATTAAAAAAAAGAACTTATAGAAAAGTTATAAACCGTCCTTTGAAACTCAAATGCTGTCGGTCGCAATTTAGTAAAACCTGCTTCTTTAATCACTCAAAATCTGTTTAAATTGTAGTATCGAATATATAATTTTTAAATCTAAATGTCCTTTGAAACAATCGAGTTGAGTCAACAGGGTCCAGTCGCTATTGTGAGCCTGAATCGACCAGAAAAACTGAATGCCATCAATAAAACTATGTTGCTCGAGCTCGATATTGCGCTTGATGACATTGAAAAAAATGACAGTGTTTTTACGGTTATTATAAAGGGTAATGGTCGCGCCTTTTGTGCTGGTTTTGATTTGCAGGCGGGTGTTGAAGCCGGCCGTAAAGGAGAGGCTGAATGGCGTGAAGCTATCCAGCACGATGTTAATGTGATTATGCGCTTTTGGCATTTTCCTAAACCGACCATTGCGGTTGTACAAGGTTATGCTTTGGCAGGCGGTTTTGAGTTAGCCTTGGCTTGTGACATGACCATCTGCGAAGGCAATGCCATGTTTGGGGAGCCAGAGGTTCGATTTGGTAGCAGTGTTGCAGCACTATTACTGCCTTGGTACACCAACCCTAAACGGACCAAGAAAATGTTACTGTCGGGTCAGGATCGTATGCCTGCCCAAGAAGCTTTAGATTTGGGTATTGTTAACGAAGTTGTTGCTGATGGCGAAGGTTTACAGCGGGGTCTGGCGCTCGCCGAAGAGGTCGCATTAATGGATCCTGACTCTGTCCGCATGACAAAACAGGCTATTAATCAAACTTACGAGATAATGGGTTTGAGTCGTTCTTTAGCAATGGGTGTTGATACATCGGTTAAAATTGAAACAACCGAGACACCCCTACGCAAACAGTTTAATCAAATTTTAGTCGAGCAGGGTATGAAGGCCGCACTAGCCTGGCGCGAACAACGTTTAAAACAGTCATTATGAAGCACTCGCTCGATCCACTTTTAAAGCCGGCATCAATCGCCTTAGTGGGTGCTTCAAACAAACCTGGGACACCGGGGTTTATATTGGCCGATATGGTCATAAATTCAGGTTTTGTAGGGACGATTTTCCCAGTCAATCCAGGTGTTGATGAAGTTATCGGTCGCAAGTGTTATGTTGATATTGAATCCTTACCTAGGGTAGTTGATCACATTGTGCTTGCTTTGGGTAATCAACACTTGGAAGCCGCACTGAAGTCTGCCATTACACATGGCGCTAGGGCGGTTACCATTTATTCTAGTGGTATATTAGCGGCCGATACCAATCCACCCTTGTTAGAACGTTTAACCTACCTCGCGACACAAGCCAAAATTGCTATCTGTGGTTGCAATGGTATGGGTTTTTACAATGTACAAGACGATCTTTACACCGGTATTTTTGCCAAAGCACTCAACATTCAAAAAGGCGGTATTAGCTATATTGCACAGTCTGGCTCTGCATTCACAACGCTCTGTCATAATGGTAATCGACTTGGTTTTAATCTTTGTGTTTCAAGTGGCAATGAGATCACAACTACAATAGCAGATTATATGGATTGGTCTTTAGAGCAACCCGAAACCCGAGTCATTGGTCTGTTCCTAGAAGCTGTGCGTGACCCTCAGGCTTTTGTTGATGCCCTACAAAAGGCAATAGACAAGGATATTCCAGTGGTGATTTTAAAGATTGGCAAATCACCCCTGAGTGCAGAAATGGCACTAACCCATACCGGCGCAATAGCGGGGAGTCAGGCTGCTTTTGAAGCCTTGTATCGTCGTTACGGGGTTATTTCAGTGGATGACTTTGATGAAATGGCAGCGACGTTAATGCTACTCCAAAATAGTCCATTAATTCTACCAGGTAAAATCGCTACGATTCAAGAGTCTGGTGGATTCCGCGAACTAATTGCTGACCTTGCATACGAACTCAGAATCGAATTTGCTGAGATTGAAGACAGCACTAAAGAACAAATTCAAACTCACCTCGACCCTGGCTTAAAAGCAGAGAATCCACTGGATGCTTGGGGTAGTCATGATAATTTTGAAAACCGCTTTCTAGCCTGTATCAACTTATTGATGGCTGACCCCAATGTTGCTGGTGGTGTCTTTTTTAGTAATTTTCGCGATGATTACTTTTTATCTGAAGCTATTTATCGAGCGATGCAGGCAGCGTCTAAAAAGACCAATAAACCCCTCGTATTGGGTAATTGTTACTCTGACTTAAAGCACGATAAAATCTGCCGACTGGGCTATGAAAACGGTATTCCCGTCATTGATGGCGCCCGTGAAACTCTACTTGCTTTTAAACATTTATTTGCCTATCAGAAATTCAAATCAAATAAAAAAAGAGGCATGTATAAAAAAATTATCGACCCCATTATTATTGAGCATTGGCATGAAAGACTAAAGCAGCATACTTCAACAGCCTTGAGCGAGGCTGATGCAATGGGTTTATTGTCTGACTTTGATATTGCCACACCCAAACAAGCTGTCATTAAAGGTTCGTCAGGTTTACTTGAAGCGATAGACTCGATTGGTTTTCCACTGGTATTAAAAACCGCAGAGCCTGGGATTTTGCACAAAAGTGATGCGGGTGGCGTAATTGTTAATATTCAAAGCATGGATAAACTGTTAGAGCACTATGATGATCTACAGCATCGACTTGGGTCGACTGCTCTATTAACTGAGATGATAGGCGAGGGTGTTGAAGTTGGCCTTGGTATTATCAACGATCCTCAGTTCGGGCCAATACTGATGGTCGCTGCGGGCGGTACTTTAATCGAACTACTATCTGAGCGTGCCGTTGCACTATGCCCACTGAACAGTGATGAAGCGGACGACCTTTTATCTACATTGAAAATTAACGCTTTGATCAATGGAGTGCGAGGCCAAGTGCCATCAGACCGACAATCATTGATTGATACCATGGTTAAATTGTCTCAGTTAGCCTATGGGCTCAAAGATATTATTGCTGAGGTCGATGTCAACCCAGTGATTGTCAATCAGACAGGTGCGGTAGCTGTTGATGCCTTAATTGTGCTGAAATAGTGTGAATAAACACATTTACATTCACCCCAAATTAAATCTGAGATACTTTAAAGTGGTGCTGAAAAATCTATCTAGGAGAGTGTCGTAAGCCTAAATTTTTACCGCAAAACCTAATAGTACATCCCTTAGCTCTTCTTTCAAAAGTCTATTTGCCTCGGTGATTAGTCTGGGTTGAGTTCGCTTTAGATCGATTGATGAAACTTTTAGTGGCCAACGATGAACACCGATGCTGTTGCCATCTGAATCGATTAGATTGATTTCCATAGTGCCTCGTAGCCAGAACCAACCATTTTTTTTAATCACTGGGTCAAGTAGAGTTTGAATCTTAAATTGATAATTAAAGTCGTTATTGTTTATCGAAAAACCAGCTCCCGCTAAAGCACCACTTGCCACTTTTAACAATTCATTACTCTCATCACCAGAAGCGATAGGTTGAATGATTACTTTTTTGAGTAACGCATCACGACTTCGAATTAGTTCTGCCAGTGAAAGTTTTGCAGGACTACCAAGGCCACTAGGATCAACCACTTGTAAAGAACTTTGCATGATAATCCGCTTCTGTTGTGCGTTAATGGCGATTTGAACTAGCTTTGCCCGCTTTAGGTGAGAGGATTCATTTTCTGCTTGTAAAAGTCGTTGATCACTCTGTTGGTCAATTTTTTGTAGTGTTTGCTCAAGCCTTTGTCGAGTTTTGTTACGAGACAAAACTGCCAGAGCGTAATGTGTGTTTTGGTCGGGTTCATACCACTGATCAGCAATTTCGACTCCTTGTAAAGTACGTGAAGTGTAGGTAAACAATTGGCGTGATATCTGTTGATTTAACAAATTCAGAGTATCGCCATTAGCTTGTTCGCTTGTAAAGGTTTGAGATTGTTGACTACTTTCTTTAAGCGATACTTCGAATTGTTTTGCTAGGTCGCTTCGTGCTCGGTCTTTTGCGTCGTCCGAAGTTATTGCGCTACCTTGGCCGCTTAAATACAGTAATGAGGGATATTTTTTGCTCTGACCGTTAACCCAGTCGGGCTGTGCATTGGGTACGACTGAATTAAAGCTACAGGCTGAAGTAAATAGTATTGAAAGTAAAACGAGGGTAACACTAAATTGCATTTTTATGGCTTCCGCTGAGTGACATAAGAATCGGGGGAGTGATAACTAAAAAACCGAGATTCCCCTTTAGTCATGTTAACTTGTTTCCAAGTCTGAATATTATCCGGAAGGCTTGATCCTAAAAGATTGAGTTTCAAATCATGGTTACCCGCCGGCAGACTTAAACGCATGATGAGAACCTGTTGGGGCAGTGTATTCCAAGCCCGTGTATCTGCTTGCTCGGTAAGGATTGCAGCAATATTAAGAGCCAAACTGAGAAGGGGTAAATTATCCTTCGTTTCATCAACGGCTGTATTTTTAATACTAACTCTGGCAATTGTGCGCGCAATAATTGACGGCATCTCATTATTCAGTGCGGTTCTGGCCTGATTGTCGAGCTGGGCTATTAATTCTGAACTTGTGTTTAATGATTCAGAGCTTAATTCTGCACCATACACCTTAGCTGCTCGATGCTCGTAAAAGGGTGTTGATATTCGATGTAACTGCCCATCGCTAGGACTTTGTACATTAATCTCAAAGCTATGTTTACGGGGCATTAACCCATTAAATACAACGGCAACTGCATGTGCTTGCTGATCGATATCTTGCTGTTTAGGCCATACTTCTAGATCAAATTCATCTAAGAATTTTTGATGCTCATCGTTAAGCTGAAGATAATCAGTTAAACGAAGGAGGTCTTTTTTCAGTATTAATGGGATCGCACTGCTGTAACTACTATACGCCTGATAGGCCTTGCGATAAGAGATGAGTGCATTATCGGGCTCCTGATTGGACTCGAATACCAAGCCCGATAGGTATCGGGCAAACGGCATCTGAATGTCATCTTTTTGTTTGAGTAATTCGCTGAGCTGCAATACTTCGACCCGCGCATCAGCATATTGTTGCAATTGCAGATGGTTGATGGCTTGGAAACAATGAACCAAAACTTGCTCAAAGTTTTGGGGCAGATAACTGCGTTGGGAATCATTGATCGAAATGGCCGCAGCCTGCTCTCGCAAACTAATTGCATCAAGTTTCCGAGTCAACTTTTTTGCTTTTTCAAAAACCTTATTACTGTCTTCAAATTGATTTTGCATGCGCAGTAACATTGCTTTATCGAGCAGATAGAGACTCTTGTTTCGCTCCTTAAGTTGATGGCTTTCAAGTGTGGACAAGGCTTGTTCTGGTTGCTGTGCCAGAAGATAGTTTTCTATTTCGTCACGTTCAAGCGTAACGCTGACACAGGCACTCTGGGTCAAAACAATGGATCCAATTACAAAAGGAATCACATACTTTAAAGTGTTTTTTCTAATCCTTAGGTGAGCGAATGTCATTCTTATAACAGGCAACTACTTACAAGTATCGCTTAAAGGCGGAAAGCTGATTTTTCAATGAGCTTCTTTATTTTCTTTTGACCCGCCCAAACTTTACGGTTATCCGCTAGGCTGATTAGGTTCAGATCTATTTGGTAAAAACGTACCTGTTCATCATCTATGCTATCTAAGATGGTATTAATTGAACCTTTAAGCATGAAATCGGCACCATACTCTTGTCCCATTTGTTTTGCGGTCTCGTTACTTGCATTAAGCTCTTGGTCTTTGCGCTCATCTCTGATTTCCCCACGCTCAAGCTTTGAAGCAACAAAATCAATTTCCCCCGAATTGATTAACTCTCTTTCAATATCGTTGATAAAGGTTGCAACATTCATATGTTCATGGCTTAGGTTACGAATGCCACCAACAATGACTGCTGGCCGGTTTCCATTCTCTGAAATAAAACGGTTTATCCATGGGCGACTTAATACATCGCGAATCATCTCTTCTGAAACCAGTCGTGAATCGGTATCGTTCCACTCACCACTTAGGTCAGTGACCTCACCTGAATCTAGTCGTTTAACGGTGGTTGAACAGCCGTTAAGAATGAAGCCAGCCGATATAGCAGCGATTAGCGTAAAGTTTTTGGCCCATTGGTTTTTCATTGTTTCACTCCGGTTAATCGATCAAAAATTGAGTTGCTTTGTTTAGCAAGAAATTCACTCAAAGTAGGGCTCATAACTTTTGCCTTGTCTAAAGTCTGTTGTACATGATCCAAATCAAGCTCGGCCAGCGACCAAATAGAATGAGTGTCGTCATCTTGCCATCGAGCAATGATTTTAACGCCAGATAAATTGATCTGAGTTATATTATCGATCTGGCGAGATACTGCCTGTTCGTTCACTTGTTGGTTACCCTGGCTTGCTGAAGCACTGTAATCGTTAGACGCTATGCTGAGGTAAGAATTAAAAATACGAGCAACTTCGGCACGTGCACGATCATCTGCTGTATTTTTTTGTAATGAAAAGTCACCCATCGACGGCGCTGAACCGATACCATGAAAAAGTCGACCATCCTCATCGCCGAGCATTTGATTACCTTCGTTGACCCAGTCTGGCGCTCCAGAAATATTTAAATCACTTTCTACCGACGTTTTACTACTACATCCGACCAAAAGCATAACGCTAACGATTAAAGTAATAATTGATCTTTTCATGATTACAAACCCTTCATTTGATGATTCAATTTTAAAAATTACATTATGCTGATTTATTAGTATTTTTCATCAATTAAAATGCATTTAAAGACTGAGGGCTGATACGCTAATTCTATACCCACACTTTAATCCTAAAAAACGACATTATTTGGGAACCTAAAATAAGGTGAATAATTAACCCAAGGTCACTAATAGACATCAAATAGATCCTGAATCACAGTCATAATAATTTAAACAATATTCAGTGTAAATTTAATCGTGATTAGTTATAACTAAATCAGGCCTCGTGTTTAAAGTGTATTCACTTCTAACTGTTCGGTAATAATAAAGTTTGCTAACTGTTCAAAGTTTGAAGAGCTAGTAATGATTGCTACACTGGCCAATTCGGGCTTCAGATAAAGATGAGACACACGTTTTAAATCATTCAGCGTTACTTGTAATATTTTTTGGCGAAACTCACTTCGATGCTGAGGGTTGCGACCAAATAAACGGTTGTGAAACGTCTGTTTGGCTTCACCAGCGGGTGAACCGGGTTTGTCGATCCCGCTAATGACACCAAGAATAGCCTGTTCCAATGGTTCGGCTTCGTGATCTGTTTCCAGTAGCCATTGAATTGACTGGTCAAAATCATTCAGCGTTTCTTCTAGACGCGGATCTCGGTATGAGTAAAACTTAAACGCTGCAATGGCAGAGTCTTGACTGGCTCCACCACCATAGGCTCCACCCTGTTCTCGGATCACCCGATGCAGGTAACCATTGCGTAAAAAACCGCCCAGCACGGATAACGCAGCTGCATCCGGATGGCTGACAGTAACGGTGGGATAGGCTTTAGCACAGAAATTAACTTGCGTATTTGCCACCCATAACTGTTTGGTCTTATCTCGAACAGGCGCTGGTTGGAAACGTTGTGAAATAGTGTGGTTTTGTTCGGTCCAAAGTTGAGCGATAGTTTTTTGGCAATCAGCCAGCTTGTCTGACTCGGCTATCAGCAATAACTGCTTGGGCGCAGCCATAATAAGTTGGTGTAATTTGCTCAGTGAGGCGGCGTAATCAATCAGGTTGTCACTTTGGCCTAGGCTTTCCTCGAGTGTTTTGACCGATTGGATACCCGCAAGGCCGCCAAGTTGATGACTTAAGGCCGCGGTAGGACTCATGGTGCTGCAGGCAGCGCTCATTGCTAAGCTGTGACCATTGTTAGTCACTGATTGTTCACGACTAGCTCTCTGTTGGCTAAGCAATTCATGCAGTCGAGGCAGTTCGTCGAAGCGAACTGCTTGAAGCGTTTGCTGCATCAATTTGGCCTGCTGCAGCTGATTGCGAAAGAGGGCATTCGAAGAAAGAACTAAATAACTTTTAATGCGTTGTTCATCATCAATATCGGCACGCATCGTGGTAAAGGCATTGATACCACCACAAACTTCAGCCTGCCAAGCTTGAGTTTGCAGGTAGTCTTTATCTCCGACAGCGAGCTCAGTTAGACTGTTGGTGTAGAAAGGTAACAAGGCCAATAGCTCAGGAGGGAGGGGTGGAAGCTCAATTAATATTTGCTGATAGACTAAACCATTGGTCCCCTGGGCATAGCTATTACTGGGCATTGAACCTAGTTGAGTGCTGATGCCTTCAATAACCCGGATATCGGCAGGCACATCTTCCAGACCTACCTTGGGTAAAATTGATTCATCATCTTCTTGCAATTGACGTTTATTTAAGGCGTTGGTTTGGTTGATGATATCTTGCTTTTGTTGCTCTGATAGCCCTTTTTTAATGGCAGCCAGTTTTGCGGCTTCTACGGCATCACGACGTCCAGCTAATTTGGCATCTGGCGTCATAGTGAGGGTTACCCGATGCGGGTTATCAATTAGTAATTTTCGAGCTAAGTCTTTAATAAAGTTGGGGTCTTTAATGTCTTGTCGTAATTGCTCTAACACTGGGTCGAGGTTTAATACGCCAATAGTATCACCCCGGTGAGTGGCACTTCCCATCGCCGCCATAATTAACTGCAAACCAAAGGGAAAGCCGTCACCACCCACTTCGCGCTGACTTAATTCAAGTTGATGTAACACGGATTCAAGTTGTTGCTGAGAGACGCCCTTGTCGGCCACTGCTTGCAGTGTGTCGAGAATCATTTTTTCTATGTGGGTAACATTTTCAATTTTGGCACCTTCAACACCACATACAAAAGTGAGCTCACGCATGGAGTCTTCTAATCCACATAGTGGAGAAGGCGAATTGGCTAGATTGGTGGTTTCTAAAGCTTGCATAAGTGGCGAACTGCTATTGTCCAATAAGACGCTGGATAACAGTTGCCCTTCCAGCATGTCCTGTAGGTTGGTGCTTTGTCCCCATAACCAGCCTATTACCACATGGTTTTTTTCCGCTAGGCTACCTTCCTCATTAAAAGCATAACTTTCCTTGACATTTATTGGAGCCAGATAACGCACCTCCTCAGGTACCTCTATATTAATATCAAGTTTTTCAAAGCGTGATAGCGCTAAGGATTCAAAGTTGGACTGATGCTGTTCAGCGCTGATATCACCATAGGTCATAAAAATGGCGTTACTGGGGTGGTAGTGACGCTTATAAAAATCCTTGAGTTGTTGATAGCTAAGATCAGGAATTTTTTCTGGTTCACCGCCGCTGTTGTAGTGGTAAGTGTTGGTCGGGTAAAGGTGTTCGCACAGCGCTTGCCAAAGTGTACTTGTGACCGAACTCATAGCGCCTTTCATTTCGTTATAAACAATCCCTTTGTAAACAAGGTCACTATTAAGGTTGTTACTGTCTGAAAACTCGATCCTGTGGCCTTCTTGACAAAAATCTAACTCGTCGAGGCGAGAGAAAAAAACGGCGTCTAAATAAACATTCATAAGATTATTAAAGTCTTTCCGATTTTGACTGGCAAACGGATAGGCAGTCCAGTCTGAGCTAGTAAAGGCATTCATGAAGGTATTGAGTGAACGTCGAATCATCATAAAAAAGGGATCACGAACAGGATAGCGTTCACTGCCGCACAGTGCGGTGTGCTCTAAAATATGGGCAACGCCAGAAGAGTCCATTGGAACAGTTCGCAGCGCAACTAAAAATACATTTTCTTCATTTTTGGCGGCCATATGAAAGTGTACGGCACCTGTTTTTCGGTGATGATATTCTTCAACAGTGACGTTAAGTGACTCAATGACTTGACTACGGATCAATTCAAACGTCGGATGAGCTTGATTAGTTTGCGATGCTGCTGTGGATAAATTCATTAGCTATCTTTTTAGGTGGTTACTGATTTAAAGAGGATTTTAATAGATTATTTAATTCTTGATTGTAACGCTTAATGACCTGGTCTGGGCAGTGCTAAATTCCCTGCATGAGGCATTTTTGTGAAATACGACTTGAGATTTTATATTAAAAAAATCGGGAACTGGGTATAGTCATTTTAGCCTTGAGAGTCAGGGAACAATTTAAACCCTCAATGCCCTTCAACAGGTCATTAAAGATGTTAGAGGGAAACTTATAGTCAATGGGAAAAAACCATTCATATTTTAGTTCTTAAAACCATTATGAGCTTGAAAAACCAATATAGTTCAGGATATTTCAAACTTGATGTTAAAGGCGGGATAAGTGTTACCTTATGAAGAGCTCATCTATTGATTTAACTCAAAAACCGCCCGATATTCAGCAATCATTGTTTGATATTTTTGGATTTACTCAATTTCGTTCAGGGCAAGAACAATCGGTTCGGCAGCTCCTTGGCGGATTTTCTTCTTTGGCTATTTTCCCCACGGGTTCTGGTAAGTCACTTTGCTATCAGTTTAGTGCGCTTCATTTACCATACTTAACCCTAGTGGTATCGCCCTTGTTAGCCTTAATGAAAGATCAGCTTGAATTCTTACAAGCCAAGGGAATTAGTGCTGGCAGTATTGATTCCACCCTTACGCCTGAGCAAAGCAAGCAAACGATGCAGGGCGTGCGTGATGGGACAATTAAAATACTAATGGTATCGGTAGAGCGTTTTAAAAACGAACGTTTTCGGCAGTTTATTCAAGAGGTGCCAATGTCTATGTTAGTGGTGGATGAGGCACATTGTATTTCGGAATGGGGCCATAACTTTCGTCCAGACTACCTAAAGCTGCCACAGTATAGGCAAGAACTCAAAATCCCGTTGGTACTACTACTGACGGCTACAGCAACGGAAAAAGTCAAACTTGATATGGCGCAACGATTTTCGATTGCGAATGAACATATTGTCCAAACTGGCTTTTATCGGGCCAATTTAGATCTAAGTGTTATACCGGTGGCGGAGCCAGATAAACAGGCTCTGCTTTTGCAGCTCGTTCAACAGCAAAGTGGCTCTGGTATTGTGTACGTTACTTTGCAGCAAACGGCTGAGTTGGTTGCTCAGTTCCTGTCTCAAAATAACATTAATGCTCAGGCTTATCATGCGGGTCTTGATAATGAGAAACGACAGGTTATTCAAACTGATTTCATGCAAAGTCGGCTGCCAGTCGTTGTTGCCACAATTGCTTTTGGTATGGGAATTGATAAAGCGGATATTCGTTTTGTAGTGCATTATGACTTGCCTAAATCAATTGAAAATTACAGTCAGGAAATTGGCCGAGCTGGACGCGACGGTGAACTCGCAACGTGTATTACGCTCGCTAATCTTGACGGGTTGAATACAGTCGAAAATTTTGTTTTTGGAGATACACCGGAATATCAGGGTATTCAGCATGTAGTTAATGATATTCGTCAGAGTGTCAGTGGACAGCAAGCTCGGTGGGAAGTGCAAATTAACCGTTTGTCAACGGCCAGCAATATTCGTCAATTGCCACTTAAAACTCTGTTAGTACAACTTGAGATCTTAGGGATACTGCGTCCTCTATATGCTTATTTTGCCGATTTCAAATACAAGTTTTTACAAAATAAGCAAACAATCTTGCTTCAGTTTAAAGGCGAGCGGCGAGTTTTTCTTGAGGCGATTTTTGCGAACACCCAAATGAAAAAAATATGGGGAAGCCTCAATTTTGACCGCATGTATCAAACCTACGGAGCGGATCGTAATCGCGTCGTCAAAGCGATGGAATATCTGCAACAGAAAAATTTCATTGAGTTAGAAACCAAGCTTATTACGGAGGTATATGAGGTTGATATAAATAAACTAGTCGATTCTCAATTGGTACAAAACTTAAATACTTACTTTACTGACAAGGAAGTGAGTGAAATTAAGCGTATCAATGCATTGATCAGGTTTTTTGAGCTTGATCGCTGCCTGAGTAGTAATTTGTCGCGTTACTTTGATGATTATCAAGCGCCGGAACATTGTGGTCATTGTTCGGTGTGCCGCAAACAAATAGCAAAATTGACATATTCGTATCATGCCGTTATGCCTAAGACTCAGGAGCTCAGGGCAGGAGTCGAGAGTTTGAAACAACAGTTGTTAGGTAAAATCGATTGCACGTTGACAGTAGAGACTTATTGTCGGTTTTTAACGGGTATGAGTGTACCTTTGTTCTTACGAAATAAAGTACGCCAATTGCCTGGTTTTGGACTGTGTGAGAATAATCGGTATGCCGATGTTCGAGAGCTTCTAAAAAAAATGAATTTTGATTGATTGCTCAGACCGATTGAATATCTACCCACTGCCTATTTACTCTACTCCGTATTACTTCTATTATTTTCGGATCTTTTTTTCCAACCATAAAGTATAGATAAAACCAATCAATAACACCTTATAACTGGTTGATTTAAAAAAGAGCCTGTTTACAGTTTGGCGCAAGTTCTGGATAATGTTATTTTATTTTTCAAAGCATGGGTAGACCAGAGATGAGGCAACCCGAACACAGTTTTCAATGGCGATCACAATCAACGTTTGTGCTGGTTGCTGCGGGTGCTACTTTAAGTCTCAATGATTTCCTCACTTTACCCGTACTGGTCGGCCAAAATGGTGGCGGTACTTTCCTTATTTTTTATACATTTTTTCTCTTTAGTTTAGGTATGCCATTATTAATGGCTGAATTAATGTTGGGTCGATTAGGTCAATCAGATCCATCTCGAAGTCTTGAAATTTTAGCGAGTCAGCAGAAAGCATCTGTATATTGGAAAAGCCTAGGTTTTGCCTCAATGCTGGCTGCTTTTATTATAACGGCCATGCTGAGTATTATTGCGGGTTGGTCTTTGTCTTATAGTTTTAAGTCTCTCTTTGGGGTTTACAATGGTGTGACGGCTGAGGGCGTTGCTCAATTATTTAAAGCGTTTGTTGGAGATGCTGAACGGATGATGTTGTGGCATACGTTGTTTGTTATTTTATTGATGTCAATTAGTGCTCAGCCCTTAAAATTAGGAATTGAGCAAGTTTTCCGTTTTACTGTTCCGATTATTCTTTTGATTTTAATTAGTGGTTTCGTTTTAGCGAATTTCTCACCTGAATTTAACCGCAGTGTCAAATTCTTGTTACATGCTGACTTTTCAGCTGTTGATGCTCAGGTCGCCTTGTTAGCCTTGCAGCGTGCATTTTATACTTTAGCCTTAGGTGTCGGCGTAATGATGATTTTTGGCAGTTACTTACCCAGCAATATTTCAATCGGTTATTCAGCTTTCCTCATCATTGTGATCGATCTGTTGTTATCAATTATGATTGGTTTAAGTTTGAATACATTGGTTTTTGACTCAGGAATGGAGCCAGTTATTGAGAATCAGTTCGCCTTTCGCGCCTTGCCCTATGTCTTTAGTCAATTTCAGTATGGTGAACTATTTGGCGCATTATTTTTCTTACTACTAACGTTAGCTTCACTTACCACTACACTAGCCCTGGTGGAGGCTCCTGTTCGTTATATCCAGCGTAAGTTTGAAATCAGCCGAATTAAAGCAGTTGTTTATATTGGAATTGTGGTTTGGCTGTTTGGCTTGGGTGCCGTCTTATCCTATAGCATTTGGAGTGGTAACGGCTTTACAGTGGCGTTTTACTTTTCAGATGACGCCATACGACTTGTTAACAATGCCGGCTTTCACGATGTTATGGTTTTCTTTTCTAGCCATCTAATTCAACCATTGGTGGCTTTGTTTTTGTGTGTGTTTGTGGGGTGGATCTTACCCCGTAGCCTGGCATTTAATGAGTTTGGACCAATGCGAAGGTTTTGGTTTGAGCTTTGGAATTATTCAATTCGATATGTCACTCCGATGTTAATCGTCGTAGTTGCTTTATATTCGTTAGGTCTGGTTTAATTTTGACAATTGTGAATCGGCATGCCTTGATGCCATATTCGGCTCAGACTATGTTCGATATAGTCAATGATGTTGCAGCCTATCCAGAATTTTTACCTTGGTGTGGCGATACAAAAATAACTTCAGAAACTGACTATTCGATGCAGGCATCGGTCTTAATGAAAAAGGGTAAACTTAACCATTGGTTTTCTACAGCGAACAGCATGGTTCGATCTGAAAAAATTGAAATGACGCTAATTGATGGACCATTTCAATCACTGGATGGCGTGTGGGAATTTACTGCTTTTGATGAAACAGCTTCAAAAGTGACTCTTGTTTTGAATTTTGAATTTTCGAACGGTATTACTGCCCTATTGTTATCTCCTATTTTCACCCAAATCGCGAATTCCATGGTCGAATCTTTTTGTTTACGTGCGCATGAGTTAAACCGACTATGACAATAATTGAAGTTGCCTATGCAACACCGCAGAGACAGAAGATTGTTGAATGCGAAGTAGAGGCTGGCACCTCCTTAAGGGATGCGGTGAAATCATCAACTATCTTAGAGTACTTTCCTGAAATAGCAGTTGAAACTTGCGATTTAGGCATTTTTGGTAAATTGGTGGCCCCACAATACGAACTTGCTGAAGGCGATAGAATTGAAATCTATCGACCACTCATAGCTGACCCAAAAGAAATTAGGCGTCAGCGAGCAGAAATGGGTCTAAAAACTAAAAAGGGGGGGTGAAGGGTCTAAAAAGAATAAAAATGTCAGAAGGTATCTTTGCCTTCAATTTTTATGAGTAAATCGTCGCTAAATCGCAAAGTCAAGACACGATTTTTGATTTCACCGCTGCTACCTAGCTTGAAATAATGGATGAAGTACCAGTCGTCTGGATGGTGTACATCCTGTCTCTTATACACATCTCCGAGCCCACGAGACGCTACGCTATCTCGT
>CAJXUC010000044.1 GCA_913061315.1 uncultured Gammaproteobacteria bacterium | reverse complement strand
ACCTTTACCGGCCATGACAACAAATTCTACCGGTTTGACTGGCTCCCAAGCGGCTATCGCTATAGACGTAAAGGAAGACGACAGAGCGCCTACCATTGCTAATAATGTCAATTTTTTAATCATTTCGAAATCCTCCAGGATTTTATTTATTAAACTTAATATCTTGAGCTAATTTTGCTCACCACTAGGTACTTACTAAACTAACAATCTTACACTCTACAGATCTTTATGATTAAAACCAATATAAAGTATATTCATAGAATCATTAATTATATAAATCATATTAGCCTCTATTTTAGCCAGGTATGTAGGTGCTTTTTAATACACCTACCCCATTAATTATCACTTCAAATTTGCATTGCTTTTTATCAGCATTGCCCCTAAAAAGGATCAGAAGTAATCACATCTCCAACTTAAAATGTCATTTTTTCAGACAACTTACTCACAGCTGAATGACCATAACTTTTGGCCAATGTTGACGGTCAATGCCATTAAATGTCTCAGCGTTGAAATAATGAGTCTTATAACACCCAAATAGCCAGTGTCTCGCCATTAGGTTTTTAAAGTAAACGTTAATTTTAATAACAACCGGCTATGCGGCCACGCTGTTGAACTATTGGCAAGACCGTGTCGATTGTGGGTGTTTTAACATCGACAATACGCCCTAGTTCCTGAACTGCAGTCACTAGCGCATCAATTTCCATTGGACGACCCAGAGTTAAGTCTTGCAGCATTGACGTTGTGTGCGCTCCAACAGCAGCCGCGCCAGCAATACGCTTATCGACGTCAATAGCGAAGCGTACTCCCAATTTTTCTCCAATTGCTTTCGCCTCCAGCATCATATTTCTTGCCACAGCACGCGTGCCAGCATCCGTTGCAACAATATCTAATGTGGCATTGGTCAGAGCACTTAAGGGGTTGAAGCATAAATTTCCCCATAGCTTCACCCATATTTCGTCGCGAATGTTTCTCACTGGTGCTTTAAAACCCGCATTGATCATTGCCTTTGACAATGCCCTTACACGCTCTGTTTTTTCACCCGACGATTCGCCAAGCGTAAATCGGTTTCCGTCAATATGACGAACCACACCTGGTTCAGATATTTCACAAGCAGGGTAAACAACACAACCAATAGCTCGCTCTGGTCCAATGCCATCCCACTGCTTACCGCCTGGGTCTACACTCTCAATTCTACGATTTTCCCACTCACCTGAAAGTTTGTGGAAATACCACCAAGGAACTCCGTTGACTGCTGTCACTACCGCTGTATTGTCACCCAATAATGGCTGCATGGCATCGACTACGTTAGGCACTGAATGGGCCTTAAGTGAAACAATTACAAAATCTTGCTGGCCTAGATCTGATGGATTATCAGTGGCTATTGGATGAGTCACAATACGCTCACCATTCATATCCAGCACCAACCCATTGGCTTTTATTGCCGCGAGATGGGGTCCACGAGCAATAACAGAGACTTCCTCACCAGACTGTTCGAGTAATGCTGCGATATAACCACCAATGGCGCCAGCACCATAAATTGCAATTTTCATATTATCGTTACAATCCAGCGAGTCCAAGTTTTTCGGCAAGCCCTATACGTTGTAACTTTCCAGTCGCGCCTTTGGGGATTTCATCCATAATCAGAATTTTTCGAGGGACTTTAAAGTCAGCTACATGTTGCGCTGTAAACATTCGAATATCTGCTTCATCCGCCGTCATACCTTCCTTTAAAACCACCGCAGCAGCTACTTCTTCTCCGAGCTTGAAGTGTGGCATGGCAAATGTCACACACTGTTGAATCGCAGGATGATCCATTAGGATTTCATCAACTTCTCGCGGTGAAATCTTTTCACCACCTCGGTTGATGATTTCTTTCAATCGGCCAGTAATTGAAATGTAACCTTCTGAATCAAGCACGCCTTGGTCACCTGTACGAAACCAACCATTAGTGAAATTTTCCGCATTGGCTTTCGGATTATTTTCATACCCTTTAGTAATGTTTGCGCCACGAATTACAATTTCACCAACTTCTCCATTTGCCAGTATCTCACCATTCAAACTCATAATACCCACTTCAGGACCGGCCGCAGTTCCAACGGTCCCTGCTTTTCTTACCGCGGGTGGTAACGGGTTACACGCCATTTGGTGGGAGGCTTCGGTCATACCATAGGCTTCAACAACCGGTGCGTTGAAAGCTTTTTCTAATTCAGTCATAACTCGAGATGGTAATGATGAAGATGACGAACGAATAAATCGCAGTGGTGCGGCATTAATAATATTCAGGCTACGAGAGGCGCGAGTTAATATTGCCTGATGCATTGTCGGTACGGCGGTATACCAAGTTGGTTTTGCATCATCCATCCAGCCAAAGAATTTCAATGCGTTAAATCCAGGCGTGCAATAAATACTAGCACCGGCTCTTAACGATGATAAGACTGAGGCAATAAGTCCATGGATATGAAATAGCGGCATGATATTCATGCAACGGTCACCTGGCAGCAAAGACAGGGTATTCATAATATTTTCTGCAGAGTTAGTGACGTTTCCATGGCTCAACGGTACTATTTTTGGTCTCGAAGTAGTGCCTGAAGTATGCAGTATAAGGGCAACATCCTCTTCGTTAACTTCATCATGTGTTGTCGGCACCAAGAGTGTTGCAGAATCAAATATAAGGTCAAAGTCACCCGCATCCCGGCGACTATCAGTCACTAAAGTAATGAGTGGAATATCTAACTTTTGAGCAGCAGCAACTGATGGTGACTCACTATTAGCCTCAACGACAAGTGCCTTAGCTTTTAAGTCACTGAGATAAAATTCAAACTCCTCTTGCCGATAAGCAGGGTTTAACGGTGCAGTAGTCGACGCACCGGAAATGGTAACAAATGCTGTTGCCATTTCAGGTCCATTAGGTAATACGATGGCAACCCGATCACTTTTGGCAATGCCTGCTTGCTTAAGCGATTGTCGGGTACGTTTTGATAGCGCCCGCATGGCAGAATAATGAAGAGGCGGTCGGCCAGGAGCCATAATTGCAACAGCATCATCGGTGCCAATATTCAACAAATCACAGGTAGTTTTAACAGACAAAACAGTTGTTTCCAAAATGGCAAGCCTCAAATTAAGTAGAGTAATTATGTCGGGTCATCATAGAATCTTATCCTCCATAATTGAAATAAATGGAGGTTATTCCTACTATTCACATAAGCTATAATAGTGTTTGGAATGGGTAAGAAATTAAGGCTGATTCAATGTTTTAGACCCTACTTTTTTAAGCATTTAGCCTGTGCTGGATTACTTATAATAAATTCTCACCCAAACTGGGTTGCAAAAATCTTAACTTAGATCCAATTATTGGCCATAGCATTTAGGGGCATCACATAAGGCTGTAATCATTACCACGCTAGTGCTTCAGTCAAATAGACTGACTTTTTTATTGCATGGTATTGATGAATTAAGAATTTTTTAAACGCAAAATAACCGTCGTTTCTCTTCATTTTGAATAAAAAATACTAATAGCCCTATTATTATTTTAAATTATTTCAGGGGTAATTTGACACTCAAGGGGAGTAATATTTAGGACATTTAGGAATATAGGCGCCTTCCTTATTTACTTAATTAATTGCCTTTGTGGAGGCCAAGTAATGAATTGAATAACTCTGGGGTTTGCTTTAATGCCTCAGCACTGCCCTGCCAAGTGACCTGACTCGCTTCAATCAGCAAAACCTGATCAGCGGCGTTAAGCGCACGTTCGGTGTTTTGCTCAACCAGTACAATCGCGACATTTTTTTGCTTCAAGTCATTCAACACTTCGTAGCATTCATCGACCACTTTGGGCATCAACCCTAGCGACATTTCATCAACCAGCAACACTTTAGGCTGACTCATCAGTGCACGTCCAATGGCTAGCATTTGTTGCTCTCCACCTGAAAGTGATCCCGCTAACTGTCGCTGTCGATCACGCAAGCGGGGGAAATAGTTAAAGGCTTGCTCACAGCCTAAATGTAGTGTTGACTTATCTACGATTTGACCACCAACAATGAGGTTTTCGAGTACGCTCAAATCAGGAAATATTCGACGGCCTTCGGGCACAATGGAGATGCCCTTTTGTATTCTTTGCTCTGGTTTTAGTTTAGCCAGCTCGACGCCGTTGACTTGAATACTGCCATTGTATTGTTCTACTAGGCCAGAGAGGCACATCAACGTTGATGATTTACCCGCCCCGTTTGCACCTATAATTGACAATACTTCACCACTTGATAGGCGAAAGCTGATATCTCGTGCAGCAACAATGTCTCCATAACCACAACTCAGTTTTGAAACTTCAAGCATGCCCAACTCCTAGGTAAGCATTGCGCACATTTGGGTCAGACATGACTTGATCTGTCTTGCCAAAAGCTAATGATTTCCCGTTGTCCTGAACATAAAGTGTCGGGCAGATACGCATCACTTCACGCAAATTGTGTTCAATTAATAAAATAGTTTGGCCGTCCGCGTTAAGCGTAGCAATCAAATCAGCAAGTGATGCCGCCTCCTTCTGACTGAGTCCGGCAAGGGGTTCATCAAGCAGTAAAAGCCTTGGGTTGAGTGCCAATGCACGAGCGACTTCGAGTCGCTTGAGGTAGCCTAGTGGCATTGTTCCCGGCAATTCATCGACAACATGACTAAGGCCGACGCGGGCCAGTAATTCACGGGCTTGCGCGCGCTCACTTCGAATATCTGTGACCCACATAGACTTTAACGCGTGCCGAGTTTTGTCACTACCACAGGCAATGGCGACGTTATCAAGTAAGGTCAATGCACGTAATGGTTGAACGATTTGTTGTGCCAAGGCGAGTCCAGCTCGAATACGCAGATGAGTTGCTTTGTCGGTAATATCGACACCCTGAAGAAATACTCTGCCACTCTGCGGTTGCACGATGCCAGTGATTACTCGCATTAGAGTCGTTTTACCCGCGCCGTTAGGACCAATAAAGCCAATTAACTCACCGTTATTAATACGGAGGTCAACGTTTTGGACCGCATAAACGCCACCAAAACGAACCGTCACATCTCTGACATGTAGTATTTCAGTCATCGATTATTTCCACCGTTATCAGGTACACGCCTTGGTATTGAAGAAAATAAACGGGTGCACAAGCCTGCAATACCATCAGGTGAAAAACGCATCATTGCAAAAAGCAATCCGCTGTAAAATAGCAATTTATAGTCATCAATAAATTGGACTAACATCGGTAGAACACTCAGTAGCGCAGCTGCAAATATGACACCCCACACCGAGCCAATACCACCAACGATAACCATTGCCAGCACACTGATTGATTCCACAAATCCAAAACTATCAGGCCCAACAAACCGGAAGTGATGTGCATAAAGTGCACCTGCAACTCCGGCGGTGCCGGTGCCAATGATGAATGCAATTAATTTGTAACGTGATACGTCAATTCCAAGTACACGAGTGACATCTTCATTATCGGCAATCGACTTAAATACAAACCCCATCCATGAACGACGGACATACAAAGAAAATGCGGCGAAAGTCAGGGCGAGGGCTATGCAAATTAACATGAACCCACCTTTGCCAAAGCCACTGCTAGGAATACCCGCAATGCCAATCTCACCACCAAAGAAATCCTGCTGACGAATAATACCAACAAATAGAAAACCTACTCCCATCGTGGTAATAGCCAGGAAGTCATGGCGCACTCTTAAACTGGCCAAGCCAATAATAGCACCCAACATAGCCGCGCAAATTGCAGCAGCAGGAATGGTGAATAAAAAAGGAACATCGGCTTTTGATAACATCGCAGAGGTATAGGCACCAGCGCCGAGAAAAGCTGCGTGCCCAAGGCTGATTTGACCACAAAAACCAGTGATGAAATTTAAACTCAATGCAAACAAAACACTAATCGCCATGGTTGTCATCAGGGTGATTTCATAACTCATAACTTACCTCCCATCAAACCTTGTGGTCGAATCATCAGCACCAATATTAAAAATGCAAAAGCGATTGCATCACGATCCAGTAAATGGCCAATGTAAATTGTGCCAAAAGATTCAAGGACTCCAAGTAATAATGAAGCGATTAATGTGCCACGAATACTGCCTAGCCCACCCAGTACAATAATTGCCAATGCTTTATAGGAAGCCACGCTTCCCATAGTCGGTTCAACCAGGTTGTTTAACAGCGCGACTAATACGCCAGCCGCAGCAGCAAACGATGAACCAATAAAAAAATTTAAGTAGCGCACATTTTGGATTTTAACTCCAAAGGCCCGAGCCATATCAGGATCAGTCACTGTTGCGCGCCAAGCAACGCCTGTCCGTGTCTGCATTGACAGCCATGCTAGTGCAATCATTAATATTGTTGACAATCCCATCACTAAAATTTCGGCATATTTCAAATAGAAGCCTGAAAACAGTTCGATATGACCCTGCAAAGGGGCAGTTTGATAGGATAATCCGTATGGACCAAAAGCAATGCGGAATATTTCTTCAGAGGCAATAAACAACGCAATCGATGCGATCAGTGAAACATACGGTGGTTGCGATAAAAGAGGTTCGTAGGCAAGTTTGTACATCAACATCCCTGCAAGACCGACCACTAACATTGCAACTACCATCGCCAAGGTAAAGCTACCCGTAGCGTTAGTTACAATTACCCCGATATAGCCACCCAAGGTGAATAATGCAGCATGAGCAACGTGTAAAATTCGTAACAAGCCATAGACTAACGTTAGGCCAAGGGCAATTAGTGCGTATATGCTGCCTTGCACCAGACCCTGAATAAATAGTTCGAGATATAGCATTCGATATTTTTTATTGTTTGTTTTCTTACAATGCGCTCCCGATCGTTTGGGAGCGCTGCTTTGGTGTGCTGTGATCTATTCGTTAGGTGGTGCTAGCAACTTAGAATCACTAATAACCGAATGCTCGTGCCAGTTTCCATCCTTCACTATTTGCACTTGCACGTCTTTGCGTACTTCGCCTAAAGCATTAAATGAGATGGTACCAGTAGCTGCCACCACCGATGTTGCCGAGATTGCATTGCGTAGAGCGGCCTTATCCATTGAACCGGACTGACGCATGGCGGCAACAATAACTTTTACAGCAGTATGGGCAGAGGCCGCAACCATATCTGCTTTGTTTCCGGTCTTACTTTCAAACTCACGAATGAAATTTTTGGTTTCGATTGATGCTGAGTCTCGATTAAGCGATGTCGTAATAATAGTGCCTTCAGCAGCAGCCCCAGCAATATCAATAAATTTCTGCGAGTCATAACCCTCTTGGCCAATAATCGGAACTGTAATACCAGCGGCCCGCAATTGGCTGACCAATGGTCCTGCGGTGAAAAAGTAACCCGTCGCATATATAGCGTCAGGTTTATCACTTTTTACTTTTGAAACAATTGGGCCAAATTGGCGATCTTTGATTCCATATTCATATTCTGAAACGATGGTAATACCATAATTACTAGCCGCTTGTTTTAACCCTGCTGCAAGTGACTTTCCGAAATCATTCTTTAGTGTAATAACGGATACTTTTTTAGCACCAAGAGTTTCACCCATTAATTTGGCACCCGCACGCCCCTGTACTTCACCTACAAATGATGTACGAAAAACGTAGTTTCCTGCTCGAGTAATGTCTGGATGTACCGCATAAGCAGCAATGTAGGGCACGCCTGCCTCCTGAAAAATGCCTGCAGCGGCGCGGGTTGAACCGGAATAACTGCCAGAAATTGCTGCAACCACTTCATCTTTTTCAATTAATTTTTGCGCGATCGGCACGGCTTCTTTGGGGGATGCTTGGTCATCATAAACAACCAAAACAATTGAGTCGCCATTAATACCACCAGCTGCATTTGCTTGTTCAACAGCAAGCTCTGCACCGTTAAGCGCTGACTTTCCATCGGCAGCAGCAAAACCCGTCAGTGGCACGTTAAATCCGATTTTGATTGAGCTAGCGTGACCGGTGGCAATAGAAAGTAATCCACTCATCACCACGGCTGATATTATTTTTGCTTTCTTCATAAAATCTATCCTCTTTTATTATTAACCGTTAAGAATTATCTCTTAAGGTTTGTTTACAACGGACACTACTAATAGATTTAGCAGGTTTGTTGAATTTTATACATTAATTGCACCAAAGTTCTATGGACCAATTAAAATGACGTCTTGCTCATATATGTAACTGTGAGGAATTGACCAACACAAGTACACTTTACTGGGTTAACTCTGTATCGATGACCTTTAGATGGTCGTATCTTTGCTGCATCCATTGCTCAATTGATTGGCAACAAGCAAGACCATTGGTAAGTCAAATTTACCATTGACTGTAAGCCGCAAGGTTGACTACTCCGTCATTGAAGACTGTCGACAACCAACCAATGGATGTTGGTTCTGTGCCACTCTGAAAAATAGAGTAGGGCAACGGGCAAGCTTCTTTCTCTGGCCTATAGTTCATATTGGCTATTATTCGTCTAGGATACTGGCAAGATTCAAGCCATGCTCGCGCGCACAATCTTTTGCTGACTCATAGCCAGCATCAGCATGACGCATTACGCCGCTAGCCGGATCATTCCACAATACGCGTTTAATGCGTTCTGCAGCAGCATCGGTGCCATCACAACAAATCACCATGCCCGAGTGTTGAGAGTAGCCCATACCCACACCACCACCATGATGGAACGATACCCAGGTTGCACCGCCTGATGTGTTGAGCAATAAATTAAGCAGCGGCCAATCAGACACGGCATCCGAGCCATCTAGCATTGATTCTGTTTCACGATTGGGACTAGCGACTGAGCCAGAATCGAGATGGTCACGTCCAATCACGACGGGGGCTTTTAATTCACCTGACTTCACCATTTCATTAAAGGCCAACCCTAAGCGATCTCTATCGCCTAAGCCAACCCAACAGATTCGGGCTGGCAAGCCCTGAAAGCTGATTTTTTCTTGCGCCATATCGAGCCAGTTATGCAGATGAGCGTCATCAGGAATAAGCTCTTTTACCTTCGCATCTGTTTTATAGATATCTTCTGGATCACCTGATAATGCAACCCACCTAAATGGCCCAACCCCTTTGCAAAATAAAGGTCGAATGTAAGCCGGTACAAAACCCGGAAAATCAAATGCATCTGTAACGCCTAAATTAAGTGCTTCCTGACGAATATTGTTGCCATAATCAATTGTCGGTATGCCTTGTCGATGAAATTCAAGCATTGCTTTTACATGCAAGGCCATTGATTTTTTTGCCTCTCTGGCGACTAATTCAGGGTCACTGATAATAGTTTGGTCCCATTGCTCCATACTCCAGCCAACTGGTAGATAACCATTAACTGGATCGTGTGCTGAGGTTTGGTCAGTCACGAGATCGGGTTTAATACCACGTTTGAGTAATTCTGGTAAAACTTCAGCGCCATTACCCACCAGCCCGACTGACAAGGCTTCACCCTTGGCACAAGCTTCATCAATCATTTTTAATGCTTGATCAAGGTTATTGGCTTTTTTATCAAGGTAACGAGTTCGTAATCTGAAATCGAGCCGGGTTTCATCACACTCGACACATAACATGCAGTAACCCGCCATTGTCGCTGCCAACGGTTGTGCACCGCCCATACCCCCTAGGCCAGAGGTCAGTATCCATTTTCCTTTCGTGTTGCCTTCAAAGTGTTGTCGGCCCGCTTCAACGAAAGTTTCATAGGTGCCTTGAACAATGCCCTGGCTTCCAATGTAAATCCACGACCCTGCTGTCATCTGGCCATACATCATCAAACCCTTTCGGTCGAGTTCATTGTAATGCTCCCAGTTCGCCCAAGCCGGAACTAAATTAGAGTTAGCAATGAGTACGCGCGGCGCGTCAGCATGAGTTTTGAATACACCAACAGGCTTTCCTGATTGAATGAGCAGGCTTTCGTTATCTTCGAGTTTTCTTAGGCAGTCAAGAATTTTATCGTAGCAATCCCAGTTTCGGGCCGCACGACCTATGCCACCATAGACGATAAGTTCGTCAGGCTTCTCAGCGACTTCTGCATCAAGATTATTTTGGATCATCCGATACGCTGCTTCGCTAAGCCAACTTTTGCAGTTCAGTTCTGATCCGCGTGGTGCGCGAATTTTACGCAATTTATCAATACGATTATTACTAGGGTCTAGGGACACTTTTTTCTCCTGTTATCGCTTATTAGGTATTCTTGTGTTGTATTCACTGGTGGCATAACGAGCACCAAGATTATATCGGTTGCCGGGATAAGTTAGCGTCACCTGCGTTACTACCTGCCTGTTTTTCCAAGTGCGGCGATTGAGCTGCAAACATGGGTCAAACGGCCCGATTTTAAGTCTATTTTGAGTCACACCGTCGGCAATGACAGCGCTCACAATATGCTCCATTTCATCAGGCTGAAACTGACTGAGCAAATAAGCTGTTGAGGTTATGCTGTTAAAGTCTTGAAATAAAAATTCAGGCATTAACATGGGATTGACATAACGTGATTCGAGCTGAATCGGTGTATCATTTTGGTAATGCACTGTATTTAAGTAAAACAATTCTTTATTAATTGAAACATCCATATCTCGAGCTACCTCGGAATTAGCCATTCGCATCTCTAAAACCAAAACTTTTGAGCTATGTTGTTTGCCATTACCCGTTACTTCGAGCGCAATATCTTCTAACTCGATTAAGCTTGCGTGACGAGGCTTCTCAGCGACAAATGACCCTAAACCGTGGACGCGATTAATTAAACCTTTTTGGGTTATTTCTCGCAAGGCTCGATTTACCGTCATCCGACTAACGCCAAGCGCTAACACTAAGTCATTCTCTGATGGTAACTTTTGTCCTGCTAGCCACTCATCATCCGATATTTTCTGTTCGATACTTTTTATAATTTGTTGATAAATCGGTTCAGGTGATGACCTATTGATCATGCTGATACTGAGACTAATAATGGACTTTCTAACGGTCATTACATGTCTCCAGTGGTTTGCGCCAAACCCCTGCTTTCATAATTGCAGCGCAAGGGTTGAGTCCAATTTGATAACTTAACATTGCCGGTTTATCGACATCCCAAAGCACCAAGTCAGCCTGCTTGCCGACACTTAACGAGCCTAATTCTTTGTTGAGTCCAAGTGCTTTCGCAGCATTGATTGTTACTCCTCTTAACGCTTCGGTGGGAGTGAGACGAAATAGTGTGCAAGCCATATTCATAATCAGCAGTAACGAATGCACCGGCGAGCTGCCAGGATTGGCGTCAGTCGCGATGGCCATCGACACGCCATTAGCACGCAGGGCTTCTATTGGCGGTAGTTTAGTCTCCCGTAACACGTAGAAGGCGCCGGGCAAAAGCACTGCGACAGTATTGTTTTCAGCTAATGTGGTAACGTCGTCTTTGGTTAGATATTCAATATGATCAACTGACAGGGCTTTGCGTTTTGCCACCATTACTGCGCCACCCATATCGGACAGTTGCTCGACATGTGCCTTGACTGGTAAACCCAGCGCATCCGCACAATCAAACACTCTTTGTGCTTGATCAATGGTAAAAGCAATTTTTTCGATAAACACATCGACTGCATCAACTAGCCCAGCCGAATGGGCTTCAGGCAGCATTTGATTACAAACCAAATCAATGTAGTCATCACTTCGATTCGTATATTCTTCTGGCAAGGCATGCGCACCAAGAAAGGTTTTTTTTATTCGCACAGAACAA
This sequence comes from uncultured Gammaproteobacteria bacterium, assembly GCA_913061315.1. Taxonomy (GTDB): domain Bacteria; phylum Pseudomonadota; class Gammaproteobacteria. The sequence continues at coordinate 13,055 of CAJXUC010000044.1, read as the reverse complement.
TCTGTTTCTAACTGCTTGGCTACACGAAGCATCTTTATTTCAGTCTCGCTATCAAGGCCGTAACCCGATTTAATTTCGAGTGTTGTAACACCTTCCTCTAATAGAGGTTTAAGGCGCTTTTTAGCGCTGTATAGCAAGCTTTGCTGAGTCGCTTCACGAGTCGCTTTAACGGTCGACTTTATACCACCGCCAGCCCTGGAAATTTCTTCATAGCTAGCACCCTCTAAGCGAAGTTCAAACTCATCTGCACGATCTCCACCATAGACTAAATGACTGTGGCAATCGATAAGGCCCGGTGTTAATAACTTTCCCTGACAATCGATAACCTCAGGTTCAGTTTCGACCCTTGTCTGCCTTTCAGACATTAACCCAATCCAAATAATGCGATCAGCTTCAACCAATAAACCATGATCTTCAACAACGCCATAACCACTTTCACCAGTCATAGTGGCCAGTCGAGCGTTAATAAATAGGGTTTGATTCTTTTTCATGGTGCTTTTATTAGGTGCTCTATACTTGTATATACATGTATGCTAACTTGTTTAAGTAGGCTTCACAAGCTCAGTGTGACTAACCATTCAAACAATAGGAAAATTAAAATCAATGGCTCAAATCATATGGGCAAAATCAGCACTCCTACCCAATGGCTGGGCTGATTCAGTAGAAATTACTGTGGATAATAACGGTGATATAAGCCGAATATTAGTCAACGAGACCTACCAACAAGGTGAACGTCACAATGTTTTGATAGCGGGCATGCCCAATGTCCATTCACATGCGCATCAACGTGCTATGTCGGGTCTAGGCGAGTGTGCAGGTCAAGCTGCAGCCGATGGCTCAAAAGATAGTTTCTGGACTTGGCGCAAAATTATGTACCATTATCTTGACCGTATTCAGCCTGAGCATTTGTTTCATATCAGTTCACAGCTGTATCTAGAAATGTTGAAGTCTGGTTTTACCTGCGTCGGTGAGTTTCAGTATCTCCACCACAACTGTGATGGTAGTGCCTACCAAAATCCAGCAGAAATGAGTCTACAGTGCCTTCATGCGGCAGAATCAGTGGGTATTGGTTTTACCGCATTGCCAGTTTTATATCGATTTGGTGGATTCGGTAGTGTTGACTCTATCGAAGGTCAAAAGCGTTTCATCAACAATGCAGAAGGATTTTGCTCCATAGTCGAATCATTGCAATCTGCGTCTAAAGCCAACTTTAATACATCGGTTGGTATCGCCCCACATTCACTACGTGCCATTGACCAGCCGTTACTCAAGTCAGTCATTGATTCCATTGGAAAAAACAACCTTGCTGCGATTCATATTCACATTGCAGAACAAACCAAAGAGGTTGACGACTGCCTAGCTTGGTCTCAACAACGGCCAGTTGAGTGGTTATTTAATCACTTTGATGTTGACCAACAGTGGTGCCTGATTCACGCAACACACATGACTGATGATGAAACTCTAAAAATGGCGGTCAGTGGCTGTGTCGCTGGATTATGTCCAACAACAGAAGCCAATCTGGGCGATGGATTTTTTAATGCAGAGCAATATTTTCAAGCAAACGGCAATTGGGCTATTGGATCAGACAGCCATATTTCGATCGATCCCGTTGAAGAACTCCGCTGGCTTGAATATGGTCAGCGCTTGGTGTCGCGTGGAAGAAACGTATTAACTTCTTCGAAAAACAAGAACACAGGTCGTAACTTGATCGACGGCGCACTCTCTGGGGGTGCCATGGCTTGTGGTCGAAAGATAGGCCGTATAGCCATTGGTTATCGAGCTGATCTTTTAGCCATTAACGACAATCACCCCAGGTTATATGGCCGTAGTACAGATGATCTGCTTGATAGCTGGATATTTTCCGGTAACGAAAATATGGTTGATAGCGTCTATGTTGGGGGCCGAAAGGTCATCGAAAATGGCGTTCATGCGAATGAACAAAGTATTGCTAGCAACTACCGTCAAACTCTAGATCTACTAAAGGACTAGCACCATGCACGACACCTTAATTTTAAAGCCTGGCAAAGCAACACTAGATGAATTGCGTTCAATATATCGGCAAAATTTAAACCACCCCTTATCTATAAGAATGGATGAAACTTGTAAATCCCGAGTAGACGCTGCGGCTCTAATAGTCAAGCAAGCATCGGCTGGTGATGTCGCTGTGTATGGTATTAATACCGGTTTTGGTAAGCTAGCCAGCACCCGAATTCCAGCCGACCAAACAGCACAATTGCAGCGTAACTTGATCCTGTCACATTGCTGTGGCGTTGGCGCTGAATTGCCCGGCAATCTCGTCCGACTCATCATGTCACTGAAAATATTATCGTTGGGACGCGGCGCCTCGGGCGTGCGTTGGTTGATCATCAAACAAATCGAAGCTTTCCTCCAAAATGACATCTTACCAGTCATCCCTGGGCAAGGGTCGGTTGGTGCATCGGGGGATTTGGCACCTTTGGCCCATATGACTGCAGCAATTATCGGTGAAGGTTCGGTTCATTATCAGGGCAGCACTATGCTGGCTTCACAAGCCATGACATTAGCAGGTCTAACGCCAGTTGAACTGGGGCCAAAAGAGGGGCTGGGTTTAATAAATGGCACTCAGGTTTCAACCGCTTTGGCTTTGGGCGCATTATTTGATAGCTGGAACCTGGCTCAAACAGCGCTTATTTCAGGCGCAATCTCAACCGATGCCTTAATGGACTCAACAGCACCCTTTCGACCCGAAATCCATGCCTTGCGAGGTTTAAGAGGGCAAATTGATGCTGCGCAATCGTTACGTTCCTTGCTTGAAGGATCTGTTATTCGAGAATCACATCGAGACGATGATGAGCGCGTTCAGGATCCTTATAGTATTCGTTGTCAACCTCAGGTTATGGGCGCTTGCCTCGACCTATTACGTCATGTGGCGAGCACTCTTGAAATTGAAGCCAATGCGGTCACTGATAACCCTATTGTTGTTATTGAGGACGGCTCTATTTTGTCTGGCGGTAATTTCCATGCTGAACCTGTCGCTTTTGCTGCTGATATAATTGCACTTGCGATAGCCGAAATAGGATCAATTACCGAACGTCGAATAGCCATCATGGTTGATCCTGTTCAAAGTTTTGGGTTGCCCGCTTTTCTAACGCCAAGACCCGGCCTAAATTCAGGCTTCATGATTGCAGAGGTAACCTCTGCAGCACTCATGTCGGAAAATAAACAAAAAGCAGCGCCTTGTTCCATCGATTCGACACCTACCAGCGCCAATCAGGAAGACCATGTATCTATGGCTTGTCATGGCGCTCGCAGGCTTTATGATATGAATGAAAATTTGGCGAATATTATAGCCATCGAGTTGCTATGCGGCGTTCAAGGTATTGAATTTCGGGCGCCCATTAAAACCAGCGAATGTTTAATGAGCGTTCTAGCAGCGATAAGGTGTCAGGTAGCCAGACTCGAAGACGACCGTTACATGGCTGACGACATTGCTGCAGCCAAAAAACTAGTTGTTAATCAGTCAATTATTGCAGCATTACCTAACGTCACTTTACTGCCAACATTGTCCGACTAGTTAGCATTGTCTTATGAGAAGTCATTTATGAATTATAACTTATGAAAGTTGGACTAACTAAGGGTGATAGCCCGCTTGTTTTAGCTCAACCACATGGAGGCATAGAAATACCCAGTGATATTTTTTCTCGCCTTAATCCAACTGGGCAAGCGATGGCAGATACGGATTGGCACATAACGCGCTTATATAAAGGTCTATTTGCACAAGTAACAGTGGTTAGCACGCCCATTCATCGTTATGTAATTGACGCTAACCGTGACCCTTCAGGACAATCACTCTACCCAGGCCAATATACGACTGGCTTATGTCCTACAACCACTTTTGACGACCAACTACTGTATGTGAAAGGCCAAGCACCCTCATTAGACGAAATCGCGAATCGTCAGCAGCAATATCATCAGCCTTACCATGACGTGATTCGTGATCAACTTGAACGAGTTCACCAGCGGCATGGATACGCCGTGCTATTCGATTGCCATTCTATCCGATCTGTCGTGCCCTGCCTGTTTGACGGCAAACTCCCTGATTTTAATATTGGCACTAATGACGGGGCTAGCTGTAGCCAGAAAATCACGCTGGGTGTCGAAACTGCTTGTGCATCAGCACCACAATATACCCATGTTTCCAACGGTCGCTTCAAAGGAGGATGGACCACTCGACATTACGGTAACCCAGACGCGGGTTACCACGCCATTCAAATGGAGTTGTCGCAGTGCAACTACATGCAAGAAACACCTCCTTGGCATTATGACTCGACCACGGCAAAGAATTTACGTGTCGTGTTAAAAACAATATTGGAAAACTGCCTGCTAACTTAAAATAGCCTTTTCACATGAATCATTTCTTTTAAACTTGTAATATAAATAACGCTAATCAATGACCATTCTTACTGCGGAATATTGCAAACAGTCCTTTTTTTGAAAAGCCGCTTAAATTGAGTCTGTTAAACCCGATTCAGCTGATCCAATTTATACAGTTTCATGTAGAATTACATCGCATGGAAAACCCAATACAAATTTCACTTTCGCAGAAGGCCAGACCACTCAACCAGTACCCACTCTATTGGGCTGAATGCTTTGGAACCGCGCCATTCCTGCCCGTGTCTCGCGATGAGATGGACCAGCTTGGCTGGGATAGTTGCGATATCATTATTGTCACAGGTGACGCTTATGTTGACCACCCCAGTTTTGGCATGGCGATTGTTGGGCGTTTACTAGAAGCACATGGATTTCGAGTTGGCATAATAGATCAACCTGATTGGCATAGCGCCGATCCTTTTAAGACACTTGGTAAACCCAATTTATTCTTTGGCGTTAGTGCGGGCAATATGGATTCGATGATTAACCGCTATACGGCTGATCGAAAAATTCGTTCTGACGATGCTTATTCTCCAGATGATATTGGTGGCAAACGACCAGACCGTTGCTCGGTGGTTTACTCACAACGGTGCCGAGAAGCTTATAACGACGTCCCCATTGTAATTGGTGGTATCGAGGCATCACTAAGACGTATTGCTCATTACGATTATTGGCAAGACAAAGTGCGCCGCTCAATCCTGTCTGATGCCAAGGCCGATCTTTTACTTTATGGCAACGCTGAAAGAGCCATCATTGAAGTAGCCCATCGTTTAGCAAAGGGAGATGACATTAGTGCTATTACGGATATTCGGGGGTCTGCTTTTGTTATTAAAGATATTCCAGAAGACTGGCAAATACTCGATTCAACCAATGTAGAAAAGCCAGGCCGGGTTGAGAAGCGAATAAGCCCCTATGAAATGATTGACCAAGACAGCTGCGACAGTAGTCAAAAAGGGGTTAATAAAGACAAATCTAAACAGGTTGAAGTTACCTTCACCGGTAAACTAGAAAAGTTACAGCACAAGCTTAAGCAACGCTTAAAGACCGTCATTCGTTTACCATCTTTTGATGATGTCAGTCGTGATCCTGTGCTATACGCTCATGCCAATCGTGTGTTGCACTTAGAAACTAACCCAGGCAATGCTAGAGCATTGGTACAAAACCAAGGGGGACAAAAAATTTGGTTCAATCCGCCACCTATTCCACTCACGATGGAAGAGATGGATTATGTATTCAGCTTTAATTATGCACGTGTGCCCCATCCAATGTATCAAAAGGCAAGAATTCCTGCTTATGAAATGATCCGCTTCTCTGTGAATATTATGCGTGGCTGTTTTGGCGGTTGTACTTTCTGCTCTATTACAGAGCATGAGGGTAGAGTCATTCAAAGTCGATCTGAAGACTCGATCATTAATGAAATTGAACAAATGCGAGATAAAGTGCCCGGTTTTACAGGTATCGTCTCTGACTTAGGGGGCCCAACGGCCAATATGTATCGGCTTGCCTGTAAGTCTCGAGCGATTGAGGCAGCCTGTCGCCTACCTTCCTGTGTTTATCCCGGTATTTGTGAAAATCTTGATACTGATCATTCCTCTCTAATTGCCTTATACCGTCGCGCACGTGAATTGAAGGGTGTTAAAAAAGTGTTGATCAGCTCTGGCTTACGTTACGACCTGGCCGTCGAGTCACCCGAATACGTAGAAGAACTAGTTACCCACCATGTTGGCGGTTATTTAAAGATAGCGCCAGAACACACTGAGCAAGGACCATTATCGAAAATGATGAAACCCGGCATGGGCAGCTATGACCGATTTAAAGCTTTGTTCGAAAAGTTTTCAAAAAAAGCAGGGAAAGAACAGTATCTGATTCCATATTTTATTGCAGCACATCCTGGCACCACAGAAGAAGATATGATGAATTTGGCCCTTTGGCTTAAAAAGAATGGGTTTAAGGCAGACCAAGTACAAAATTTTTACCCCTCACCCATGGCAACGGCTACTACCATGTATCATACCGGCAAGAATCCACTCAAACGAGTTAAACGTGATAGTGAAGATGTGGTGACCGCTAAGGGTGATAAACAGCGCCGATTACACAAGGCATTTTTAAGATATCACGATCCAGACAATTGGCCCATGTTACGTGAAGCGTTGACAACAATGGGACGAGAAGATTTAATTGGTAGTGCTAAGCATCAATTGATTCCCACTTTTCAACCTAAAGATGGGGACGCCTATAAAAGTCCCCGGCGAAAAAACAGCACGCCTCGGCAACAGGGTAATAGCAAGTCAGCTAATAACAACCAACCACGTCGCGGGCGAATATTAACCCAGCACACGGGCTTACCACCAAGAAAGCACAGTTAGAGGCCACTTGTTCTAATCATGAGACAGTGCTTACTGGCAACTTTTTTTTCTGTCTCTTTATGCTTGGCTGCCTTGTCATCTGGTGCAAGCGATAAGTCTGATAAAGAACAAGAGCTTAAAGCATTACAGGCTAAAATTATCCAATTGCAAAAAACTATTGGACTAAAACAAGATAGCAAATCAGCTTATGTCAGGCAGCTTAAAAAGATTGAAATCAGTATTGGCCGCGTTAGTCAGAAAATCTCGGCTTCAAATAAGCAAATAATTCGTAAAGAGTTAGCATTAAAACAACTAAAAATTCAAAAGAAAAAAAGCCATCAACAGTTAAGCCAAGAAAATTCATCACTGGCTCAGCAAGTGTATTCAGCCTATACCCTCGGACAACAAGAAAAGATTAAGTTACTGTTTTCGCAACAAGATGGGAATGATTTGCAAAGAAACTTGATTTACTATCAATATTTTTCAAATGCTCGAGTTAACTTAATTAAACGTGTGCAAGAGAATATCGATAGTCTAATAGCGACCGAATCTGAAATCAGCAATACTAAAAAATCTCTTGAAGTCAGCCATCAAAAGCTAGAAAACCAAAATAACCTTCTTAAAGATAACAGTTCAAAAAGAAAAGATATTATTGTCTCACTCGATCAACAATTACAACAACAAGGTGGCGCTCTGGGCAAACTGCAGGTTGGCGCAAAAGCTTTAGAGTCCCTCATAAACTCCATTGAGGACATTCTTACCGAGTCACCCGAGCCAGAGTTTGACAATAGACCGTTTGCCGAGCTTCGTGGTCAACTTGCTTGGCCGGTAAAAGGAAAGATTAAAAAACTATTTGGTCGTCAGAAACAATTTTCTGAATTACGCTGGCAAGGTATTTTAATTGAAGCGCCTGTTGGTCGCCATGTGAGAGCAATTTCTAGCGGCAGAATTGCTTTTGCCGACTGGTTACGGGGACTAGGTAACATTATTATTATCGATCATGGTAATTCCTATCTATCGCTCTACGGCCATAATGAATCATTGTTTAGGTCGGCTGGTGAATGGGTTGAAGCTGGAGACATTATTGGCAGTATTGGAATCAGCGGCGGTCAAAAAAAACCAAGCCTATATTTTGAAATACGAAAAAAAGGAAAACCCCAGAACCCAACCCAATGGTGTAAAAACGGAAAACAATTTTCATCCTGAATTTTGAGGTTGGTTTTTACGCCTAAAACGTTAAAATGTTTACAACTTTCGAGCGAATATCTAGTCTACAATGACTGTATTCCACATGGAGACTTTAATGCTTAACAAATTAAGACAATCGACCCTAATTTTTGTCGGTATTTTACTCGGTTTATCGCTTGCAATCGGCCATAGCGTCTATGCCTTGAAAGATGATCAGGTCAGAACGCTCGATATTCCTTTTGAGTCTTTACAGGCTTTCACTGATGTTTTTTCAAAAGTTAAGTCTGACTATGTTGAAGGCGTTGATGATAAAAAACTGATTGAAGACGCCATACGTGGCATGCTGAGTGGACTTGACCCTCATTCTGCTTTTATGAACACTGCCGAATTTAATGAACTCAAGGTTGGTACCACGGGCCAGTTTGGTGGTTTAGGTATTGAAGTCAGCATGGAGAATGGCTTTGTTAAAGTTATTTCACCGATAGATGGCACCCCCGCTTCAAGGGCTGGCCTACAACCCAGTGACTTAATTATTCAACTGGATGAGACACCCGTCAAAGGTATGACGTTGAATGATGCGGTTAAGATTATGCGCGGAGAACCTGATACCGACATTTTGTTAACGATTGTGAGAGAAGGTGAGAGTGCGCCACTTGAATTTACAATTACTCGTGAGATTATTCGGGTTAAAAGCGTCAAAAGTAAGATGCTTGAGGATGGTTATGGTTACGTACGCATTGCTAGCTTCCAGTCAAGAACTACGACTGACCTTCTTAAAACTATTACTGATCTACAAAAAGAGACGCCTCTTAAAGGTATGGTTTTAGATTTACGCAATAATCCAGGCGGTGTTCTCAGTGGTGCTATTGGCGTCTCCAATGCCTTTATTAACGACGGTTTGGTGGTTTACACCGAAGGCCGTATCGCCGATTCAAGTCACCGTTATAATGCAACACCTGGCGATAGTTTAAATGGTGCGCCGCTTATTATCTTAATTAATGGTGGTTCAGCATCGGCATCTGAAATTGTTGCGGGTGCGATGCAAGATCACAAACGTGCCATTATTATGGGTACTAAGTCATTTGGAAAAGGTTCAGTGCAAACGATTCAAGAGCTACAAAACGGATCAGCCGTTAAGATTACAACGGCTCGTTACTTCACTCCCAATGGTCGGTCAATTCAAGCCAAAGGTATTGTGCCCGATATTGAATTAAAAACATTACGCCTTCCAGCAAGTGACGATAAGCAACGTAAATCTTATTCTGAAAATGACCTGTCGGGTCACTTAAGTAATCCAGATGATGATAAGAAAACTGATGCCGCAAAAAACAAACCCGATACGGATAAAGTCAAAAGCCTATCTGAAACTGACTTTCAACTTTACGAAGCTTTGAACCTGCTTAAGGGTATGAATATTCTGAGTCAAATGGGCCAAAACTAATTCGGGTCATTAAAAAACACCTGTGACTCGGTTTTTAACACTCCTTGCAATACTAGTTTCGGCGCCGATCTATGGCGCCGATCAACGTCCCGTGCTGGCGCTTGTAATTGATGACTTAGGTTACTCTTTATCACAAGGCAAAGCGGCACTCAATCTAGAGGGTGATCATACCTTCGCCATAATACCTGGTACAACCTACGGTCAGAGACTGGCCGCTTTGGCTAACACCAAAAGCAAAGAGATTATTCTTCATTTACCATTGCAGGCATCAAACATCTGGGCCGCAGCCGAGTCAAACACCCTCACTGAGTCTATGAGTGAAGATCAAATTAGCCTCAATACGGTCGCTATGCTGTCAGAGTTCCCCAATATAAAGGGTATTAATAATCATATGGGAAGCCATTTGACCGAAATTAGCCATTTTATGCGACCTATTATGGAGAGTATCAAGGCTTACCGATCTCAACTATATTTCCTTGATAGCCGTACTTCAGCTCGAAGCGTTGCTTATATTGAAGCATTAAATTCTGGGCTAGATTCTGTCAAACGTGATGTTTTTTTAGACAACAATCATACCAACCTAGAGTCAATAAGACTTCAATTTAAACTCTGGCTGAAAAAAGCCCGTGATACTGGGTCTGCGCTGGCCATTGGCCATCCCCACACTAATACGATTAAAGTGTTAGAGGCAAACTTTCCCTTAGTCCAGAAAAAGTTTCAGTTTATGCGTATTTCTCAGCTTATTTCTAAGACTAAACTTTCAAAAAAATTAGAAAACCCACCAGAATATTTATCAAAATTTAAATAGTGCATGCCTTAAGAATTTAATACTTTTAAAATTAGAACTAAGTTCTTGCTTCTCCGCGCACCATTACTACCTTCCCGGTTCTCACCATTTCGACAACTTTAAAGTTAGAAATCATCTCAACGAGGGCATCAATTTTTTTACTATTACCTGCAATACTGAATATCATCGAAGTTTGAGTTAAGTCCAACGTTTTGCAGCCAAAGTGTTCTGCGATTTGTAAAGCCTCGCTGCGTTTGTCGATACCACACAAAATTTTGATCATTGCGAATTCTTTAACAACTGATGTCTCGAAACTATGATCAACACAACGCACAACATCAATCAGTTTGTTCACTTGCATGATGATTTGATCCAAATTGCCTTCATCGCCAGAAAGCCCAATAGTCATCCGGGAGAAGCGTCCATGCATGCCAGGTGATACAACTAATGACTCGATATTGTAGTTCCTTCGGGCAAAGGTCTGTGCAATACGAGCCAATACGCCCGGCGTATTAGAAACATAGACACTCAGCGTGTGCTGTGAACTAGAATGCACAATTGTCGGTGATTTGTCGGTTGTTACTATTTCCTTATTGTCTATGGTCATGGCTGTGATCTCAGTACTTACTTTTTTGCTTAATGTTCAGACGTTGTTATTTAAGTCAGTCTATTATTTTATGTCGACCCTGTGGGCTTTGCCATTTTTTCTTTTGGGGGTTCGATTAGCATATCCTCTAATGCCGCCCCAGCTGGAATCATTGGAAAAACATTCTCATGTTTCGTCACTTCTGCATTAATCAGTACGGGGCCACCTCTATGTGCAATTGCTTTTTCTAATACCTTACGAACGTCCGCTGGACGCTTTAGATTATAACCTGTTGCACCATAAGCCTCTGCTAATTTTACGAAATCAGGATTTCCGGCGAGATCAACACCACTTTCACGCTCGTCAAAAAATAATTCTTGCCACTGACGAACCATACCCAAGTAATGATTATTCAATACCAGAATGATAATTGGTAGTTTTTCAATAACAGCCGTAGCCAATTCAAATAACGTCATTTGAAAACCGCCATCACCGACAACAGCAACTACCAAATCATCTGGACGACCGAGTTGTGCGCCAATAGCCGCCGGGAAACCAAACCCCATTGTGCCGGCACCACCAGACGTCAGCCACTGAAATGATTTATCACATTTATAAAACTGTGCAGCCCACATTTGATGCTGGCCAACATCAGTTGTCATAATCGCCTTACCCTCTGTTAACTGATAAAACTCATCCAGCACGTGCTGCATTTTTAGGCCGCCATGGATTTTATATGACAGTGGGAATTTCTTCTTCAAGCCCTGGACTTTTTCAACCCATTCGTCTGAGTCGAGACGTTCAATGTGCTTATTAAGCTCTGTCAAAATCGCTTTAGCATCGCCAACACATTGATAGTGAGGCATGATCATTTTACCAATCTCTGCAGGATCAATATCAATATGTATAATAGTTGCATGACGTCCAAATTTATCTGCTTGGCCAATAATACGATCATCAAAGCGAGATCCAACTGACAATATCAAGTCAGCTTCCACTATTGCCTTGTTTGCATAAGCGGTGCCATGCATCCCCAGCATACCTAACGCTAATTCATGGCTTTCGGGGAATACACCTTTTCCAAGCAAAGTATTGGTTACTGGTGAGTTAAGCGTTTCAGCTAAATATTTAAGTTCGGCATCAGCCTTCGCAAGCATCGCACCCTGACCTGCAAGAATAAGGGGCTTTTTCGAAGTCTTAATAGCTTTAGCAATGGCTTTAATTTCGTCTATATTCAAATCATAGGCTAATTCTGGTTTGTAGCCGGGTAAGTTCATTTCTTGATCTAGTTCGCCATCAAAAGGTCCCTGGCTTAAATCTTTAGGAATATCAATCAACACAGGGCCTTGACGTCCAGTGGTAGCAATATGATATGCCTCTTTAACAATACGTGGGATGTCATTAGTGGCTTTGACTAAATAGCTGTGCTTTACCACGGGCATTGAAATTCCAAATATATCAGCTTCTTGGAACGCATCTTTACCCAACATCCAAGTAACCTGTTGACCAGTGATGACAATCATGGGTATCGAGTCCATATCAGCCGTCATAATGCCAGTAATGGTGTTACCTGCACCCGGTCCACTGGTTACTAACACACAGGCGGGTTTGCCCGTTGCTCTTGCGTAACCATCGGCCATATGTACAGCACCTTGTTCATGCCGAACCATAACAAATTTAATTTTAGTTTTAACCGTTTCGAGTGCATCGAATATTGGGAGCACCGCGCCACCTGAATATCCAAACATAATCTCTATACCTACACTTTCTAAACATTTAAGTAAGGCTTGAGCACCGTCTAATTCTTGAGTTGCCATTTCTTTAATCGCCTGCTGTTAGTTATCGCCTAATTAACTATTAGAAGAGAACTTTCTGTTGCTATTTACAAAATGAGTATTATAGAGCAATGTTCTTATAATGAAAGGGGACGGCGCCTTGAAAATGTCAATTATTTACTTAACTTTATACATTTTCTGTTTTTATCATCTATTTTTTTGATAATTTAACCCGCAATCAATTTTTTCTTTATCAGAATTAAATCAGATCTTGTGTATTCAACAATACAGATCACATTAATAGAGCATTTCATTTGTGAATATATTGGTTTTCCATTTTGTATTTATTTTTTATAAAAGTCGTTTTGCTAAAAGCAATATTACTTCCCTACACTAGCGTTTTCCCACTGTGACTGATTAGAAGGATAGGTGTGCGTTTATTGAATTAGATGTCCTCTTATTTTTTAAAATCATTTAAAGAGCACTTTTAGTCTAATTTTGTATATATTCATTTCACTTTATG
>CAJXUC010000043.1 GCA_913061315.1 uncultured Gammaproteobacteria bacterium | reverse complement strand
GCAGCGTCAGATGTGTATAAGAGACAGCGACTAATGAATCCGAAGTCAACAGTCAAACTAGGTGGATTGAACTCCAAGCAGCACAACACAAGCAGATAGGTTTTGTTTCCTACCCGTGGAATGATTTTTATGGACAAAAAAGTCGGGTACCAATGGATTATCACATGCTTGAGTCATACGCTCAAACTCAGCATCACTTCACTCATGCTAGGAGAGCATTGAAACATGCTGATAAGCTAGTTTTGATGGGTAAGCATGACCCTGATTAGTTGGAATGGTTGACTAGATCAGCGTCTCTATTAAATAGTCGACTTGGACAGATTGACCCTGATAAAACAGCCAAATTTGTGAGTGGTGATTGTAGGATTCTTGCGCCTGATGGCGATATCTATGATAGAAAAGTTCAGCGGTTGTTGGCTTTTTTTAGTTGTTTAAGAAACGACGATAAAGTGCGGATGGTCTATTACGCTGGATCGAGATTAGTACGGGTTGAGTACAAAAGAGCAGGATGGATAGGTTATTGCTTTAGAGGCTTAGTAATGCAGGAACGACCGTTGGTAGTCTAAAATGTAACTTCAATTATTGCTCTTTTGGAAATTTGGGAGAGATCTACATTTTTACATGCTGAAGGATTATACCCCGACCCAGGTTTGAGTTGAAACACTAATAAATGTGTAATTTAGAAGGTACATAAGGGATACAAGGGGTTTATTAATGATGACTAATACATAAAAAAGCCTCAAGTATCAAATACTTGAGGCTTATATATGGCGGAGAGCATAGGATTCGAACCTATGGAGGATCACTCCTCAACAGTTTTCAAGACTGCCGCATTCGACCACTCTGCCAGCTCTCCAAATTGATACCTAGTCAACTAAATCGGTATCGAGTCAAGAATCCGAACTGCATTTCTCAACAGGGCGTATTATAAACATTTGTCGCTGGGTGTCATTAGGAATTTGCATTAAATTATAGGCTTGAAAAATGTATTTTTGCCATAACTTATATACTTTATAAGTTAAATCCCAATTGTTGCTTTTTGGCATCAATAAATTATTGAATAGCCTCATGATTAATTACTTGATATCAAAGTTATTGGAACTTAAAATGGATGCAGTAGTCAAAATTACGTTAATTATCGGAGATAGCAATGCAGCTTAATACCTCAGTTACTCGCCCACCAGCGGCGATTCTTCAAACGAATCAGTTAATCAAGAATACCTATACCCTTTTATCTATGACGCTTATTTTTGCTGGTGTCACAGCTTTCATTGGTGTTTCAGTGGGCGCATCATTCGGTATGGCACTGGGCGCCAATCTAGTCGCCATTGGTCTACTCTGGTTTGTATTACCTAAAGCTTCTAACTCGGCCTCTGGCATTCCCGTTTTATTTGGTATCACGGGTCTACTCGGTTTTGGATTAGGACCGTTAATTGGTCACTACCTCGCCATGGACCCAAGTATTGTTATGACAGCTTTGGGTGGCACTGGCGCTATCTTCCTTGGCTTATCTGGTTATGCACTGACTACTCGAAAAGACTTCAGCTTTATGGGTGGTTTTTTGATGGTTGGTTTGATCGTAGTCATTGGTGCATCTTTGCTTAATATCTTTGTACAGATTCCAGCTTTATCATTAGCCGTTAGTGCCGCTGTGGTAATGATTATGAGCGGACTGATTTTATATCAAACTTCTGCAATGATTAATGGTGGTGAAACTAACTACATCATGGCAACTGCTGGTTTATTCTTGTCTATTTTGAATCTTTTCCAAGCACTTTTACATCTTTTAGGTGTATTCAGCAGTGATGATTAATGCTTTAACTAATAGTTAACTTATTTACATTGTTTTTAAAGCCCCGTCTCAGGGGCTTTTTTATTTTCAGTGTGTATTAAACGAGGTACTTGAAATGAACTGGATTCAAATTGGCTCAGCACTCATGTTAGCGGCCATGTTATTTATGCTATTCCCGAGAGCCAAGGCTGCTATTAAACAGTCTCCAAAAGGCACCAGTAATGATTGGATGAGCTTTATTGTGCCCATGACAGTTGTTGTTTTATTTATATTCCTTCTGATAAGTCTGGTTTAGACAGCCACTGTTTCATTTCAAACACTGTAAGCGTCCAAGCACTCTGTTAGTCACTTAAATGCATTTGGTGCTTCCAAATCTGTCTTGCCAGGATCAAGTCTTCCGGCAGAGTTATCTTGATATTCTCTGAACTGCCCAGCACTACTGTTGGGGTTTTACCAATGGCTTCAATGGCTGAGGCTTCGTCGGTTACCTCCAGTTTATTTTCCATAACAAATATCATTGCTTCCATCAACAAGTCTGCCTTGAATACCTGTGGCGTAAACGCTCGCCACAATCCGATTCGGCTAATGGTCTGATTAACGCTTCCATCAATATTGAGCTGTTTAAGGGTGTCAGTGATTGGTGCACCTAATAGAGCACCGCCACTATGGAGCCTAGCGGCTTCTATTAGTCGATTTAAATCATGGATTGATACCAGGGGCCTCACGGCATCATGCACTAAGGCATAGCAATCGCGGTTAACGTCAAGACACAGCTTTTCTAGACCATTGAAGACACTATGATGTCGCATCATTCCACCCTCCGCTAATATCAATGGTTTTTTAGATTGTAATTGATAGTGAAGATTGGCCCAATACTTGTCTTCCCTACTGAGTACCAAAACGGCACCATCGATCTGTGGATGCGAGAGCAAGCGGTCGAGAGTATGCTCTATGATTGTTTTATTTACGAAGGGTAAATATTGCTTAGGCAGATCAGACTGCATGCGCCGACCAATGCCAGAAGCAGGAATAATAGCCCAAATAGGTAGCTGACTCATTTAGCTTTCCTGTTAGGAAGAGCGCCTGGCCCAGGAATAAGCTGAATGAAGGTTTCACCTTGCTTGATCATGCCAAGGTCGTTTCGGGCTTTTTCTTCAAAAGCATCCAAACCATTTTGTAAATCGAGTACCTGTGCTTCTAATACACTATTGCGTTGTTTTAATTCGTTCAGCTTCGCCCTCTGTAAATCCAACTCTTTCGATAACTGAACCACTTCGGAGAGGCTGCCATCGCCCACCCATAGTTTGTACTGTAAGCCTATGAATAACGCTATTAATACGCTGATCAGTATTTTCATCGATTAATAGGTATACGATTCATCTTACAGATTACGGAATACTGATCTGCCGGGGAAGACAGCATCTTGCCCTAACTGGCTTTCAATACGGAGTAACTGATTATACTTTGCAACACGATCAGATCGTGACAGTGAACCCGTTTTGATTTGGCCAGCGTTGGTTGCTACCGCTAAATCTGCAATAGTCACGTCTTCTGTTTCACCTGAACGATGGGAAATAACCGCCGTATAATCCGCACTATGTGCCATTGATATCGCATTCAATGTTTCAGTTAATGTGCCAATTTGATTAAATTTAATCAAAATTGAATTTGCAATATTATTTTCAATACCCCGTGTGAAAATTCGTGTATTCGTCACAAATAAATCATCACCAACGAGTTGAATTTTACCACCCAGCTTTTCAGTCAAAACGGCCCAACCCTCCCAGTCACTTTCATCCATGCCGTCTTCAATGGTTATAATTGGATATTGATCGACCCAGTTAGACAGGTACTCGGTAAAACCATGTGCATCAAATGATTTATTTTCTGAGGCTAAGACATACTTGCCGTCATGATAAAATTCAGAACTAGCGACGTCTAAACCTAAACAAATGTCATCGCCTGCTTTAAAACCTGCCAGCTCAATTGCCTGAAGAATGACTTCGATTGCTTCTTCGTTAGAGGACAAGTCAGGGGCAAAACCCCCTTCGTCACCAACCGCTGTATTAAGGCCTTTTTGACTCAATACAGATTTGAGTGCATGGAATACTTCTGTACCGTATCGCAATGACTCTGAAAAGCTATTCGCGCCGACGGGCAACACCATGAATTCTTGCAGATCGACGCTATTATCGGCATGTGCACCACCATTGATGATATTCATCATCGGCACAGGTAACGTTTTTGCGGCTTCTCCCCCTAAATAACGATAAAGTGGTAACTGGGCCTGCAATGCCGCAGCATGGGCATTGGCCAATGACACTGCTAGCAATGAGTTGGCGCCTAATTTTCTCTTATTATCGGTGCCGTCGAGGTCGATCATTGCCTGATCTAATCCTGATTGATCCGTGCTGTCACGATCCTTAACCAAGTTGGCTATTTCATTATTAATAAAACCGACTGCCTTGGTAACACCCTTACCTAGGTACCGATTTTTATCGCCATCACGCAGTTCAATCGCTTCTCGTTGACCGGTGGACGCTCCGGAGGGTGCCGCTGCCCGACCCACTATGCCTGAAGCGAGTGTTACTTCAGCTTCAACAGTAGGGTTACCCCGAGAGTCGAGTATTTCTCGACCAATAACTTTAACAATGCTGGTCATAATTTTTCCTTTTGTCTAATCTATTACACTAATCTGTGATTAAAGAGAATGGGTCTGTAATAGAGCCTGACTGTAATGGGAAGAGACAACTTGCAATCAATCGACAATATTGACTACCTCGTATGCAACATAACCGATAGTTTAGGCTGAGTGGCTATTGCTTGCTTTTACTGTATTCAGCCGCAGCAGTAATAAAACTATTAAATAATGCGTGCCCTTCTCTCGGTTGAGAAGTGAATTCAGGATGAAACTGGCAACCAATAAACCAAGGGTGATCGGATATCTCAACCATTTCGACTAGTTCGTTATCAACCGATAGACCTGATATCACTAAACCTGCACTTTGTAATTGACTGAGGTAATTGTTATTGAATTCATAACGATGGCGGTGTCTTTCATCAATCTCTTCAGCTTTATAAGCCTTGCTGGCTAAGGTGCCCGGAACTAGCTTACACGTTTGGGCACCAAGTCTCATGGTGCCACCTAAATCAGTATTTTCATCACGCATTTCGACTGAGCCATCTTGATTAACCCACTCGGAAATAAGTCCTATCACGGGATCCGGGGTTTTGGGATTAAATTCGGTGCTGTGTGCATTTTTAAGCCCAAGTACATTTCTTGCATATTCGATAACAGCGACCTGCATACCGAGGCAAATACCAAGGTAGGGCACTTGGTTAATACGAGCATAATTCACAGCTGCGATTTTGCCTTCTACACCTCGACTGCCAAAACCACCAGGAACCAGTATCGCATCCAGCTCATCAAGACAGTCCGTTCCTTTTGTTTCGATGGAGTCTGAGTCAATTTTCACTATTTTAACTCGAGTGCTGGTGTGAATACCGGCATGGTCTAACGATTCATTGAGTGATTTATAAGCATCAGTGTGGTCAACATACTTCCCTACAAAGCCAATAGTCACTTCTTTTTCAGGTGATTTAAGTGATTCAACCACTTGATCCCAATCAGATAAATCGACTTCAGGAAGATCTAAACCAAAGTGCCTAGATACGATTTCGTCTAGACGATGTTCATGTAATTCACGGGGTATTTTGTAAATATGATCCACATCTTTAAAGGAGATTACGGCATCCTCCGCTACATTGGTAAACAGAGCAATTTTACGGCATTCCTCAGGGGGAATTTCACGATCGGCACGACACAGAAGAATATCAGGCTGAATACCAATCGATCGAAGCTCTTTAACTGAATGTTGAGTCGGTTTAGTTTTAATTTCACCCGCAGCAGCCAAGTAAGGAATCAGCGTGAGGTGCATATAAAGTGTATGGCTTCGCCCCAGTTCAAAGCCCATTTGGCGAATCGCTTCTAAAAATGGCAACGATTCGATATCACCCACTGTGCCACCAATTTCTACCAGCACGACGTCTGCACCATTAGTACTACTCAGTATTGAATTTTTAATTTCGTCCGTTATATGGGGTATAACCTGAACCGTTGCGCCCAAATAGTCACCGCGACGTTCACGGGCAATAACATTTTCGTAAATTCGACCCGTGGTATAGTTGCTCTTTTTTGAACAACGAATGCCAGCAAAGCGCTCGTAGTGCCCCAAATCCAAATCGGTTTCGGCACCATCATCCGTGACGTATACCTCACCATGTTGAAATGGACTCATTGTGCCCGGGTCAACATTGAGATATGGGTCAAGTTTTAGCATATTAACGCTCAATCCTCGTGCCTGAAGAATGGCTGCTAATGATGCAGATGCAATGCCTTTACCCAGTGATGAAACAACACCACCCGTAATAAAAATGAAACGACTCATAGGTTAAAAATACGTCAGAGGAATATGAAGCTGTAAAGCTCGGCTGGGACGAAACGATAGCAGAAAGCCAATTTTATAACAATCTTCAACATTGCGTGAAGGTCAGATTAGTGGTTTTTTTATCAAATCGTTAATGAAGGTCTTGTTTAATCGGCAGTATTATCTCTTAATTATAACGCATCAGAAAATAACAACTGACGGATAAAGTGCTGCGGTAGTTGGTCCTGGCGATAAATTACATACTGATTGAGTCCTTTCTTTTGGGCGACTAGAGCCAGCATACTCCTGATGTTGTCATCCAGACTAGCGTTAGCTTGTATTTTAATATCGAGTAGGTATTCACCATTTGATTTAAGTCGACCGGTACCATCTATACCTAGTACAGCTTGTCTGTCCGTTAATTTAAACCGATAACTGCTGTCTTCACGTGCAACTTCAAACTGATAGTCACCTAAGTTGATATCCTCTCCCACTACACCCGCGTTACGCCACAGTGCCAGACCGTCAATATGACCCATTTTAATTTGATTAACATTATGATGGTGAATATTGATCTGATTAAATTTGAGGTTAAGCTCGCCCGCTGGTTTGACTAACATTTGTCCCATCAGAGGAAAAAGTTCTGCGAAGGAATACTTGACGTCAAACTGTTTAATCTGCGTGATGTTGGTCAGAGGATTAAAAGATACATGGGCTCTACCGTTTTGGTAATTGATCTGGTAACAAACATGCAGCGATAGCAAGCACGATAGGTCAGCCTGATAATTAATATCACGAATAGGAAAATTATAGGCTTCGACAGTCGCAATACGGCCTGACGTTATCTGCCCTTTTACACCATTAAGTTTAAAGTTTTTAGGCAGCGCCAACTGATTAAGAATTAAGCCAACGGGCAGATTAATGATTAGAAAAATAGCCAAGCAAAAAACAAAAAATAGCGCTGGTTTCCAAATGGGTTTCATCATCGACTTACGCTGGCTTTTTGAATACAACAG
This sequence comes from uncultured Gammaproteobacteria bacterium, assembly GCA_913061315.1. GTDB lineage: Bacteria > Pseudomonadota > Gammaproteobacteria. The sequence continues at coordinate 18,229 of CAJXUC010000043.1, read as the reverse complement.
TAGAATCCACTGTTGCAATATCACTGGTACTGTTAATACGCAGGTCTTTAATAATCAAGCCACGCTCTTTAAGAGTGGAAATAAATGCAATCAATTGATTAAAGTCGATAGACGAATAACGAATCCTAATTTCACTCTCGCCTATTGGCGTCATTTGAGTCAAATAAGTTTTTAGCTTTTGGTTGGCAACCGCTTGATTAATTAGATTTGCAAGAGAGCCATTAAAACTAACTTTCTTTTGTGTGGCAGTATTGACGGGCAAACTTTGAACCTCGCTTTGCATCCATAATAAATCACTTTTTGCTTGGTCTATTTCTTCTGTTACGCGGACTAAGTCTTGATGATATGGCTCTATAACTAGGTCATAAATAGATAGGGTGCCGACAATAACAACCGCCAAAATGACAATTAGCTTTTCTCTCATACTAAACTTCGATAGATAACTAAGCATTTGATTAATTTCCTAATAAGAGACGACCAGAACTAAACTCTGGCTTGATAGTTAGGTTTTCTAATTTTACGGTTAAGGCTGATGATTCTAAGGTTTTTACCAGCGCTTCAACATCACTGAGTTTGGTACTATTAATATCAATACTTAAACGTGACTTCTGAAAGTTGATTTTAGTAATCATCACCGAACTGTATCTCTGTTTGGCTTTAGTAAAAATAACCAGTTGGGACAGGAAACCATTATCGCCGACATTCGCTTTACTCTGTTTGATACGCGCGATTAGTTTCTTTTTAAGGTTGTCACTTTTAGCGGTACCCAAAGGTAAATAAGCTTTTACTACTGCGTATTGACTCAGCCTAATATCATTAAGTTGGCCTTCCAAGTCATTTAAGTGCGCTAATTTATTGTAAGTAAAGACCATCAGAAATGCGAAGAACAGCGTCGCTACCCACTTCCACGGTTTCAGGAGTGCGCCCCATACCGAAGACCGTTTGAATTCACGTTGCCTCAAATCAAAGTTAATTGTTTTAGGATCGTTGAGGTGTTCAACGGTTGGATTAGCCTTTTGGCTTTCATAACCTTCAACTTTGATCGCCTCGTAAACGTCGTTTTCAGTATAAAAATAATTCACTTGTTCAATCGGGTACTGTCGGTTGAGTTGATCCATCATTGATTTCAACAAGGACGATTGACACTTAAAACCCTGATAATGACCGAAACGAAGTATCAAGCCACACTCACTTTCTAGGACGGATAATTCACCTTGATGACCCGACCACGGGCAGAGAAAAAGCTCAGGTATTATGGTTGATATTGTCATGTTAAATTTTTTCTGCAACGCCTGACAACGTTGCATAATTGATTTTTTAATGACAACAATCGGAACTGAATTGTTCACTATATTAGCCGTAGCAAAGTGCTGACGATCGATATCGTCCCCCAGCTGGTCTTCAATTTGGAATTCAATCGATGATAAAATTTGACGTGATGCTTTTGCAGGAACCTCAAAATGCGTCATCAGGACACACTGTTGAGGAATAGCCAATACAACTTCAGTATCTTGACTTGATATCAAGTCACCTAGGTCAGATTCCGACCCAGAACGCCATTGAAGTGACCGCGAGACTTCATCATCTTGGACTACCAACCAGTCAAAGGCATCCAGAGCCTCGTCGTGAAAGCGTATAATTAAATCAGACATTACAAACGCCCTAATGTACGGTTGAGTATCATCGTTTTATCATTGCTATCACGATGAATGAGCGTGTTAAAATTAACAGACTGATCACCCTGCACTACCGTGCCGTGAGCATAAAAATATTCCGTCGATACAGATAAATCAGTGGGGGGAATAGTCAACTGCAGGCGCTCGATAAAAGAAGGAATATCTTTGAAGTCTTCTTTTTCACGTTCTTCAAGATACTGGTCTAAATTGAGGCCTTCACCCAAAGATAAAAATACTTGGTCAGTCAATGTATTCACATTAATATTCGTTGGCGCTGGTAAAGTGGTGATGTGGGGCAGTAGCTTTTGATACATGTCTGCAGTCATATTTTTAATTAACATTAGTTCACTTATATCTGACAGCGGACGATTAGCGACTCTATACGTTTCATATTGATCTTCGGCCCCATCAGGGTAACGGATATCAAAGTCTTCATCCATCCAGTCGAGCAAAGGATCAATAAAAGTTGTTTCAACTTCCAGATTATCGCACAGACGTTGAAAACGTTTGACTGATTCTTCTGATCTCAGGAGATTATTGATATTAAATTTTGCCTGCTCATCTTCTAGAAAACCACTTAAAAAACCACCTTCAATGGGTAACCCAGGAATACCAATTGCCCAGTTTTCGGCTAAATGATCTGTGTCAGATTCTTTACTATCTCTGATCAGTAGAACTCTCGCCCAGTCCTCTAAACCAAAAGCATAAGAATTTGCCCTTTCTAACACTTGTATTCGACTCGTTTTACGAATCGAGAATGCTTCAGCATGGGTTATCGAAACGATAATAGCGGAAGCAACCATTACCACCAAAATAGCGGCCAGCAGCACGATACCCTTTTGAGATGACGAGGATAATCTGGGCGGGAGTATACGGCTATAGGACACCGCCAGGCACCTCCATTATGCGATGTACCTGCCCAAAATTTTTCACATCGATATCGACTCTTAAAGCAATCGGCTTATCGACTCGCTGTCCATCTTGATCGCTCAGTGGCCATCGTTCAATGGCCTTTTCGGCGTTATCAATTAGATAAATGCTAAAGGATTCAACATCATCAATCAAAACAGTGGCCAAGGGTTCCTCGGCTATCAGTTGATCCAGCGAAGTCCAATACTGCCTAATTAACTGATTTTCCTTTATTAGGTACTGTACACGTTGCAATTCACTTCGCTTTTGTTGTAACAGATTACTCCAGCCACTATGAGTAAAGCTTATGCTGTTATCTTGGATTATGATATGAGACTTTTCGTCACCGTATTGATCGAGTATTTTTCTTGACGATACCTGCATCCAATCGCGGTTAAGATAGGTTAATGCAAACTGCAACTCTGATAACCGTCGATTCGATTGACCCACCTGGTCACCTACTTTGGCAATGTGCGTTAAGCCGGGAAATGCAATGACCATCATCACGGCAAATATCGCCACCGCAATTACCATTTCTATCAGGGTAAACCCATGATATTGAAGTCTTTTTTGTCTTTTAATATAGTTCACAGTTTGGCTACAAAACCGGTAGCACTCGTAATAACATCGCCCTCAACCAGATAAACATCGACGTCTATTTTGTGCAGTAACGGGTCATCTGTTTCATTAACTTTCATTCGCCAGTACCACGCTATGTCCAACATCTCGACCTTGCCATTTTGACTCGAAGTACTCGTCGTCCAAATATTTTTCGCTCGATACAAAGCGATTTGATTTTGGGCAACCCAATTCGCCACGGTCTTTTCTTTCAACCGCGATGCGACGGCTGCAGAGCTTCCTGCACTGCTAATAATGGCTCCCATAGTGACTGAGATAACCACTAGTGCCACCATCACTTCGAGCAGTGTAAATGCTTTTAATTTCTTCATTGTAAAGGCTGCACTGCTAAGTTTGCATCATTAGAGTTGGGGTGTAGGGCCTTCCATTTGGACTGTTCCAAGCAGATCGCCCATAAGGATTATTGCACTTTTTGTCGCTTTGTCGTTGATCGTCCATTCAAAAGGGGTCATTTCACCACTGGCAAGAATTAAAATATGGGGTATCAATTCTTCTTTATCTACCGATTTAACCACTAAATTTTCGACAACTAGTGTCGAACCTTGAGACTCATTCAGTTTGATTTTTCGAAATAACGATGGGGCTGACGCGTCCCAAGATTGACCATTATATTCAAGTACTTGATAGCCATTATGATTGAGAGAGATTGCAAAATTCCGATTTTCAAAAATGGCTTCCTGATAGAGTAATTGTACTAGCTTACTCATATCTGAACCCAACACCTTTAAATCGTTAGAATCTCGGCCCAGACTGGTTGAGAGTAAAATTACACTGGTTGATACCGTAATAATAATGACTACTATCAGCATTTCCCATAACGTAAAGCCACCGTGATGCCTAGAGAAAGATCGATTAAGAGTCAAGGTTCCAGTTTCCGATATCAGCAGCAGAGTCTGCTCCACCCTCAGTCGAATCAGCGCCCAAAGACATGATATCGAATTCTGCATGTGTTCCTGGCTGCAGATATATGTAGGCGTTGCCCCAAGGATCATTACTGAGCTTTTTAATATAGCCACCTTTACGCCAATGGGGTAACTCAGAACCAGATGGTTTTGCCGCTAAAGACTTAAGACCCTGATCAGTTGTGGGGTAGACAAAATTGTCGAGTTTATACAATTCCAATGATGACTCCAGCACACGAATGTCACTTTTTGCTTTGGCTACTCGCGCATCATCGGCACGTCCAGAAACCTTTGGCGCAATATAAGCGGCTAGTACCGCAATTATCGTGACCACTACAATTATTTCGAGCAGTGTAAAACCACTTTGTTGTTTAGATATATTCATACTGATTTGATTTCCATACTCATTTAAGAGCGCTTAACCACTTAATTGACGTTATCGTAACGTTTAGCTAATTGGGTACTATTATCTAACTATATTTTTTTAACTATTGTAAAAATCTGCTTGCCTAAAGCCAATACCAAGGCAATTGCAGCCGCTAGCAATAACCCATAAAGATGGGCATCTATAATGACTGGTACACCAATAATATCACTGGTAGTCAGCGTCATCGGGCTCATTTGTTCCAACGCAACCTTGCTACAGACGCCTAGGCCCAGCAATAGTGCCATGATGCGTTCCGTTTTAAATAATTCAAAAGCAGACAACAAAAACAGACCAAATAAAACACCTGAGTAGCCAACATACCAACCTAACTCAGGGTTAAACCACGTGAACAATATTGATATGCCACTCGCCAACAATAAATTATAAACAATCCATCGGCTTATCGACCAATTGGGCCGTGTAATTCCAACACATAGCACCAATCCTAGGCCATTTAATAATAAATGTTGCCAATTAAAATGAATCCAGTGTCCTGTTAAAACCCGCCAAAACTCTGCTTGCTCGATCCAGTCATGTTCAAACCTGAAGACCTGGCTATCGACCACTTGCAACAAAACCATAATTAACAAGCTGCCGATTACATACCACCAATCGGTTAAAACACCAAAATTCTGATTGATGCCGGCATTATTGGGTGCATGATTAGACCGCATTTTATTGGACAAGGTCATTCATATCGAATATGGGTAACAAGATCGCTAATACAATGATCATAACCACCATGCCCATAAATAAAATCATTGCTGGCTCGAAGAGTCCGACGAACAACGCAGTAATGCTTGCAAATTCAGTTTCTTCCGCCTTAGCAGACCTTTCCAGCATATCACCTAATTTACCACTGGACTCACCATTTGCGATCAACTGAAGTACTAGGGGGCTAAAGTAAGTCGTTTGGGTCAGTGCAACTGAGATATGTTCACCTTCCCTCACCTTATCTGCCGCTTTGATAACTGCATTTTTCATCGGTTGATTAGAGATCACTTCAGTAGAGATTCGCATCGAATCCAATGCGGTAACGCCACTAGACACCAAAATACTCATAGTGCGAGTGTAACGCGCAGTATTAGCGAGCCTTACCAGAAAACGAACCATGGGTACTTTTAGCAAAAATTGATCGCGCAATAAGCGCATCCAAGGTAGTTTCATAAGCTGACTCAAAACGATAGAGGCCAATATAACACCACCGATAAGGTAGACACCATATTGCTTGAAAAACTCAGATAACTGGATCAGCCATTGCGTTAAGATCGGTAACTCTTGATCAAAACCCTCGAACACCTGAACAATTTGCGGAACAACAAAAGTAAGTAAACCAGTCACCAACGCAAAGGCTACAACGCTTAATAATATGGGATAAATAAGAGCCAAACCCGTTTTACGTTGCAAATCTTGGCGGGCTTCCATGTAGTCGGCTAGACGCTCCATAACGATATCGAGCAATCCAGATTGCTCGCCTGCATGAACAGATGCACAGTACATCGAATCAAAAATACGCGGATAATCACGTAGCGCCTCAGATAATGGGTAGCCTTCGAGCACTTTCGTCCGGACTGATAAAAGAACACGCTTGCCAACATCTTTGGTTGTTTGTTGTGATACTGAGTTATAAGCTGACTCAATGGGTTGCCCGGCACCAATCAGTGTTGCCAGCTGACGGGTCATAAGTGCAACAGTGGCGACATTAAGTTTGTCTTTTTTAAGGCGAGTTTTGCCTTCAGTCGTCGCATTAGATACCTCATTAATGTCGACGGGCATTAAACCCATACCTCGCAATTGCGATCGAGCTTGTCTAGCGGTATCAGCTTCTATTAAGCCTTTTTTATTGTTACCTTTCTCATCGACTGCCTGATATTCGTATGCGCTCATGTTAGGTGTTCACTAAATAAGAGCTCATTAAGGCACGAAAAAAAGCCACTTTATTGAAGATTGTCACGCGTCACCCGAAACACTTCATCGAGCGTTGTACTGCCTTCAATCACTCGGCGAATACCATCATCCCGAAGGCTATGGCTTTGCGTCCGACTATAACGTTCAATTTCAGACTGACTCTTACCATCGTGTATTTTCCCAGCCAATACATCGTCAACGTCAATCACTTCATAAATGCCAGATCGTCCCTTGTAACCTGTTTGAAGGCATTTAGGGCATCCTTCTGCTTGAAAAACAACATCTTGAGGTTCAAAACCATACTGGCTCCTCTCATCTTCACCCAGTCTCATTTCTGACTTACAGTGCTCGCAAAGATTGCGCACCAGTCGTTGTGAAACAACACCCAATAAAGTTGATGAAAGTAAAAAAGGTTCTACGCCCATATCCTGAAGACGAGTTATGGCTCCAACCGCAGAGTTGGTGTGCAAGGTCGATAAAACAAGATGACCTGTTAGGCTTGCTTGTACCGCTATTTGGGCCGTTTCACTGTCTCGAATTTCTCCAACCATCACTACGTCTGGGTCTTGCCTCAATATGGCCCTCAGCCCTTTCGCAAAAGTCATATCAACTTTACTATTAACAGGGGTTTGGCCAATACCATCTAAATCGTATTCTACTGGGTCTTCAACCGTCAAAATGTTTCGAGTCGAATCATTGAGGGCTGATAATATTGAATAAAGCGTAGTTGTCTTACCTGACCCTGTGGGCCCTGTAACCAAAATAATCCCATGGGGCTTTTCAATCATGAGTGAAAGGCGCTTGCGCACACCGTCATCCATCCCAAGGTGCTGTAAGTCGAGTCGACCAGCCTGTTTGTCAAGAATCCGCATGACGACCCGTTCGCCATGACCAGAAGGCAAGGTTGAAACTCGAATATCAACCGGTCTATTAGCAACCTTGAGCGCTATACGACCATCTTGTGGTAAACGTTTTTCTGCAATATCAAGTTGCGCCATGACCTTAATTCTAGAGCAAAGCAAGCTTGAAATTTGACGAGGCGGTTCGAGTACTTCACGCAATACACCATCGACTCTAAATCGAATAGACAATCTTGATTCAAATGGTTCAACGTGAATATCAGAGGCGTTCTCTTTGATCGCTTCGGTAATAAGCGCATTGATAAGCCGAATAATGGGCGCATCGTCATCACTTTCGAGTAAATCTTCCGGTTCAGATAGTTCGCGGGCAACATCATCAAGATTTAAATCACCCCCAATTTTTTCTGCTTCAGTGAGTGACGTTTCACGGTTATTTTCAAAGTGAAGACTTAAACGACGATTGAACTCTTGATCACTTTCGGCGGTAACATGCCCAACCACCCCTAGAATGCGTTGCGCCTCAATAATGGAATCAAGTGACGTGTTATTCCGAGTTATCAGCTTAATAAGCCCATCCGTCTCAGAATGATCAGACACGATGCCAAAACGCTTGCAAAAAGAATAGGGTAATTCGTTTAAGGAGGGCATGATCAGATTCAATACGATAAATACATTACAAACGGTTTACTGGTAAACCTGAAGTATGGGCTTAGAAGTCAAATCCTCATCTTGAGGAATATTCAGTAATTGAATATCTCGCATGAAGTTATATTTTTTCTGACTTAAGTCACGAGCCAACTCTGGATCACGAATAATCGTAGCGCGAATAAACACAAGTAAGTTTTGCTTTATTCTACGAGTACTGTTCGAACGAAACAAAGCCCCAATAAAGGGTATATCACCTAAAAAAGGGACTTTTTGCTGAACTTTAATAACCGTGTCGTCAATTAAACCACCCAGAACTAATAACTGCCCATCTTCAAGCTGAACCGCAGTTTTAATCGCCCGTTTATTGGTAACCAAATCAACTGCACTAGTAGCAGCCTGACTAACGGTTGAGACTTCTTGATCTATATCTAGTGTGATTGTATTGCCTTCGTTAATTTGCGGCTTGACCTTAAGAGTAGTACCTACGTCTTGTCGCTCAATTGTTTGAAATGGATTACTCGTACCATCGGTACTTGAGCTGGTTGATGAACCCGTAACAAAAGGTACGTTTTGCCCGACTATGATCGTCGCCTCTTGATTGTCTAAGGTTACAATCGATGGAGTAGACAACAAGTTAGTTTCTGTATCCGTATTCAAGGCTCGTATTAACGTAATAAAGTTAAGGCTATTGCTCTCCTTCACACTCCCTAAAGCTAAAGAAAGTCCGTCAGGAATAGCTGCTGGAACACCGGCACCAACCCCCACTGCGGTAGCCGCTATGCTTGGTCCAGTGCCAGGCAACTGGCTGGAAAGTGCAGGATTGCCTTTATTACTGCCATCAATTAGCCACTGGACTCCTAGTTCATTTGCTGTATCAAGAGACACTTCAGCAATAATTGCTTCAATATGAACTTGTGCACGGCGAATATCGAGCTGCTGTATGACCGAACGCAATGAGGGAAATACTGAGGCAGGCGCAGTAATGACCAGTGCATTTGACGTTTCATCAGCCTGAATACTAACAGTCTCAGATTGATTAACTGTTCCAGCGCTACCAGCGTTCTTAGCCTCGGATTTAATTACTTCTTTACCGACGCTGTTTAAAATAGTTGCTATGTTTTTTGCATCGGCATATCGTAAATAGATTACGTGCGTATTGCCCGAAGATTTAATAGGAGAGTCAAGATCGGAGATAATGGCACGATATTTTAACCGGTTCGATTTTTCACCACTGAGTAACACGCTATTCGTTCTATCATCTGCAGTAAATTTGACTTCACTGCCACCGGCTCCTTTTTGCTGAGGTGAGGCACTGTTAAGACTGGCTAATAGTCGAACCACCTCGGCGGCAAAAGCATGATTTAGTTTAATTATTTCAATGTCTGAATCAGCCTCTTTATCCATCTCTGAAACGATTCGTTCCATTCGCCGAATGTTTGCGGCTCTATCAGAAATAATTAGCATATTGGTGGCAGCATAAGCAGCGAGATGACCCTGCTGAGCGACCAACGGCCTAAGAATAGGCACTAATTGCGCAGAATTTATATGCTCAACTTTTAATACTCGAGTAATCAATTGATCATCAGGACCTCTATTTGAATTGCTCAGGGGTGTTGCGTTTTGCTTGGCCGTTGCATCTGGAATTATTTTAATTGCATTTTTGGTGGGTACCGTGGCAAATCCGTGCACCTGTAGGATTGATAAAAAAACATTATAAACTTCATCCTTATTCAATGGTTTTGCTGACACGACAGTGATCTTACCTTTAACACGGGGGTCAATAATGAAATTTTTTCCTGTGATTTGAGAGACACTATTAATCACTGCCACTAAATCAGCGTCACTGAAATTCAGCGTCACGTCTTCCGCTTGAACTGTTTGAAATATCAACAACCAACCAACCAGAATGGCTTGAAGAGTACGATTAACTACAAATGCATTATTTTTCATATTAAGTTCAAGTAGCCCTAAAGGCTAAAATCTAAAGTTTGTTCACGGCCGTTTCTGAGTATAGTAACGGTGACGTTATTGGCAGTGGTTAAAGACTTTAGGGCATCTAAAGCTTGAAAAGGCTTATCAAGCCCGATTCCATTTATTTTGGTGAAAATATCTGAATCTTGAAAATTCAACTTGCCGAGTAACTTTTCACCTCTTAAACCTTTCAATTTAAAACCTATATTTTTACCATTTTGTTGAACGGGTATAGATTGAAATCGTTGAGCTAAAGCCATAGGATTATTAGCGTAGGTTTGTCTGTAGTTGCGTAATAGATTCCTGTCTGTCGTTGACGACACAGTACTAGTAGCTCTGGCATTAGAACCATTTTGAGTTCCAATTATGGCAGGCTTTTCCAAATTTAATCTTTCTAATTTGCCATACCGATCAATCAAAATATGCTCCCTTTCAATAGCAGCAACCACAATATTAGCGGCTAATGTATCATCGATACGATATAACTGGCTGTTATTGACAGTAATTTCCACAATAGCGTTAGATTCTTCGGCAGTTTCCGAAAAATAAATACCCCGCAATTTATATCTTAATTGTGTCTCAGGCGCTAACTCTACTTCAACCGACTTGGCATTGACCACCGAAGCTTTTCCAAACAAAAACGTTTGTTTAATCAGCGCTGCTTTTTGAAGGTGACTTGGTGCTTTAGTCGTCGACTGACTAATATTTAAAACCTGATTCTGAACTGCAGACAAGCCATTTGATGAAACAGGATAAAGATTCCAAAATAAAATGGATAATTGATAAGCTAATAGTGACAACAATATCAAAAGAAGTAGATACCTTGTTTGGCTATTAACCAGTAATTTAATAAGGAAACCTTGGAACAAGTTGGACCCTGCTGTTAATCGTTAGAAGACAACTTTAAGCGATTAACTTGATGACACTCAAGAAATAATAATAACCCGTGATGATGACGCTTAGCCAAATCTTTAAATTTAAATTCACCAGTAGTTGTTAAGTATATGTTAAGCATAATTATATAAGGAAACAGTTGATTTAAAAAGGAAATAATTACATATTGAAATTTTAAAAAGCCAGAAACGGTCGATAAATGTGCTGCATACAGCTTAGTAGATAATACAATTAAATATTAGATATAAATTAATTTTTAGATTAATAAACTTCAAAAAAATATCACATGATGCCGTCACAAGGCGTCCAATAAAAAATCTATTAAAACTTGTTGTATAGGCAAAGTCGATAACGGCGTATCAACGTGAATTTTCATCGAGCAGGATTTAGTCTTAACAGCCTTTGTAATCTTTCGCCAGGCACCCTCTAATACCGACGCTGTCCAACTTATTTGAACTCTATTTCGCTGATTCTGCTCCTCTTTCTCGCCATTAGAAGCCACAATATCCCACCAGATATAAGCTCTAATAGAGTTTTGGCTCACCCTTTCACCTTTAAATTCATAAGAGCGGAATTGAACTCTGCATTTAAGACACCTTGCTTTGATGCTTTCGTGTACCGAGTGAAAGCCATCTTAATTAAGATAGCCTGTACATTAATACATGATGTAGAACATTAAGAGCGATAAGTGGAAAAACAAGGGCAGTGGTTAATCTGTCAGTTTTATATCTAGCCAATCTTAAATTTGAGATTGCTGATAGTTTTGCAAACCAATCTTATTAATTAGACCGAGCTGTTGTTCAAGCCAATGCGCATGATCATTTTCAGTGTCATCTAATTGTTTTGCCAGCATCTCACGGGTAACGTAATCGCTCTCTTCCTCACAAACTGTAATGGCTGTTCTGAGTCGGCCGGCTGTTTTATACTCCCAATCTAGATCACATTGCAGCATCTCTGGAACCGTGCTGCCAACATGCATCTGCTCTTGCTGGTTAAGGTCAGGAATTCCCTCTAAAAATAGGATGCGCTTTATCATTTGATCGGCGTGTCCAGTTTCATCTGCCATTTCATGATTAAGGCGTTCATACAACTTATTCAGCCCCCAATCCTCATACATTCTTGAATGGATAAAATACTGATCACGGGCAGCAAGTTCCCCAGCTAAAAGACTTTTTAACGCGTCAACAACTTTCTGACTGCCTTTCATTATTCTTCCCCCATCATGGATTGTAAGTAGTTTTGAATGCCAGAGTTATTAATTAGCCACTGCTGAGATTCTAGCCAATCCAGACTTTCCTCTTCTTGCTCAAGGATCTCTTTAAGTTCATCACGAGACACGTAGTCCTGAGCTTCTTCAAAGATTTTGATTGCTTCTCGAAGCTGTGAAATTACTTCGCCTGACATGCGCATGTCATTGTTAATGATTTCTGGAACGTCTTCACCAATATATAACTTGCCAAGATCTTGCAGATTAGGCAGTCCCTCCAAAAACAAAATACGTTCAATGATTTCATCAGCCTGTTTCATGGCATTGATGGATCGTTTGTAGGCATATTGGTTTAGATTCTCTAGCCCCCAGTTCTTACACATCCGCGCATGTAAAAAGTATTGATTGATAGCAGTCAGTTGACATTTTAGCGCAGAGTTGAGTGCCTGATTTATTTCCGGTTTACTTTTCAAGTCATGACTCCTAATAAGATTTAAATCATCAATAATTAGGTTTAACACTAAGATAAAGAGCTGTTTTAATCAAATGAAAAGGTGAGAAAGTTGTTGGTTTTATAGGTTTTTATAGAGTTTAACCAGCCAATGATAATCATTTGCAATTACAGAAAATAGTGACTATCATTCACACATGTAATAGGAATCATTATCATGTATGTTTGCATTTGTAATGCCGTTACTGACCGGCAAATAAAAACAGCAGTTCAGGAAGGGCATGAAACTTTTGAAAAAATACAGCAACAGTTAGATGTTGGAACTTGTTGTGGAAAATGCGAACCCCATACCAAAGAAGTCATTCTGGAAGCACAAAAAGATAAACGTCAAAACAGAGCTAATAACTCACCTATAAGGTTTTATCCTGTTTCTGGCTTGGCCAGTTTATAGTCAGTAGCAAACTGCAGTTCCAATATGATCAGACGTTTAATAATGACTACTCCTTAAAAAAGAATAAATCTTACTTATAGTTAAATTAACCCAACCAACGACGCCTGATCCATCGGGGCAACAAGAGTAATAAGGGCACCAGACTGAAGGAGCCACCACCAGTAGTAGTAAAAATCACGGTAGTCTCGGTATCCGTATTGTTGGCTACATTGGCGTCTTTTTGGGCTGCATTGACGGTAACGATGTTACTCAGTGTGTCACTGGCATCGGCATCGGCCATCCGCATCGGCTTTGACGTTAACTTCAATAGTATTCGTCTCACCCACGGTCATAAAGGGTTTAATGCAGTTGACTGTGGCACCCGTTAGAGCACAACCCCAACCGGCGGGCAGTATCATCAGAGACGTAAGTTAAACCCGTGGGTATCGGCTCTGAAGCCGACCTATTTTAATGAGTCTAAACGGTATGAAGTTTGTCGATTGGCACGGCGTAACTGATAGGGGTTATTTATTTGTTACTGTGGCATTAATTGATAAAAAAAGGGCTCACATCAAGTGAGCCCAATAAGTTAACTATATATTTACCTACTGCCTTGATTGATTAAGACATTACTCCGTGACTAGAATGCCATTAAGTCCAGCACATGATTGGCCATTGGCATCCAAACAATCATCACGTCCTACTTCGACCTTGAGTGGCGCATCAACTAGACCTGCAGCCAGACGATCTGCCCAAGTGGTGGTAACCGCCGTAACATCATTATCTGCGGTCAAGGGCGCATAAAGAGTCTTAACTGAAGCTAAATCAGTCAGGTTATTGGAGGTACATGCAGTCGCTCCAGCATCCACTTTCATTTTTGTCTCTAGCTTTACAGCTTTGGCTTTATACAGTACATCGTTGCTATCCGTTAAAGTCGTGAAATTGGCTATCTCACCTTGTGGACGATAATCTGTAGCAGTTTCACATGAGCCATCTACATTTTCCGTCCAAGTACTACCTACAAGACAGTACCAAGGTAGTCCATAGAGACTATTTTTACCAAAATAATTGAGGCTGGAGTTAAGCGCCATAAGAGTCTGAACAGGCCCTGATTGCTTAGCGTAAGGAAAGATAATGGGTTGGTCAAAAGCAGTAGCTCCCGGTATGACTACTTGAATACCATCGTGTGCAATGCAACCTGACGCAGTACAATCATTTCCATCAACATCATTTCCGTCATCATGCGGCTCAAAAATTATGCCGGTGTATACGGTTCCATCTTCATGTGTAATTGAAGTAACCGAATATCTGTCAGCAGCGGCTTGGTCTTCAAACCAAATCCCCCAAGGACCCGCGTGTATCCGTTTTGTTCCGAGCGATGGGTTTTCATAAGAACCACTAAATGGACCATTTAAAGACTTAAATGCACCGGTATCTTCATCATAAAGATTGTACTCATAAACATATCTATCAACGCCTAATGACTCGTCTTCACAGACTGCAGCGTCCACTCCTTTTTGTCTATAAACAATAAATTTATCATCGACTGAAGTGTACTTGATTGAGTGACTAACCCCGTCAATCCCAACATGAGCCTCGCCTGCTGATAGGTCATTCGATACAGAACCATGGATCCACATTGTTCTGGTTTCTTCCCAAACATCAGTAACATACAACTTATATGTGGTTTTATTAGTCTCTGAGTCATTGACATAACTCAAAGTCCCTCTCATTGCATCTACGGTTGCATGCTGCCAACTCATAGTAAAGGCACCAAAAGGAATATCATCTACTGTCCTGTTATCTGGATCAGCAACGTTAACCCCTACCGTCTGTTGGTATTGAACAATAAAGTGTTCGGGTTCGGGTTCCTCAATATTACCTGGACCCCCATTATACCAGATATCTGCATTTTGTGGGGTACCGACTGCATTATCTAGCTTACTTGACGCTATTGTCATACTAACCAACTCTGGGGTGGATGATGATTCTCCTGTCTCACATTTTGCAGAATCTCCATTGGCTTTATATTTAGCGTTAACGAGGGAGTCATTTCCTACGCCCGCAGCGTTCGCAATACAAACCAAAAAATCGGTAAAAGTTAATGGGTCGAGTGTGTCGCCTATGTCAAACCAGCTGTCTACCGTTACCTTAAAATAGTCTGTCGAAGTATCGTCTTTATCAAATACCGCCTGAACTGAAGAAGTTGCCATGACAAGGTAGGTCAGTGCAGCTAAAATAAAACCATTAATTTTTTTCATTGTCTGTCACCTATTGTATGGGCTGAGTGTTTTCTGGCGCCTTGAAAGACTTCACAGTCTCAGTTGTAGCCACAGTAGAACTACCACCACCACAGGCGGTAATCAAGAAAAAAACCAGTAAGGTTGCCAACAGGCGGTTAACGCATTTCATTTTTAAACTCCAACTTTAAAAGGCATTGATTAAAAAGGTTAATTGTAAACTGCCATTGTGCTCATAGTATGCCGATAGTGTGTTTTAGTGTGTTTTAGTGTGTCTTTTTTGTGTTAACGGACATAGCTGAGCCCTAACGACTAAACCCACACAATACCAGTCCGGCAATAAAATTCGCTACCAATAAATTCCAATGAGTAACGAATCGTCTTTGACACCCTGACGGATGAAGATAGGTCAGCACTGTTCGTGCCATAAAATCACAAGCTATCATTCGGCTAAACTCGTTTCAGTTAAACTCATTCAACGGATTGGTAACGCACTCCGTTTTTAATGTAGACCTCCGCCTGCTTTTTCTTGATGGTGTCTATGCAAAGATAGACAGTCAAATGCACTTTCCTGTGGTATCTGATTTAGATTGCAAACGGTGTAAACATTTACGCAAATGTTGCTTGGTATTTAGTTTATTGAGTGGACTGTTGAAGCCTATTAATCTTTATAGTTCGTTACGGTACCAGCAGTCGCGGGTTGCATATATATGAGAAAGATGAATATCAGGAGAATTTTCATAGCCATTAGATTAAAACTTTAGATATTTGATAGGGCAAAAATCACTGATTGTATTCAAAAGATTGATGGAGGGGTATTATTTTTAGACCAGTATGCGCTTGAAGACTGCTTGCAAGAATAGAAGCAGAGTAGAAGGCGTCTTCTACTAATTTTTATTATTCATTATTGCTGTCGTTTAATGGACGGTTTACGATGGCTAAAAGGTTTTATAACTGGATAAGTATTTAGGTCATAAAAACGATAAGAGTTTCTCCTCAACATATCACCTAATTAACGTTCAAAAAGACCCTTTCAAATTCATTTATTTGTAAAAAATTGATAAGTCAGCCAAAAAAAAGACCTACATTAATGTAAGCCTTTGATTTCACTAAGAATAAGTGGCGTCCCCAAGGGGATTCGAACCCCTGTTACCGCCGTGAAAGGGCGGTGTCCTAGGCCGACTAGACGATGGGGACACTGTTTTTACCAGACAACTTTAAACGAGAAATCTGGTGGAGCCAGGCGGGTTCGAACCGCCGACCTCAACACTGCCAGTGTTGCGCTCTCCCAACTGAGCTATGGCCCCCTCGAAAGAGCGCGTACTTTAATCAAGCGAGGTATCACTGTCAAGCTTAAATACGCCATTCAATTGGATTTAAAAACATCAGGGCAAATCCCTGTGCGTCTGTTAAAATTAAGTTAGTCAATCATTCTATATAGTGATCAATTTATGGACAAAGTACTCATCACTGGCGGAGCCGGATTCATTGGCTCTCATACTGCGGACTTGTTGCTAAGCCAGAATATCCCAGTCCGCGTTCTGGATAACCTGTCGTCTGGAAATAGGAACAATTTGCCTGATAATAACCCTTTATTGGAGTTTATAGAGGGTGACATCACCGATAGCCATGTTGTTGATCATGCCATGCGAGATGTATCGCACTGCCTGAACCTTGCCGCTCAGGTTTCTGTGGTGGCGTCGTTAGAGAATCCTGTGTTTTCCGCAATGCAAAATATTATTGGTTTCGTCAATGTATTGGTTGCCGCTCAAAAAAATAAGGTTGAAAAATTAGTCTATGCCTCTTCTGCTGCAATTTATGGAGAGCCATCTGAAATCCCTCTACCGGAAGACGCAAAGAAAAAACAACTTTCTCCCTATGGACTAGAAAAGCAAGTCAATGAAGCATATGCAGATATGTACCAAAGGGTCTATGGAATAAAGTCACTAGGGCAAAGGTTTTTTAATGTATTCGGCCCCAGGCAAGACCCAAAGTCTCCTTATGCTGGTGTGATTGCTTTATTCGTTGATAGAATTTCACGAGGTGAACCTCTCACTATTTTTGGTGATGGCCAACAAACTAGAGACTTCATTTATGTCGGTGATGTTGCCCGTGCCAACGTCGCAGCTTTAATGAGCGCTGCAACGGGTTCGTGCAATATTGCAACTGGACAACAAACGACCTTATTAGATTTGATAGCTGTGCTGTCTGATATTACGGGTAACCACTGTGAGATCTCTCATGCGGCACCACGAGAGGGTGACATTCAGCATTCGCTCGCAAACCCAACCAAAATGAATAACGAGCTGGGCTTGAAAGCAGAGACAAACATTCGCGCAGGCCTAATTAAATTAATTGAATCTTAAAAATCAGCGACTACTTTTTTTTGACATTATATTTTAAATCACTTTAGCCATAATCGAGAAGGTCATAACAAACCTTACTATTATTGTCCGATGGTTTGATTTATAGCTAGGCTGACGATTAATACCGCAGAATTAATCAAATTGACTAATTTCATCCCAGATCCCACCGATTGATCTTGAAATTGGTTGATTGGCCCCTAACGAGGAAGGCAAATTAATAATTGATCTGCTAGCCATTCGTCGACTGCTATAACTGCCATAAACTATACTGAATAATAAATTTTCTGGAACACGCGTCCTATAAACACGTAGTTGTGTAACGTCAACCCCTCGTTTTTGTAACGTCTTGAGATAACTAAAATAGGTACTACTAGTCGTGACATCTAAATTAATAGACATAATTTGAATAGTGGCACGACTCCTTTCCACAGTTTCAAACCAGTCACGCGAACGTTTTAACTCTGCATTAAACCAGTCTGAATGAGGCTCTTTCTGGGATTGGCGCACCAGACTCTCGACTTTCACAGACTCTTTGATTGACACTTCATTGATTTCTATTTCCTTGGCTTCAACTTTCTCAGCTTTCGCTTTCTCCGCTTTCGCTTTCTCCGCTTTCGCTTTCTCAGTTTTAGCTTTCTCCGCTTGAGCTTTCTCGGCTTTCGCTTTCTCGGCTTTCGCTTTCTCGGCTTTCGCTTTCTCGG
>CAJXUC010000042.1 GCA_913061315.1 uncultured Gammaproteobacteria bacterium | reverse complement strand
ACGAGATAGCGTAGCGTCTCGTGGGCTCGGAGATGTGTATAAGAGACAGGGTGATATTGTTCAAGGCGGCTACATCACTGGGATGTTGGATGCAGTAATGGCTTATTCGGTTTTTGGTTGCCCAAAGGTGGATGCACAGGTTGCGACACTTGAATTGAAAGTCAGTTTTTTTAGCACCGGTAATTCAGGTAAACTTCGTGGCATTGGTCGCATCAGTAAACTGGGGCGCTCTATTAGCTTTCTTAGTGGTGAACTGTACCAGGGCGAAAAACAGATTGCAGCAGCGACCTCGACAGTCAAAATGTTCTACCCAAATGCCAATTCAAATTAACGTTTAACAAAAGGCTAAGCTATGGATGTATTTAAGAAATACACGCCCGAAGAGTTGGAAAGACAATATAACGTCCGAGATAGCAGAACAGATTATGAAACTGTAATCGTGCCAGATTGGACCAATCGAAGTGCGCACACGCGTGAACACACGAACTGCACTCTTGATCTACAATATGGGCCGTTTGACAAGCAAAAACTTGATTATTTTCCTGCGGGCGATGCAGGTGCGCCAACCTTGATTTTCTTTCATGGCGGATATTGGCAGCGAGGTGATAAATCAGCCTACAGTTTTTTAGCTGAACCATTTGTGAACAATGGTATTAACATGATTATCGCTGGCTATAGTTTGTGTCCAACTGTTTCCATGACAGATCTCACAGAACAAAGCCGTCAGGTTCTTGTCTGGTTATGGGAAAATAGTGATCATCTCGGTATTAATCCAAATCGTATAGTGGTCTCTGGCCACTCAGCTGGAGGTCACCTAACGGAAATGCTTATGGGTACAGATTGGCCAAGACGAAACAAAGATTTACCTGTCGACCTGATCAAGGCTGGCGTTCCAATTTCACCACTTAGCTTGCTGGAACCGATTAGACACACAACAATCAATGACGCCTTAGGCATGGATACTGATGAGGCTGAAATGCTTAGCCCAATGAATACGCCTCCGGTTACAACCGCACCGCAACTGATTGTTTGTGGTGGTGCTGAAACGGATGAATTTCATCGCCAATCCGATATGTACTTTGAGGCGTTTAACACGGCTGAAATACCCTTTGAACGCTACAATGTTCCCAATGCAGATCATTTTGACGAGATCAACATTTTGGCCGATGCAAACAGTGAATTTTTTCGTAAACTAGAGACCTTTGTCAAATCGGTCTAACAGGAGAACCCAATGGCACAAGACCTAACACTTACTCTTCTTGAAGAGGTTATCGACGCCTTCAACGCCCATGATGCAGACAAAGTAGGAAGCTTCTTTGCAGAAGATGGAGTCATGCTATTAGCCGCTGGCCCTGAACCCGTTGGTAAAACATTAAAGGGCCCAAAGGCCATCAAAGCGACACTACAAAAAAGATTTGAAGATGCGCCTAATATTCAATGGACTGAAGGGAAGAATTGGATCACTGGAAACAAGGCGCTTAGTGAATGGCGCGTGCGCGGAACAACAAATGCAGGCGCCGATATTGATATTATCGGCTGTGATTTATGGGAATTTCAAGATGGCAAAATCAAGGTAAAAGATACCTATTATAAGCAACCTGCCTAAAACCAACATACAGTGTTAACAAGCGTATCCAAATAGCGCGTACCACACTTTATAATTCAGGAAAGGACTAGATATGACCACCACAGACGCCGACCCGAATGAAGAAACGCCAACGCAACCTGCGATTGCTCCGATGAGCAGCCAATGGCATTGGCATCCGGACTTACCGGTGAAATATTCTCCGTATTGGAATTGGCCGCCAAAGTTTGGTGCCCTTGGGAAATGGATATGGACGAACTGGCTTCTTTCAGACCGGTCGATCTTTTTGCTTTTGGCTTTTGTGGTTGCGTTTTGGATGCAGCCAGTCGGGCCAGAGCAGGCCAATCTAGACTTTGGTTGGATGGCATTGGTGTTCATCCGCAATTGGATTTTTCTACTTATTGTTGCGGGTGGGTTGCACCATTGGTTTTATGGCATTGACGGTCAGGGCAAGCTGCTGAAATACGATCCGCGTCCCTATATGAAGCGCAAGAACGCGCTTTTTAAGTTCGGGTACCAAACTTGGGATAATATCTATTATTCGATGGTCTTTGGCGCGACATCTATTTCCATTTTTGAATGTATCCTTCGTCTGGCTTATGCCAATGATTTTGTGGGCACCCTAAGTTTTGGCGCACATCCGATCTGGTTTGTTCTGCTTTTCCCCTTGCTTGCACTGTGGCAGAGTTTTCATTTCTACGCCGTGCATCTGTTTTTGCATCAACCGTTCATCTACAAGCACGTACATTCGGTTCACCATCGCAACGTGAACACCGGACCATGGTCAGGTATGTCGATGCATCCGGCAGAATCCCTTGGATATACCAGCGCGGTTTTGGTTTTGCTGATCTTACCTAGCCATCCAGTTCACATGCTTTTCTTGGCCTATTGGTTGATGATTGGCGCGGCCTCATCTCATTCCGGTTACGAGGCCATCTGGTCAAAAGATCGACAGGCCTTGCTGGTCGGTGCATTTTTTCATCAACTGCATCACCGCTATTACGAATGCAATTATGGCAACGCAGAAATGCCCTGGGACAAATGGTTTGGCACCTATCATGACGGGTCCGACGATGCCACGAAACGCACCCGTGATCGCAAACGTGAAATGCACGCAAGGGGCAGGTACGCAAATCCAAATTAATGCAGGTGACCTGATTGCCGGATATAGAGTTAGTCCAAAAAGCAGCAAAGCGGCAGCTGCTATTACTAGAGCGCCAGAATTCTGTATGCCCGCTGGAACAAGACTGGATATAAATTCAGGAAACGGTTCGGATCCGATCGCATAGTCAACAACGATTATTATCGGCAGCGGCTGAAGAAGTGCCAACGGCGCAGACAAAATGCTTAAAAGGAATATACTAAGCAAAGACCCCCAATAAGGCCTAGCTTGTCGCAGAATGCGTATAAAAACGGTCACCTTAGGGCGCCTCGACTTACCATCATCAACCTTGCTGTCAGAACCCAGACAGCTAGGCTGTATAAATTTTCTTTGGGTCCAGATGTCGTAGGGTCGCTAGTTCTAATACGGTTGGTGGTTTAGTAACGTTAGGAGTATCATCGATGTGAATATCAAATCCGGTGTTATCTCGAACCTCTTTAGCAGATATGCCTGGGTGCAGGGCTCTAACTTTCATAAGCCTGGTTGTATCATCGAAGTCTAGAATTGCAAGATCTGTAATCACTCGATACATACCACCCATCTGCAATCCTGAATCAGAACGGCTCGACCCGCCCGCCATAAACCCGGGACTGGTGATAAAATCTACCTTGTCGACGAAGCGGCGTCTTTCATGCTTCATCACGACAATCATCTGGGTAAGACTCGCTATATCGTTGCCACCACCCGTACCAGGTAATCGTATTTCATTTTTTTCTGCGCCACCGATAAAAGAGCTATTTAAATTACCGTAACAATCGATTTGAGCCCCACCCATAAAACCAAAGTCTACATAACCTCGCTGTAGCAATAACAAAACATCAGTAATACTCAAAATCATATTGGCTCGTCGTGCGCAGCGTTGCTCATTTGGGGAGCCCGGTAAATCACCGGCTTCAACAATCGGCCCAAGGACCCCACCTTCGAACATAATGGTCAATCCCTGGGCGTGTAGATTTTGTGCTAATGTCGATGCCATTAATGGAATACCAATACCGGCAAAAACCGCTTGCCCATCCTGTAGCAGGCGCGCACTCATAACCGCCATTAGCTCTGAAGCCGTGTAATTCAAATCAGTATTTTCCTGTTCTCGACGCTGGTTGATAGCTTCTTCGTGCAACTCAAACTCCTATTTTAGTTAGGTCCAGATTTCTGTTTTTGCCGTTATCATATCTTTGTAATAAATTCTGCATAGATCTCATTCTTTACTCTTGGAATTTTCTTTGCCATCTGTCTTAAGGGTGTATTTTGGTTAAGACTCAATGCTGGTGCACCATAGGCTGCCGCCTTTTGTCGATCCGATGGTTCCCGATAAAACGTGGTGCGCTGTGCTGGTACCCGGCCTGCTGCCCGAATCGTCCTTTCGAGTTGTTCTGGCAATATTTCTTGCCCATGAACAGCTCCTGCCGATCGGGTAATGGTTTCGTTCATTAACGAACCTCCGACATCATTAACACCAGCCTGCAGACAGGCCGATAACCCATCAAGACCAAGCTTCACCCAAGATGCCTGAATATTTGGAATTTTATCATGAAACACCAGCCTCGCTACCGCATGCATCAGGATACATTCACGGAAAGTCGGTCCCCGCCGTGCCTTGCCTTTAAGGTAAATGGGCGCTTCCATATGAACAAACGGCAATGGTACGAATTCGGTAAAACCTCCAGTACGAGATTGAAGTTCAAGTACTCGAAGCAGATGACGTGCCCAGTGTTCAGGTGCATCTACGTGTCCGAACATAATGGTAGCGGTTGAGCGTAAACCAACCTTGTGTGCGGTCTCCATTACCTCTAACCATTGCGACGTATTAATTTTATCCGGACAAAGAACCGCACGAACTTGATCGTCGAGCACTTCAGCTGCGGTGCCAGGCAAAGATCCAAGGCCGGCTTCCTTTAATCGGCACAGGAAATCCTGAATCGATATATCAAGAGTAGCCGCACCTTGCCAAACTTCAAGCGGTGAGAAAGCATGAACATGCATATCTGGCACAGCTGCCTTTACTGCCCGGCAGATTTCTAAATAAGTATCACCCGTATATGCAGGATGAATTCCACCCTGCATGCAGACTTCGGTAGCACCACGACCAGTTGCTTCACGGGCCCGACGCTGGATTTCTTCAATCTCAAGATTATAGGGTTTGTCACGTAGGTTTACGCTAGTCCGGCCCTTAGAAAACGCGCAGAACCCGCAATGGTAATAACAGACATTGGTGTAATTGATATTTCGGTTAACCACATAAGTGACACGATCACCCACTAGTTCCTGACGTAATTTATCTGCAGTGTCACAAACCATCTTATAGTCGCGACCCCGCGCAGAGAATAACTTTACAATTTCGTTTTCATCGGGTGCCTGGCCTTCAATCGCGCGATTGATAATTCCGTCTAGCGAACCTTTACCGGGATTCCTGACTGTCGCCATTGTCGGGAAAATTTTCCAGTCGGGAACCGATTGCTCCGTACCTGGAGACCATTGCTCCTCGCGTGGAAAACCTTGTGCATCGACGCTGTGTTTCAAGGGTGTCGAAAATTTATCGGCGGCCCAGCGTGCACTATCACGCACATAGGATGGATAAATCGCCAGCCTTTCGATCAATATCTTGCCGGTCGCTTCAGTTTCACGACTTAACCGCTCCAGAGTCGGCCAGGGCGCCTCCGGATTAACATGGTCAGGCGTAACCGGAGATACACCGCCCCAATCGTTAACACCCGCTGCGACCAGAGATTCTAGTTCACCAGAGTTTAAGTTTGGAGGCGTTTGAATATTCATATCCGGCCCAAACAATAACCTCGCAATGGCGATAGTCCAACACAAATCGTCAGTAGACACGGGCTGTGAATGTGCCATTTTCGTATCCGCTTTTGGTTGGAAGTTTTGAATAATAATTTCCTGAATATGCCCATAGGAATCGTGCAGGCGGCGTAAAGCCAACAATGATTCGATTCGTTCTAGCCTGGTTTCTCCAATGCCAATCAAAATGCCCGAAGTGAATGGAACAGCTGCCTCTCCTGCCCAGCGGATTGTATCCAGACGTCTCTGAGGTAACTTGTCAGGCGAGCCATAATGCGGTTGACCCTTCTCGCACAATCGCTCTGACGCACTTTCCAGCATGATACCCTGTGACACACAGGTTTCGCGCAAAGCGGCTATATCAGTTGGGTCCATAAGCCCAGGGTTAGCGTGTGGCAACAAGCCGGTTTGTTTAAAAACTTCATCTGCACAATAGTTCAAATAGGATAAGGTCGACGCCTGCCCCATGAGGTCAAGTTCTTCACGTGCCACTGAATATCGAGCTTCTGGATTGTCCCCGAGTGTAAAAAGTGCCTCTCGGCATCCAGCTTCAGCTCCCGCACGGGCGATATCGAGAACTTCTTCTAGTGATAGAAAATTAGCCTTTCCACGTTTAGGCGTCTGGGCGAAGGTACAGTAATGACAGACATCTCGACAAAGCTTGGTCAAGGGTATAAACACTTTCCGTGAATAGGAAATAGCCGATCCGTGCCCCTGATCACGCAATAACGAGGCAGCCGCCATCAGCGCGTTCG
Source organism: uncultured Gammaproteobacteria bacterium (assembly GCA_913061315.1). Classification (GTDB taxonomy): domain Bacteria; phylum Pseudomonadota; class Gammaproteobacteria. Next base: position 20,723 of record CAJXUC010000042.1, on the reverse strand, counting down.
GATCAAGATCTTGAATCAATAAATTAGCCTGGTGATCGTCAATCCGACATCCATCAGCAGACATCTGCAGTAAATCTTCAGCGGTTAGTTTTTTTATTTGACTGCTGTTGTTTAATTCCGACATTAGCAAATTCTCTCCACTACTTGATTTAATGAACCACTTTCCTTAAACCGTGAAAAATGCCCTGGAATGCCAAATTCTTGAAGGTAGTGAAATGTCCGGCCTTTTGATGCCTTATCGAGTGCTACTGGCTCGACTGATACCTGCTCAACAAACTCCAGTAGATCTTCCGGCCGATCAATGTCGAATCCAAGGCCAGGTCTACGAATGATTGTTGGCTCAATACCACATGCTCGAGCGGCTGATAAATGTTTATTAAAACTCTTGTTACCAAACATATAGGGAATATCGCTTGCAGACGAAGTCGCGACCAAATTAGTACCGAGATCCTTAGTCGCAGGCGCCAGGCATATACCTGATTGATCACCCTGACAAGATGCCAACACCAGACTAATGTCGCTCGAGGACAGCGATGGCAGGTCGGCTGATATCGTCATAACACCGTTTACCGCTTCAGACTTTAGATAGGTTCTCGCCGCAGTTAGTGCGCATGACAGGCCTCTATCGCTATGCTTTGAAAAACATTCGGCGCCGAATGATGCCGCAATTTTTTCAGCCGTCGGATCACTACTAACGACCATGACTCCATCAATATTTTGAGTGGCAGTTGCTGCTTCGAGCACATCAAACAGCATAGCCTCAACCAGGCCACGGCGCTCTATTGTCGAGAGAACCGGCGCTAATCTTAACTTGGCAAGTTCGAGCCTTTTGCAAGGTATAATAATCCACATAATAATTCCTGGTCATGGCCTTATAGTCGTTCAGCCTCATTATTTTTACGATTGCTCTGTCACAAACTTTTGGCAAATTTTAATGCAGCCCGCGCTAATTCTTCACGATCCTCAGTGCTGTTCATTAATGTTTTCGTCACTAAATTAGGCCTCGAGATATCAACGCTCTCATCCCTATCGACAAGATCAATGATTAAACCATCGATCAATTCACTGTAGTGATTTTCAATAGCGCTCGCAGTCGTCGGAAACGAAAGTTCAGTCATAATTTTTGCAGTTGGGCCCTTAACCGCATGTCCACCGATCAAAGGTGAGATGCAAACTACCGGTGCACTGCTGGCTCTGATCGCCTGCTTGATACCAGGAACTGACAGTATCGGGTCTATACTGAGAAATGGATTCGATGGACAAATAATAATAGCACTAAGATTGGGTTGACTCACCGCGGCCAATACTTCGTCACTCGGACTGGCACTATCAATTCCATCGAAATCGATACGCTCCACACAAGGTTTGGCTTGTTGGCGAACGAAATAGTCCTGGAACGATAAAACCCCCTGCTTCGTTTTTACCACCGTACTGAACTTGTCATTCGTCATCGGCAATAGATTCGCCGAAATCCCGAGGTTCCTCGCGAAGCTTGCAGTAATAGCGCTAAGTGATTCACCACCAGCCAGTCGCCTGCTTCGTTCAACATGAATTGCCAGGTCTCCATCCCCCAACATAAACCAGGTCTCTGCGTCGAGTGCTTCCAGGGACTTCATAAACGTCCAGGTTTCGTCGCGGCGCCCCCAACCAGTTTCCTTATTATTAAGGTCGGCCAGCGTATAAGTCACCGTATCAATATCAGGCGAAATGTGCAGACCTAAATGCTCAAAGTCGTCACCCGTATTTATGATTATAGATAATGCATCGGGCTCGAGGATACGATAAAGCCCCAGAGCAAGTTTGGCGCCACCTACACCACCGCATATTGCAACAACGGGTCCGGGCATCCGAATCTCGTTACTCGATTGCTGCTTATCTGGTTTCAGCTGCTTTGTAGTTTCAGTCACCGGAAAAGATCCTGCTTTTTGTCACGTAATAATTGACGACCATTAGTAGTCGATGTTTCCCAAGCGAGGTTTCCGACTTTAACCACTGGAATTCCTTCGGCCCCCTCACCCATAACCAAAGCAGCCGCAGCCGCAATCTGATCAGCGAAGCCTATTTGGGTGACTTGAAGTTCACGCCCGTATAAGTCCTGCTGACCAATTCTATCCCAGACCGCGGGTGGTCCAGAAACGCCCAGTGCCAGACTGACCGAGCCGTTACGCCATGGTCGTCCGACGCTATCGTTAATAATGACACCAATTCGACATCCGAAATGATTTTCGAAGGCCTGCCGCAGATGGGCACAGGAAGCATCTGCATCCAGTGGTAACAGAAGTACCCGTTCGCTACCATCACCATCAGGTTCAAGGTTCGAAGCGTCAACACCCGCGTTTGCCATCACATAACCATTGCGGTGGGTAACGATTAATACGCCTTGACGATAGGCGACGACATCGCTCGATTCTGAGAGGATAACTTCAACCAGACACGGATCTTTCTCGACAATCTCGGCTAGCTCAAGGGCTTTTGAAGAAGGAGTAATCGTGCGCAAATCAACATAGCAATTTTCAGCTTTAGAAATGATCTTTTGAGCGATGACAAAAATATCGCCCTCGAAAACCTTTGTTGCAGATTGTTCAATCCTGTCAATTATGACAGAAACCAAATCATCACCAGGCATGATAAGCGGCATGTCAGAAAGGCCAATCAGACTTAATGAGTTCTGTAGAACGTCCTCAGTTGGAACCTGCTCACTAGAGAGCGGAAAAGTTGAGGCCATGTTAGTTATTGGGTGCATCCAAAGGCTTCAACTCGCCCGTTATTCGAATACCCGCACCAGGTACCTGATAATGCCTGTTGATGGTAATCAACACAGATGTCAGTGCCTCCGCAGCAGCCGAATTGACCAGCGGGCCAGCGTGGAGACCACGCATTTCAAGCGAATCAACGAGATTGATAATTTGCTGACGGGCGGCCTTTTTATCACCGCACACCAATACATCACAATCGATAGGCCCCTCACCGCGTAATTTATCGGCGGCAACATTGTGAAATGCAGCAACCACGTCGACCTTGTCGCCGAGGACCTCGGCCGTTCGACAGGCAATCGATCGACCATCAGGCAGCTGCACAGTTCCGACTTTTGGTGGCATCAGCGGCACGGTCGCGTCGACTACGATTTTACCATCAACTTCGTCCGCGATTTCTTGTAAAATAGCCGAGTGATGAGAAAAAGGGACAGTGATAACGACGATGTCAGCAATGGCTGCTGCGGAGCGGTTATCGGTTCCGGTAATAGAAGCCTCGCGGAGACTAAACATCAATTCACTCGCTACAAATTCGGCCTTACTACTTGTCCTGGATCCGATTACAATGGGTAGACCGGCCTTTGCCCATCGATAAGCAAGCCCACCGCCAAGTGCACCGGTTCCACCTATGATTGCAATTTTTTTTGTGTTCTCTTGCATTGATTCATTCTCCAATACTAAAAATCTACTTGCCGGGGTTATTAAAGTGGATTATTCATGACTAATATTACAATCACCTTAAATTTCCTCACAACTTCAAAACATACTCTAGTGTTAACAGGCAGACTCGCTAAAGGCCCATTTCGGTGAGCGGAACAACTGCAATTCCAGCGGATTCCAAACCGCTTCGGACAGCCTTTGCAACCAACACCGCGGTCGGTTCGTCACCATGCACACAAATGCTATCAACCTGCCGTCTGATAACTTTGCCACTTCGAGTAACAATTTCATTATCCGCGGTCATTCGAATCGCCTGTTGCTTAGCTATCTCATGATCCTTGATCACAGCGCCTTCAATTTTCCGGGACACCAGATTGCCTTCGTCGTCATACTGACGGTCAGCAAATCCTTCTCGAGCCAGAGGCAAACCCAACTCTTGTGCAGCTCTTTCCATTTCACTTCCGGACAAGGCAACATATATCAGACTCGAATCGACCGTCTTTATCGCTCGTCCGATTGCCATCGCAATATTAAATTGCTCGGCCGCTATGTTATTTAAAGCACCGTGAGGTTTGACATGGGTCACCTTGTCACCGGTGTATGCCGCAATGGCGTGCAATGCTCCGATTTGATAGGCAATAGCATATTCAAGGTCGCGTGGTTTCATATCAATCCGGCGTCTGCCGAATCCCCATAGGTCGTTAAAGCCAGGGTGCGCACCAATACTAACGCCATTTTCGTTGGCAAGCATAACTACTCGATGCATCACATTAGGATCGCCAGCATGAAAACCACAGGCAATGTTTGCCGAGCCAATTACCTTAAGTAATGCATCATCGTTGCCAATATCATAAGCACCAAAACCCTCACCCATATCTGCATTTAAATTTACTTTTATAGTCATTTTTTCATTTTGTCTTATACCAATTTCGCCGATAAATCACTGCGCATACAGAGCATATTTAAACATTATAACATTAGTATGTGTAGATGTTTTAAATCATTTGTCAGATAGGCTATAATCACAATTTGGAACTAATGCGTATTTAAACATACTAACATTAGTATGTATAGACGTTTTAAATCATTTTGTTAGACAGGCTTTAATCACAATATGGAACTACTGTTTGTATTGGCCAAATGTCAACGAACTTCACTGGTGCAAGAGGGTTAAAAAATTTGCCTTTGGCAGTTCATCTAATATACAAAGACTTAAATATAACCTCAGAAAAAATACTTAACCTGTATACTTTAATTCTATAAAATATTAATTACGCTTAAGTTATCTATACGAGTAAATGAGAATTGAATAAAGCTAAACAAAAATCAGATGTTTTCCAACGCAGTAACATCCCACTTTATATACAGGTTGCTTCGACACTCAGGCGACGCATAGAACAAGGGCGTTGGAAACTCGGCGATAAGATATCGTCGATTCCAGAACTGGAAGCGGAATTTGGTGTAGCCCGCATCACAATCCGTCAAGCTGTGGATAACCTTACCTCAGAAGGATTGCTCAGCGCCAAACAAGGTAAAGGCACCTATGTTACTAAAGAACCTGAAGAAACACGTTGGATGACTCTAGAGATCGGTCTTTCTTCCCTACTTCAAACGATCGAAGACAATGTTCCAAAATTCCTGAAGGTTGAAAACCCACCTAGCCCCAGACTCGGCCCAAGGGGAGGCGAACTGGCCGACGAATACGTATTTCTGAGGAGCGTGCAATTAAAAAATAATAGCCCTTATGGACTGGTCAATGTGCACATAGCCAAATCGGTTTACGATATGTCACCAGAAGATTTTAAAACTCGTACCGCCCTGGCTGTTCTTACCGAACTACCTGATATTAAAATTGGTCAGGCCCATCAAACCTTGATTATTAGTGCCGCCGAGATGGAAACAGCTCACTTACTTAAGGTGGATGTAAACACATCAACTGCAGAAGTGCGTTGTGTGGTACGAAACGATCAAAATATTGCTATCTATATCGCAGAAATTATCTATCGCGGAGACTGTATCCGCTTCGATATCGAATTGCTGTAAAATTTAAACGCCAAACTTTAAAAATGGAATTCTGCCGCGGGAACATACGCGTGCCTGATCTATATAAAAACAAACGTTAGTCTCGTTAAAATTGAATTGTATATCTTAATTTTCAAACTTATTAGAATCCACTACTCGAGAATGATTCAGGCTTCCACTATCACTGCTTGATTTGCAGATTAAATTATAATATGGTTCTAATTATAGAATGTTAGGTTGTTTAAAAGAAGAAATGAACTATAGGTCCGAAATAACTCGATTCCATCATTTTTATTTCTGGCTCTCCTCGTAACAATAATCATAGAGGATATTCATGGTTTCAAATGCAAGGTCAAATAAAGGCGTTGGCGGTCGACTTCTTCGTAAAGAAGATGACCGTTATTTGCGAGGACGTGGTCAGTTTGTTGCCGATATAAAAATGTCAGGGATGAAGGAGGTTGCTTTTCTCCGAAGCCCGCTTGCCCATGCTCGAATCAATGCCATAACCATACCCGAAAATCTGAAACACAAGGCTTTCTGTTGGAGCAATATGAGTGGCGTCAAAGCCATTTGCGCGATGACCAGCCTGGCAGGTTTCAAAAAGTCAGAACAGTCACCACTGGCATCTGACAAGGTACGTCACGTCGGTGAGCTGGTCGCTATGTGCGTGGGTGATAATCGAGCGCAGGCAGAGGATTTTTTAGAAGAACTCGTCGTTGATTTTGATGAATTACCCGCGATTGTCGACATGGTTAGTGCCCAGCAAAAAGGAGCCGTACTAGTTCACGAAGATTGGGGTGATAATGTCTATCTTGAGTCGAAATGGGACGGCGATCTATCAGAAGCTAAGGCAAATGCCTCTATCACTGTCACTCGGCAGATTCGGACTAACCGTCAATGTATGGCACCCATTGAAGGCAAAGGTGTCGTTGCTTACTGGGATAATCGCATGGATCAGCTAGTACTCTACACCTCCACCCAGATGCCCCATATTGTTAGAACTGGACTGGCTGAATGCCTGAACCTGAGTCAGGCGAACGTTCGTATCATCTCCCCTGATGTGGGTGGTGCTTTCGGCTACAAGGGTATTCTTACACCAGAAGAAATTTGTCTCGGCTGGCTGGCGATGGAGTGTGGACACCCGGTGCGCTGGATCGAAGATCGCCGAGAACATTTAACTGCCAATGCAAATTGCCGCGAGCATGAATACCAAGTCACCGCCTATGCCGATGACATCGGCCGAATTCTTGGGCTTGAAGCCGTAGGCGCGGTCAATGCAGGCGCTTACTCTGCCTACCCGTTTTCAGCCTGTTTAGAAGGCGCCCAGGTGGCCAGTATCTTACCCGGGCCATATATTGTTCCAGCCTATCAATGCAACATTAACTCTATTTCATCGAACAAGCCGCCAATTCTCCCTTACCGTGGAGTCGCGAGAACCAGTGTCTGCTTTGCAATGGAACTGATGATTGACGCTATTGCTAGAAAAGTCGGACGCGAACCCTACGAAGTCCGCCTTGAGAATTTAGTGCCGCCCACCGCCATGCCTTATACCAACATAACGGGTAAAGCGTTCGATAGCGGAGATTACCCGGAAAGCCTACGTCGCGCCGTCGAATCGATAAACTTAAAAGGCATACGTGAACGACAAGCAACAAATGAAAAAGATGGCCGCCGAATCGGTATAGGTTTCTGCACTTTTTGCGAACAGGGAGCCCATGGCACATCGGTCTATCACGCATGGGGTGTTCCAATGATACCAGGGCAAGAACAGGCCGTCGCCCGGTTAACCCCCGATGGATCATTAGAATTACGCATTGGCGCCCATTCTCACGGGCAAAGCATGGAAACAACCCTGGCCCAGGTGGCTAATGAAATTCTTGGTATTGACCCCGCAGACGTACGGCTGGTGCATGGTGATACTCAGTATACGCCCTATTCCACCGGTACCTGGGGATCACGATGCGCTGTAATGTCTGGTGGTGCGGTATCTACAGCTTGCAAAGCACTGGCTGAACGAGCTGCAAAAATCGCGGCGCATCTGATGAAGCTTGATCTTAAAGAAGTTCAGATTATCGATGGCCAAGCCAAAGGGGCGGCGTCGAGCATAAGCTTGGCCGAAATCGCTGAAGCTTGGTACTACAAACCACAGATCTTAGCTGCCGATGTTGATCCAGGTGGACTTGAGGTCACCGTTGGATACAGACCTAAAATTGATACCGGTACCTTTAGCTACGCCTCCCATGCTGTCGTCGTCGCGGTCGACACCGAGCTGGGACATGTCGAAATTCTCGATTACGTCATCGTAGAAGATGGTGGCACCATGATTAACCCAATGGTAGTCGATGGACAGGTTTTCGGCGGTGCAGCCCAGGGCATAGGAACCGCACTTTATGAGGAAATGCCATTCGACTCAGTGGGCCAACCACTGGCCTCTACTCTGGCCGATTATTTGTTGCCGGGGCCTACCGAAATACCGGCATTTCGTATCGAACATATGGAAACGCCATCACCCAACACCGAATTTGGTGTCAAAGGAATAGGCGAGAGTGGCGCAATTGGCCCACCTGCAGCAATCGCCAATGCGATTAACGATGCCCTTGCGCCAATAGGGGTTGAAGTTCTTGAAACACCTGTTACACCCAGGCGCATTCTTGCTGCCATTGCTGAAGCTCAAGCGGGAGCTCAGTCTTGAAACCGGCCGCATTCGAATATGTCCGCCCAAAAAACCTTGCAGAGGCCTTGACCTTACTTGCCGAAGGTCAAGGCGATAGCAAGGTAAAAGCGGGGGGACAATCCCTCGGCCCGATGCTTAATATGCGCCTGTCACGCGTCAACCAGCTGGTAGATATTTCGCTTATACCCGAGCTCAAAACCGTATCTGATGACTCTGACACCATAATAATTGGCGCCTGTATTACCCACGCCAGTATAGAAGACGGTAAAATTCCAGATGTTACGAATGGTATGATGAATAGCGTTGCTGCGGGAATTGCTTATCGAGCAATACGTAACCAGGGCACCATTGGTGGCAGTTTGGCCCATGCCGACCCATCTGCAGACTGGGTTATCTCTTTGACTGCCGCCGGTGCTGAAGCCGTTATCTCTGGTCCGAATGGTGAGCGACGAGTTGGACTCAATCAGTTTATGGACTCTGCTTTTGAAACGAAACTCGATTTCGATGATATTCTCACAGCCGTACGTATCCCGAAGTTCTCTAAGCAAGCGCGCTGGGGATATTACAAGTTCTGCCGTAAAACTGGCGACTTTGCCGAAGCTATGAGTGCTGTCGTGATCGATCCCAGCCGAGACTATTGTCGCGTCGTCATCGGTGCCACAGATACGCATCCAGTCGTTATCACTGACGCTATTGATCTGCTGACTTCTGACGAAGCTATCGATGCCTGCATAACAAAAAATGCTCTGGACCTGAATCCGTTGAGTGGTCAGATGCATAGAACTGCCTTGCGTCGCTGTATCAAACAGGTTCAATCATTGTGAAGACCATATCCCTCACAGTTAATGGAAAAAAACATACTGCCAGCGTCGAGCCAAGAACCAGTCTCGCCGATTTTCTGCGCGAAGAACTATTGCTCACTGGCACCCACCTAGGTTGCGAACAGGGTGTCTGTGGCGCCTGCACGATTAACCTCAATGGTAATCCTGCGCGTTCCTGTATTTCCTATGCGATCGCCTGCGATGATGCCAACATCTGGACTATCGAAGGGTTTGATAAAGACCCGTTGTTTTCCGATTTACGCGAAGCATTTACGTCAGAACATGGCCTGCAATGCGGTTTTTGCACACCCGGAATGTTAGTCACAGCGCGTGACATCATCACGCGCCTGCCAGAGATTGACGATGCTAGATTGCGCATCGAACTCAGCGGTAACCTATGCCGCTGCACCGGCTATGTCGGCATTGTTAACGCCATTCGCAAGGTCCTGGATAAACGTCTAGCTGATGGCAGTGCACTCAAAGCTCAAGAAAATCTGACTATTGATGAAGTGCCGGTTGAAGTCGGAACCACACAGGGCAAGGATAATAAAGAGGGTCATACTTCCAAACTAGCGTCTGTAGGAAATATGACAACTTTGACGCAAAATTTTGAATTAAAACATCCGCGTGCTGTGGTCTGGGACATGTTCCAAAACCTCGAGCAAGTGACTAACTGTATGCCAGGTGCTTCACTAACCGAAGCACCCAGGGACAATAACATTAAAGGTGGTATAGTCATTAAACTTGGGCCAATCCGCACCAATTTTGCATTCGAAGCTGAGGTTATAGCCGATGCTTCTAATTTCACAGGCAACATCGATGCTAATGGCTTCGACAAAGGTCATAGTACGCGTGCCAGAGGCATTATCAATTATCAACTCTCCGAAACAGAAACCGGGGCCGCCACACAGGTAGATGTTAAAGTCGCCTTCGCTTTAACCGGAACTTTGGCTCAGTTTAGTCGCGGTGGCATTGTTAATGCTATTGCCAACCGTATGACCCAAAATTTCGCAAGCAACCTAGAGGCAGTCATGGGTAGTACTGACGGCAGCACAGTGGACTCGTCTCCGGATCAAGCCGAACTGGATATGGGAAATGTGGTATTTAGCATTTTCTGGTTAAAAATTAAATCGGTATTTAATTCCCTTTTCCGATAAGCCTGGCGATTAGTCGATGCTTTAGCAAAGGAATGGTTGGCTGACATTCAAAAACAAAAATGTATTTTTAAGCCTGGCAGCGGAGAGTATACAATAGCTCGAACCGGTGTGGGTTCAAAACCAGAACAGGGATTGCCGCGTTGGGGACAGTTAGAAATTACAACAAGAAAATCCATTTCAGCACGAAGTTCTTCATAGTCTTCTGGCTTCGACACACTGTCAGCGATGGCGACAGACCCATCACCCTCAACGGGTACATTCATTTAAAAATTTATGTTGGCCGCAATATCCTTTTCACCCATGCCGTATTTTTTCAATTCGGGTTCAAAGTTGGCCTGACAACTCTGCGTATTGGTTACATCATAACGAACCTTGTCAATCTCGATAGAACAGCATCCAGCAAGCGTATCATGTTGGCCACAGGTGTCATCAATGACTGTCATCATTTTTCGTGCTTTAACTGACCAAAGTACTGCACCCTTACCGATGTAAATCATTTTATTTAGTTTGAACGTATTGGTTGCGTTGTAGCGTTCCGCAGTGTCCTCGGCATTATAACAAAGGAGGTCAACGGCCTGCTGTCGCTCCAAATCAACCAATCGGAATATGTCGCCCTAGTTAATTTTCTTACTCCAGGGTTCACAGGCGGGAGCCAAAGTATTTTCGTGAACGTCACATTTCTCTAACAGGCTATCAGTATCGAAATTCATAAACCATTCACTCCGTATATTGATTCTTAAGTGAGATATATTTAAATTCGTTTATGTAAATCAAAAGTTTTCAGGAATCTGTCGGATCCCTAGCCACCAAGATAGGCTTCCCTCACATAATCATTTCCTTTGAGTTCTTCGCCAGTGCCCTGCAAAGTAACTTCACCTGATTCAAGCAAATAGGCGTGATCACATAGCGCCAGCGCTGCGTAAGCATTTTGTTCGACTAAAAGTACTGTAACATCCTGATCCCTGATCTCGGAAATTATGTCGAAGGTTGTTTTTACCAGATTTGGTGCCAACCCAAGTGAAGGTTCATCGAACAAGACAAATTTTGGTCGCGACATCAACGCCCTTCCGATTGCAAGCATTTGCTGCTCTCCACCAGACAAAGTTCCGGCCATTTGAAGACGTCGTTCCTTTAGGATAGGAAAACGATCAAAAATACCCTCGAGATCAGATTCAATCTGCTTAGGGTCGCTACGTCGAAAACAACCCATATCAAGATTTTCTTGAACGGACATATAAGGGAAAACTCTCCTGCCCTCAGGGCAATGGGCAATCCCAAGATCCAATATGGTGCGCGCTGAAGCCTTGGTGATATCTTCACCCTCGAACAAAATACGGCCACTCGAGGCGGGTAAGATTCCAGAAATCGATTTAAGGGTGGTCGATTTTCCTGCCCCATTCGCACCGATTAAAGTAACCAACTGACCTTTTTCTACTTTTAAAGACAGATTACGAACTGCTTCAATTTTACCGTAATAGCAGTTCAACCCTTCAATTTCAAGCATCTTCGTCTCCATATCCGAGATAAGCATGAATTACTTTTGGATTATTCTGGATTTCCTTTGGAGTCCCACTGGCAATGATCTCACCCTGATTTAGGACGACTACTCGATCAGAAATTCCCATTACCATGCGCATATCATGCTCGACCAGTAAGATTGTTGTTCCTTCATCACGAATTTTGGAGACGGTTTTCATGAAACTTGCCGTTTCAGACGGGTTCATGCCGGATGCTGGCTCATCTAATAATAATAGTGCCGGCTCCGCGGCCAAGGCTATAGCAACCTCGAGTAACCGTAATTCGCCGTAGGCTAGGTCGGAGGCCATGTCACTCGCTCTATTCGACAGGCCAACCAGATCTAGAATCTCTAGAGCTCGCTCTTCAAGTCGGGTATTCTCAATGCTAACGCGTGGAAGCCCGAGCAATACTTCCCAAACCTTACAACGCCCATTAAGATGCAGCCCCATCATGATATTTTCGATAACAGTGTTGCCGTCGAACACGCTGGTTTTCTGAAACGTTCTAACAACGCCGTATTTCGCTACCTGATGGGCGGCAAGTCCTGTTAGCGACTTATCTCGATAAGTAATGCTACCTGAGTTGGGTTTTAGAAAACCAGTTATGATGTTAAAAGCCGTCGTTTTACCTGCACCGTTTGGCCCTATAAGACTCACAATCTCACCTTTGTAAACGTTAAAACTAAGGTCAGAAATCGCAACCAGTCCGCCAAAACTAATGGCAATGTTTTCGACATTCAGTAGAACTTCAGACATATCAGATTTAACTGTTTTCATGTTCCAGCATCCATTTCAGCACTATCCGTACGCTTAGATCTGTGGTTCTTCCACCAGTTTTTAAGCGCTGGAACTATGCCGTCAGGGAGGAAAAAGACGATCAAGATCATAGCAATGCCGTAAATTATCCATTGCATCTCAGGTGCTGCAAATTCTCGCAGTATTTCGGGCAGAAGACCAAAAATGATCCCACCGACGATAGGGCCAGCAAGTGTACCTTTTCCACCAGAAACAACCATAATCACCATGGTTACCGTATAAATAAACAAGAAAATATCAGGGTCAATAATTCGGAAATAGTGCGTGTAAAGCCCACCAGCAGCACCGGCCATGGCAGCAGAAATAACGGTTGCTATAACCAGGTAATGGGTGACATTGACACCCACTGAAGTGGCCAACGGTTCATTTTCACGAAGGCCAATCATCGCTCTCCCTATGCGCGAGTGGACAAGTCGTCGAATTAAAATATAACAAACAATCGCAACGACTAGGACAAGATAGTAATTTGGTATCTTTTGATATAGTGTCATTTCCCATAGATTGGGAATTCCGAGAGTAAATGGCTGGATATTATTAAGCGCCATAGGCCCCTCAGTTAGATCGATCCAGTTAAGACTAACCAGGCGGACAACTTCGGCAAAACTGATAGTAACGATTACAAAATATGCCCCTCGGACCTTAAAGGCGACTCTACCGATTAACCAACCGAACAGGCCAGCAGCGATAATTCCAGACAGGAACGCTATCCACACCGGTTTTGCATCGAATACAAATGTATATGTGTCAGTTAGTTCAAGATCGAAGCCAAGAGAAACTAGTGCGCTGACATAAGCGCCAATACCGAAGAACGCGACATGACCAAGGCTCAACTGACCGGTATATCCAAGCAACAAGTTGAGACTCATAGCGGCGATGACAAAAATGCCGGTATTAATTAGTATGTGAAGAACATAGAGATCGATCATCCATAACGGGATCGAAAATAGAAACGCTAACCACAAAATACTAATCCAACGACTCATCCGTATCGCTCCTTCAACGCGAACAGTCCCGTTGGGCGAAAGATCAATACAAGTATAATTAGTATGAAACCCATTGCGTCACGGTATCCAGACGATATGTAACCGGCACCCATTTCCTCGGCCAAAGCTAGAATAAAACCGCCTATGGTCGCTCCAGCAATGCTGCCTAGGCCACCCAGAATAACGATAGCGAATGCCTTTAGTGCGGCCATATCACCCATTGTGGGTGTGACCACAAAAACGGGACCAAGCAAAGCCCCGGCAGTTGCCGCGAGACCTGATCCCAATGCAAAAGTCGCTGTATACACACGATTGATATTAACACCCATCAGCGCGGCGATGTCACGATCCTGGAAAGTCGCACGCATCGACTTGCCGAGTTTGGTGTTATTAATTAGATAGTAACTTCCTATAATCAAGATAACTGCGAAGAAAAATACAAAAACTCTAATCCAAGAAACAGAAACCTCGCCTATTACCAACGGATCTAAAGGAAAAGGATGATTAATCGATTTTGCGACACCACCCCAACTTAATTGTTCGAGGTTCTGCATCACAATCCACGCACCTATCATCACTAACATCGTGGTATCGATATTGGCGCCTCGAAGAGGGCGCAGCAGCGCGAACTCAATAATTCCGCCTAACAATACACCCAAAACCATGCTCAGAATGATGGCAAGAAAAAAGTTTAGCCCAAGCATCGCTGAAAACATGAAAATCATATAAGCGCCAAAGGAATATAATTCGCCATGGGTAAAATTGACGACCTTCATAATGCCAAAAATAAGCGTCAATCCAATACCGAGCAGCGCATATGTGCCACCCAGGACTATTGCGTTTAAAATATGTTGAAGAAATTCTGCCATGGCGACTTCCCAGGTTTAGCAGCCGACTAGGTTTTAATCATACCGCTAAGATTCGTAATTCTCCCCTTTTCCTGGACTAAACCCCGGAAAAGGGGGCATTGTTAACAACAATAAAAGTTACTCTTTCGTTAACATATCACAGCTGTATTTATGGAAGGGCTATCTTTCCATCCTTGATTGTCACGACATAGACGTTCGGTACATTTTGGGCGCTTTCTTTACCAGCAGGGCCTTGCTTTATGAACTCAATGTTGCCATTAACGCCTTTAACTTTGACGTCCCAAAGTGCCTGCTGAATTGCCTTTGAATCATTTTTCCCAGCAGCTTTAATACCAGCTGCAATGGTCATGATCCCGTCATGACCGCGAAAACCCTCAGTCAAACCAGCGAAGTTATGACCTCGCTTATTCCATTCATTGACGAATTTTGTAGCAACTGATGGATTGGGTGCTGACTCGGGAAACCAGGGAGCGAAGAACAGCAAATGATTCGAACCTTCGGCAGCGGCTCCAGCCTGGCTTATAAGCTGATCTGGCGACGATGATCCACCCGTTGTAATTACCTGGTGGTTCAATCTTTGCTCTTTCATCTGCTTAAGTACAAGCGTGATTTGTTCGACACCAGAAGTCACAAATAAAGTATCGCCACCGGAAGATTTAATCTTGGCAAGCTGCGCACTTAAATCAGTGGCCTTGGCATCCATTGTTTCCACAGTTCCAACAGAAATACCTTTTGCCTTGAGTACTTCCTGAAAAGCCTCAGAAGCACCACGACCCCAGTCATTGTTGACCACAATAAAGTCGGCTTTTTTGATTTTGAACTGATCTACTTTGGTACCAAAGGATTTTGCTTCCATCTGTGAGGTGGGACTAATGCGAAAAATCCACGGATTACCTGAGGTTGTAATCTTGCCCGATGACGATGTTTCGACGACCATTGGGACACCATATTCCATCAACTTCGGCATAACAGCCAGAGTATAGGTAGAACTCCAGGCTCCCATCATGACCGAAACTTTATCGCGAATGATGAGTTTCTCCGCTGTCGCCACTGCTTCTTTCGGATTACTCTTATTATCTTCAATTACGAGTTCTATTTTCTTGCCAAGAACACCGCCCGCATCGTTGATAAACGATTCCGCAATTTGGGCACCTTGAGTTACATAGTTACCTGAAGCTGCAACAGCACCAGTTAAGGGTTGCGAAACTCCAATTTTGATCGTTTCGTTTGCGGTGGCAATAAATGATACTGAGGCGACGACTGTTCCTGCTAGAACTAAGGCTATACTTTTAAATCTATTCATTATCTCACTCCTCTTATTAATTATTATATGAATATGGCTCACTTTTATAATCAAAATGAGTCAATTCGACTTATACATTCTAACATTAGTATGTTCGTACTTTATAAGAATTAACTTGACATTGCAAACAAATTTAATTAGGCCGTTTAATTAGTCAATGACTTCGACCAAAGTGGGTTTTTTTCGAACATTAGGGACTAAAAAACGATTGAGATAAATGCAGGATATACTTGATATTAAGAAATTTTCAGGGCTTATTCAAAGAAATGGAATGGTATTCAAGATGGAAAACACCATAGATTATGGTATTACATATTATAATCATCAGACACATAATATTAGGATGGTTTTAACCCTCAGAGATGCATTGACAAGCTAAAAAACTCGTTTAACTTTCTAATGATTAAGCTAATTTTTATCTCGTATTACCAGCTGGAGACACCGGAAAAGTATTCCGGAGCCAGCCAGATATCGCCTTTAGGTTCTCAGTCGTGGTAGTATTTCTTTGGCGATGATTTCGACCTGTTCAGCTTCGTACTTATAGGGCACAAAGATAATTTTCTGTACACCAACATCTATATGCGCTTGAAGCTGTTCAACACAATCATCAACTGTTCCCATGATCGCACTATCCGTGGTTGAATCACTCCAGGATGCGAAATCCCATTCAGAATTGAGCCACTCCATCATTGGCGCCTCAACTTTGGCGCGAGATTCTCCGACCATGATGGGCAACTGATTGCAATTCATCAACGTTGATGGATCTTTACCAGCTGCTTCTGCAAAACCAAGGACCTTGTTCCAAGACTTGGTAAATCCCTCTGGTGTGTAGAAATATGTAAGCCATCCATCGCCGTCAACAGCGGCTCGTTTCAAAACCCGGTCCACATAACCACCAATCAGGATAGGCATTCGTGGCGACTGTACAGGTTTCGGAAACATAACTGCACCATCAAGATTAAAATGAGCCCAGTCGCCATTTACTATGTCCTCCGTCCAGAGACGGGACATGATTTCTAGGCTCTCATCCATAATTTTACCACGCTCCTTGTACGGTACACCGACATTATCAAACTCTCGTTTATACCAGCCCGAGGCCATGCCCATAATCATGCGTCCATTAGACAATTGATCCATACTGGCAAGTTGTTTGGCCAGCAATACAGGGTTACGTAATGGTAATACCAGAATACCCGTACCCAGTTTAATTTTACTGGTGCGTGCGGCTACAGCTGTTAGCACTGTCAATGAATCAATAATCGGAAAATGTGGTGAAACTCCGAGCAGTATATGATCCCAGACCCAAAGTGAATCAAACCCTAATTCTTCCATTCGGACTCCAAAATCAACCAGGTCTTGTGCATCGGGCTGATCGGGAAAACGCTGGAAGTTTCGCATTGTAATACCAAACTGATTCGACAAATTTGTCATTTCTTATTCTCCTAAATTTTTATCGGGTTTTCTAGGCCTGTATCAAGCCGTATAAAGTTGTTCGGGGTCGAGATGGCGAAGAACTTCGAGCTCCTTAATCGTCGGCGACTCAGTCACCATCAGATCGTCATCTATATGAATATCGAATCCAGTATTGTCTCTAACCTGCTCAGCCGTTACGCCAGGATGCAGAGCTTCTACTTTCATACTCTTTGTCTTTTCATCGAAACCCATAATTGCAAGGTCGGTGATTACTCGGTGCATGCCCCCGGTCACTAACCCAGAATCTTTCCTGCTAGAGCCACCATCTAGAAATCCAGGGCTGGTTATAAAGTCAACTTTCTCCACAAATCGACGCTTTTCATGTTTCATTGTGACAATCATCTGAGTCAAGCTAGAGATGTCGTTACCGCCACCGGTTCCCGGTAATCTAATTTTCGGATTTTCTGGATCACCGAGTATCGAGCTATTCAAATTACCATATCGGTCTATCTCAGCACCCCCCATAAAGCCAATATCGACGTAACCGCGCTGTAATAATAACAACACATCTGTAATGGCAAGAATCATGTTGGCACGTCGGGTGCAACGTTGTTCATTGGTCGTCGGTGGCAATTCTCCAGGAACCACAAAAGGGCCTAGGACCCCGCCTTCGAACAGGATAGTTAACCCGGGGCTTTGTAGACGCTGGGTCAGTGTCGCTGCAAGCAATGGTATGCCAACACCCGCAAAAACGGTTTGGCCGTCGACCAGCTGACGGGCACTCATTACGGCGAGCAATTCAGCACTGGTATAGTCAGACTGATTAGTCATTTTGAATACTCCGACCACGATAAGTGGCATCTAGCATCTCACCAAGGCCGAGTAACTCGAGATACTCAGTCCAATCTTTCGGACCATAATAATATTTTTCCAAATACTCAGCGACGCCCTGTTCCGGATTAGTTTTAGTTAAACTGGCATAGTCATCCATGTGTGAGAAAAATGGTTCATACATCCCATAACATTCGTGCGGGGCGCTACCAAAAGGCACCTCGACAACAGCCTCTACAGCGATAAAGGGGATTCGTGTTTGATCTGGCGATCGGCGAATCTGGTCATTGCTGACAATGCGCTCTGTAGTCAGAATCACTCGATTGGCTGCCATCGCCATATCTATATCCATAAATTGCAACCCATCAATTTGCGCATTTCCGTAGGCATCACAACGTTGTACGTGGATTAGTGCAACATCCGGGTTGAGAGCTGGCACAAGCAACATTTTCTCTCCGGTAAAAGGGCAATCCATCTCCTTTAAATTATCTAATTGGCCCGCAACATCAGAACCCATCATGGAACGCATGGGCATAAATGGAACGCCCATCGCACCAGCCCGATAGCGGAGACCAATAGACATGTGACTCCATTCTTCAAAACGCGCGCGATTCGATTCCGTATAGGCCCGCATGACCTTGGAGATACCCCATACTATGCCCTGACTGAACCAGCTGGTAAGGATATGGTTGCTTATTCCAGAGGCAAACATGAGGTCACCTTCGGTAGAAGTAATACTGCGTGAAATCTTTAGGTCGGATTTTGCCGCACGAATCAACGCCCAGATCATAGCAAATGGCGTCCTGGAAGCGGTGCAACCGCCAATGGCGACACTGTCCCCGTTATTAACCAAACTGGTGGCCTCCTCAATCGACATAACCTTCTCACGCAGACTTCGGTCTCTTGCTGAAGTTGCTGCTCTTAAGTCCAAATATGATTGTGCCAATTTATTTCTCCTAGCTTTATTGTTTTTCCCCCTGATTTTTCACTCAGAGCAAACTCTGTTTATTTCGATCTATCAACACCTGAACGAAGATTAAACTCGTCGATCATCTCATCCCATATCGGCAAGTAATTTTGCAGACCGTTCCAGAAACTTTGATCACGGCGACTTTCAAAATCTTCACTGCTCACTCCTTGCTGTTCAACCCAAGTATAATAACCAAGATTAAACACCCTTTTACGGTCACGGTGATTCAATTCCAGCAAGTGGTCAGTTTCTGCACCCAGGATATGCTGGCAATAAACCTCGGCGGCTGAAACCTGGTCAAAGCCGTTAGCATAAGCAGAGTTTTCTGTGGCCTGGCGTTCGCTGACATACAGACCACCACTATCCGTGGCGATTGTCATTACTGCTGCGTCCGCTGGCAGATCAAGTAATTTTGCGGTTTTGATGGCTGCCAAAACATTCGCAATCCCTGACAGTCCCAGATTCTGAAGATTTTGGACGAGAGTGGCATCGATTCCTCGACGACTCGATAGATATTCCTGCCCGGTAGCGGAGTTAAACAAAACACTAAGATGGTCGCAGCTGGTATCGGATACTGCAGCAACAATATCGGTGTTCATGACATTCTGGATCAGTGGTATGTGCTTGTCACCGATCCCCTGTATGTTGTGTTCTCCAAATCCGTTATAAAGCATGGTCGGACATGCTGTAGGCTCAACGGCGACAATTCGTGCATCACAATGCTCCTTTAAATAGTCTCCAGCAGCCAGCGTTCCACCTGATCCAGTCCCGGCAACGAATGCCGCCATAGTCAACCCAGTATTATCTTTTTTCAGGTGATCAAAAACATTTTTAACTGCGGGCCCAGTACAATGTCGGTGCACCAGATAGTTGGCAAATTCAGAGAATTGATTGAGAATAACATTAGTGGGATCGGTCGAAAGTTCTGCACATTTGTCGTAGATTTCTTTCACATTACTTTCAGAACCAGGCGTCCGTATAATATCCTCCTGATTCAATACCCAGCTCTCAAGCCATTCGAAGCGTTCGCGACTCATGCCAGCCGGCAATACCGCAGTGCCTCGGCAATCGAGTATTCTAGAAATCGCGATCCCTCCCCGACAGTAGTTACCGGTCGATGGCCATACCGCCCGACTGTGTTCAGGGTTAAACTGACCTGAGATCAGGCGTGTAACCAGGCATGCATAGGCTGCTAAAACCTTGTGTGCGCCTATCATTGGAAAACGCGCACCTAACATGACGACTATTGGTGCCGCGACACCTGTCAGTGATTGATCAAGAACCAGATGATCTGGTACATCAGCAAGGTCTTTTTGCTGCGAGTCGTTATACCAATGAAGCCGAAATAAATTCTTCGCGTGAGCCACACCTGGATCGACTCCATTAATCTGGTGAAGAATATCAGTGGATATAGTCCTTGGATCTGCCAACTCGGAAAACCTGGGCAATATGACATTTGCCTTGCCGAGGTGTTTTGCGGCATCAGCAAGCGTAGCTTCGTCAGTGATATCGTTCGGCAGATTAAATGGGTTCATCAATAATAACCTGTAGCAAATTTAAAATTTCCAACATTCTGGCATTGATCCTGGCCGCCAGATGGCAGGCAAATTGGACCCGTTAAATGACATTTGTACTGTTTTTGGTTAGGACTTAACTTTAGTTTTTAATGCCAGGTAAGCAATTTGCTTTAAACATTCTATAGATAGGATGTTAGTATTTATTAAATGACATTGCAAGCCTTTCATGAAACTTATCACTTCCAGGAGACTGGTCCAATAATGATGACCGGAATGTATAGCCTGATCAGTTAAGAATCACTTCTATGGACGAGACTGTAGAGTATTAATTTGAAGAAGATCCAAGTATTGCTTCCTTGCCCGAAATATCAATATTATTCCGAACAGCTATGACTTCGGCCAGAATTGAGATAGCAA
>CAJXUC010000041.1 GCA_913061315.1 uncultured Gammaproteobacteria bacterium | reverse complement strand
TCGTCGGCAGCGTCAGATGTGTATAAGAGACAGATCTAATTCAACTGGTTGCTTACGATAACTTAACCAGCCTAGGGCACTGAAGACACTTTATTTGAATATTGAAGTGATAACTCGCTCGCTAGATCAGCCGCCTTCGCAACAAAGCCAGGCGACTTGTCTTCATCATATCGAGCCAAGAAACTCCTCCCTATCCTCGATGGTGATTTGATTGATCGTATGAACCGTGATTTTTTTGATGCCACCCATTTTAGAGGAAAAACACCTAGGTTTTTATTGCCCGTTGTTAACCAACTAAAAGGAGCATTATGAAAAGCCAAATCTATAGCAGGTGAAACCTAGTGCCGACTCTAATGTGGAAATACGAGCAGAAATATTAGGCTAGGTTGTATTCAGCCGATCAGCCACTCTAGGGAAGCTACCCAAGTTCGACACCTAGATGTGGACCTCTAAATGTTTTAAGTTAAAGTTTAAGTGAGTCGTATTTATAGTGTTAACCGTTTATTTAATAGTCAGTGGCGTGATGCTGATAGTTTGGATGGAGTCTAAAGTAGTCACTTGCATCCTTAATTCGATTGAGCATTTGAGCTTTATCTTTGCCAAGCACACCCTTCAAAACCAAGTGATTGGATACATGATCACTGCGAAAAATTGTTTTTTCAAGATCAGTTTCTCCAATAAACCGTTCCATTTCAGTGCACAACTCAAGCGTCGATAATTCGCTAAATTGACCATCATAACCATTGATCACTTTTTCGGTGCCGCGATCAAAAGTTAGTACAAGTGTCGCCAAATAAGTGGGTTGCACTAGATTCACTAAGCGTGCAGATTCAATCGCATGTTGCTCACTGTAGGCTTTACCACCAATACCATTAATCACCATGACCGACGATTTAATCCCCGCCTCATGAGACTTAATAATTGCGCTGGCAGTTGAATCAAATGTTTCACCTTTATCGATACGGCGTAATATTTCGTTATCACCACTTTCGGCACCGACGTAGATCAACTTTAAACCGAGCGCTTCAAGTTCGACTAGGTCGTCGACGGTTTTATTTTTTAGATTCGACGGTAAACAATAAGAAGACACTCGTGACACTGAAGGAAGCCACGTTTGAATCGCCTTCAAAATCGTTTTCAAACGCCGCATCGACAACACGAGGGCATCACCATCAGCAAGGAATACACGTCTGGGTTGCAGACCTGATTCTCCACAGCGTTGAATTTCATTTAACAACTCAATTTCGTCTCTCGGACGGAATTTCTTTTGCTCGTCAGTATACATTTCGCAGTAAGTACAGCGGTTCCAGCTACAGCCATTCGTGACCTGAAAAATAAGTGAATTACCTTCGCTGGGAGGCCGAAATACTGGCTGAATGTGCTGCACAGGCGGTTGAATATGGAAGGGACTAAACATGGAAGTTCCAATTAACTGGGTTGGGTGTGTAAAACAATATTAAAATGATTAAGAATCAAAAGAAGCAATACTACCCCCTTAGCAAACATCAAATACAACTCATTCATCTTAGTGCCCTAGTTTTACTGCATTTAATCAATGCCTTCTGCTTTATGTCGGGCACGAATAAAGTCTGAATGTGGCACATACAGTAGCTCTGCAACTTGACGTATTAAATGCTCTTCGTAATGATCTTTAACTCCGTCAGCAAACACCACTTGCCACATCATTTCAATCACGCGTTTTTTCATGGGTTGATCAAACTGTTCATTGAGTAATCGAGTAATGTGTTGAAGTGATATGAGATCATCCGCCTCTTGGTGGGCCTGATCCATTAACTCATCAAGCTCAACATCACCCAGTGAAAACTGTTTTGCTAAAAGTAGCCGCATTTGTGCAAGCTCAGAATCATCCTGTTCAAAGTCAGCTCGACTCACTTCAATCAATAGTGCCGCTGTCGATACTCTCAGCGCATGTTCACCATCGAAACGATTTTCTGTTGATGGATTGGGTTGGAATAGTTTTTTCAGTAGTGACTTCATGTTTTAGAGCTCGTATTGTTTATTAAATTAGCTATTGATCGGGTGACTCACTTATAGTTTTTATTCATCACAAGTGAGTCTTTAATTGCATATTTTTCAGGAGTATGCAAAATTAAAAAGTACTTAATTAATCTTAATCCAATGACTTTAACTGAATTACGCTATATCGTCGCTGTCTCACAAAAAAATCACTTTGGGCTCGCGGCTCAGGCCTGCTTTGTGAGCCAACCGACACTCAGCATTGCTATTAAAAAATTAGAAGGTCAACTCGGTGTCCGTCTGTTTGAACGTAGCTCAAAAAATGAAATACGTATCACAGAGATTGGTCATCAAGTCATCAACCAAGCACATATTGTGCTTCAGGAAGCACAGATTTTAAGCGAAATAGCACAACAGGGTAAAGACCCATTATCAGGCACGTTTAAATTGGGCGTTATTTATACGATTGGCCCTTACCTGCTACCCAGCCTTATTCCCAAGTTAAAAGAACGTGCACCCAATTTAAAACTGATTATCGAGGAAAACTTTACTGCAAACCTTTATCAGTCTCTCAAGCAAGGAGTATTGGATGCCATAATTATTTCCTACCCTTTTGCAGAGCCCGGTATCGAAACATCACCTTTATATGAAGAGCCTTTCGTCGTCGCATTACCTCGTGATCACGCGTGGAACAAACGCAAAGAGATTTTACCCGAAGATCTTGCTCAACAAGACTTAATGTTGCTCGGTGCAGGGCACTGCTTTCGTGACCAAGTCATTAACGCCTGTCCTAACTGCATGGTGGGCAATAGTGAAATCACGCGGAGCTTAGAGGGTGGATCACTTGAAACAATACGCCATATGGTTGCTGCGGGTACGGGCATTACGGTACTGCCACACACCAGTATTTTACATAGTCATCACGATGAGCAGCTTATCGATTTCAAACCATTTAAAGCACCTGCTCCAAGTCGGACTGTTGCAATCGCTTGGCGTAAACATTACCCGCGGAAAGAAACCATTGGGACAATAAAAGAGACCATTCAGACAACGCCCCTTAGCGGGGTTGAAATACTTCAGTGAAAATATCTACTATTAATAATCAGCTATGAATGACTCAGATCTTGAAGGTATCCTTC
The DNA here is from genome assembly GCA_913061315.1 of uncultured Gammaproteobacteria bacterium. Classification (GTDB taxonomy): domain Bacteria; phylum Pseudomonadota; class Gammaproteobacteria. Next base: position 24,259 of record CAJXUC010000041.1, on the reverse strand, counting down.
AACAAGAACACGAACAAGACCTTGTACTAATTCGGGGCAAGCTGGTTTCCGAAACTGCAAAGATGCCCTGGTCCGACTTACAACGTTTTTTTGCTAACGGTAGCACTTTGTATGTTTCACCCGAGCTAGATTTAATTGATGTTGCTTTTGCATTCCAGCGAGATCTGGCCGACCAGGTAAAACCATGGCTCGACCAAGCTTTAGTGGCAACTGTCAGTACTGAGCAAGCTAAGACATGGTTTGAACAAGACAGTCTGTTATGGACAGTGGTTGTGAAGCCTTGGGTGCTCCTTCAATTGCCTAAATAAATATACCTTGTTTAATCGCATTCGGTTAATAGTACCTACCCTAACTTTTGATGTAGAATTACGCTCCTTTTAGCGACCCATAGATTGAGTCCGACGTGCCAAAAAAACCAGAGCATACCTTTCGTATCCAATTTCATAACAACAATCGTATTTATGAACTTTATGCCCATGAAGTCGGTCAGGCCCAAATGATGGGATTTGTCGAAGTTGGCCAAATCATTTTTGGGGAGCACTCAAAAATACTTATCGACCCCGCAGAAGAAAAATTGAAAAGCGAATTTGGTCACGTCAAGTATTCCTATATTCCTCACCACTCTGTAATTCGTATCGACGAAGTTGAACAAAGCGGTAAAAATAGAATATTAGATTCAGAAGGCAGTACCGTTACTAATTTCCCCGGCGCTAATTTGTCACCCATAAAAAATTAAGTTGCACTAAAAACACGTCACAAACGATGCGAATATCAGCCATCATTCCTAGCTACAACCGACTTGAAAGTTTAAAGCGGGCTATTAATTCAGTGTTGAATCAGGATTGTGCAGTTGATGAGTTGATTGTTGTTGACGACGGATCAACTGATAATACTGCAACTTACATTCAGCAAAACTTGCCTCAAATTAAACTCATCCAACAAACTAATCAGGGTGTTAGCGCAGCCCGAAACGCGGGTATTAAGCGGGCTAGCTGTGACTGGATTGCACTACTCGATTCTGATGATAGCTGGCATTACAATAAGATTTCAACCATAAAAGAACATCATGTCAAACAACCTGATATAGAGTTAATTCACTCTGATGAAATCTGGATTCGTAACCATGTCCGTGTCAACGCGATGAATAAGCATCAAAAAACTGGCGGTCATGTTTTTTTGCGATGTTTGCCACTGTGTGTGATTTCGCCTTCTGCCGTGGTACTGAAACGCTCTCTAATTGAGTCAGTTGGTTACTTTGACGAATCACTACCAGCCTGTGAGGATTATGACTTGTGGCTTAAGATATGTTGTCATCATAGTGTTCACTACATCGACCTGCCATTGATCACAAAATACGGCGGTCATGAAGACCAACTCTCTACCCAGCACTGGGGCATGGATCGATTTCGTATTCGAGCCTTGTCACGACTAATTCAACGAGACCAGCTGTCCGATACTTACCGTTTAGCGGCCAACGAAATGCTGCAAAAAAAACTAAAAGTGTTACTAAAGGGGGCTAAAAAACACAATAACCAGTCGGTGTTAGACGAATTTAGCGTGATGATTTCTCCACTAATTGACCAAGTGCCAAATAACCAGAGGGCTAAAACTACATGTTAATCTGGGTTGCTGCCATGCACTGTGAAGCCAAGCCTGTGATTGACTTTTTTCGTTTAAAAAAATCTCATGACCACCACGCTTTTGATATTTACGAAAAGGATAACATTTGCTGTATTGTTAGCGGCATTGGCAAATTAAACTCGGCCGCTGCGACCGCATGGGTAGCGGCACTGCATCGACAGTCGCGTTCTATTGCCTGGATTAATATAGGTACCGCCGGAAGTGAATCCTTTGCCATCGGAAGTGCTTGGTCAATTAACAAGATATCTGATATTGAATCCGGTCATCGTTATTATCCAGTGCCTTTAATCAATAGTCAGTTGCCAGCAAAGCATTGCCAAACGCACAACCAACCCGATAATCAATACGATTCAATGTCCTTATCAGATATGGAAGCCAGTGCCTTCTTTAGCACTGCGACTCGATTTAGTAGTGGTGAACTGATTCACTGCATTAAGGTGGTGAGTGACAATAGCGTGACACCTTGCAGTCGAAACAAAAATGAAGTCAGTCAGCTAATCCAGCAAAACATGAAAGTCATTAGCGAATTCTCACAGGCTTTGATTGAAATAAATCAGCAGATTGAACAAATGGGTATTTCAGAAACTGATTGGCAACGATTTTTGGCACAGGCCCATTTCAGTCAAACCCAAAAAATACAACTAAAGAGCTGCTTACGCTTTTTACTCAGTCAGGGTGATAGTATCGATTCTTTGATGGCAGTCATTTCTTCAGGCGCAAATGCATTTTCTATTAAAAATAGTCAATCAATCCTCAGCGGTCTCGCACAGCGACGTATTGATTTCAGCAGGAACTTATAACGATGGTTAGTTGCGTCTATGTTGAATCGAGCGTTAAACACCATGAGCGTACCCTTAGAATTCTAGCCAGGTTCAAAAACGCACCTGTTGTCGAGATAGAACACCATGGCGAAGTATTCAATCCTAGCGCCCAAAACTTTCGTCTGCAAAAATCAAATCCTGCGTTAATTCTAGCCCATAAAAACAACCGACATGCACTGCCAACACCAGAGGGTTATGGTCTAGGCGGCAAACATAACTTCTATTTTTCGCATATGCTCAACTGTTTGTACGATTGCCGTTATTGTTTTTTACAAGGCATGTACAACTCTGCACATCAGGTTATTTTCGTCAATTATGAAGACTTTGATGACGACATTACGCAAATTTGCGCACAACATCAATCAGAACCCGTCTGGTTCTTTTCAGGTTACGATTGTGACAGCTTGGCTTATGAACCTGTTACTCAGTTTGCTAATTTTTTTGTACCAGCATTTAAAAAAATTGACAACGCCTGGCTTGAATTACGCACTAAAAGCACTCAAGTGAGGCAGCTTTTAAAACATGAGCCTTGTGAACGAATCATTACTGCCTTTAGCTTTACTGAACAACATAGCCACGACAAGCTCGAACATGGTGTTCCATCCATCGAAAAGCGAATCGATGCAATGCGGTTGCTGGTTGAGGCAGGTTGGCCAATTGGCCTAAGGTTTGACCCCATTGTTTATCATGAAAATTATCAGGCCTCGTTTTCTCATCTGCTTGAAACTATTTTTTCTATTATAGATCCTAACTGCCTGCACTCGGTTAGCCTAGGCGCTTTTCGATTACCTAAAAATAACTTTCGACAGGTTAACAAGCTGTATCCAGACGAGTCGTTATTTCACCAAAACCTAGTATTAGATAATGGCATTGTTGGTTACCCGCTAGCACAGGAGGAAGAAATGATGCGCTATTGTGAACAGCAACTACTGCAACATATCCCGACTCATTGCTACCAGCCTTGTAAATGGCACGAATAAAGGCTTTATTAAAAAAGTCTAATGAGCAACTTATGGGTATGTTATGAAGATTTTAATTTCAGGCTCTAGTTCGGGCATCGGTTTGTCAACCACAAAACAGCTGTTGGCGATGAATCATGAAGTGACTGGATTGAGCCGTCAGCTAGAAAAAGCTCAACTTGATCACCCCAATTTCAGCTTACTTCAACTGGATCTTAATGAGCTTGAGGACTGTGACCGAAAACTCAAATCGTTAATAAAAGATCAGACCTTTGACTGTTTTATTCACTGCGCGGGCTATGGTCATTTTGGCTCAATTGAACAGTTTTCAGTGGCTCAAATTGACCAAGCGATTCGGGTTAATCTAACCAGCGCCCTTGTTCTATGTCGTCAGTTAGTTCCCATGTTTCGGCACCAAAAACAAGGACGCTTGATATTTATTGGATCAGAATCTGCCCTTAATGCTGGAAAGAAAGGTGCTTTATACAGTGCGGCTAAATTTGGTTTGCGTGGTTTTTGCCAAGCCTTGCGCGAAGATTGCTCCAAAGATGGCATCACAGTTAGCCTCATTAATCCAGGCATGGTTCGCAGCCCTTTTTTTGATGAACAACCGTTTGCACCAGCAGATCAATCTGAGAATGCTATTGAGACGGAAGATGTCGCCAAACTTATCTGTCAAATATTGCAAACCAGCACTGATATTGTGATGGATGAAATCAATCTGTCACCCCGTGTTAAATCGATTAATTTCTCACCTCAATCAAGTTAACTGGGCAGAATTAAGGTCACTATGTGCCCAGAATTTTAATAGAATGGCATGACGAGAAAAATACTGATTGTCTTGCCATCAATTCCTTGTAAACTTCATAACAATTATTAATTACGACCATAACAAATTAGAGCCAATTGCAGCCTTTAATCTGTTCATTCGCAAGCACTTTTTGTTTAAATTAATCTGAGATATTAATAGGTGAAACTACAACAACTACGTTTTCTAGATGCCGTCGTGCGTAATAATTTAAATGTATCAGCAGCCGCTGAAGAACTCTATACCTCGCAGCCCGGTGTTAGCCACCAAATTAAGTTACTTGAGGATGAGCTCGACATCCAAATTTTTGAACGTTCAGGAAAAAAACTCACCAATATCTCACCTGCAGGTGAAGCCATTATGAGTCACGTTACCAATCTATTAAATAATGCTAAAAATATTAAACAGGCAGCCCTCGAGTTTAGCAATTCGAACCGCGGTAGCTTGACAATCGCGACTACTCATACTCAGGCGCAGTTTATTTTGCCTCCTATTTTGCAGCGTTTTTCATCAATTTATCCTGACATTGAATTACGAGTTCATCAGGGTAATCCAAAGTCGATGTGTAAGCTTGCTGCCAACAATCAAGTTGATTTTGTGATTGCCTCAGAAACCATTGATGAACTCAGTGAATTAGTTACTATTCCCGCTTATAGCTGGAATCGTCATATTGTTGTGCCTAAGGGGCATCCATTGACAAAGATGCTTAATATTACCCTGTCTGATCTGGCTTCATTCCCAATTCTGACTTACATGCTTGGTTTATCCGGCCGATCACAGCTTGATAAAACTTTTCAGCAAGCCAATCTAACGCCTCGTATTGCATTTACAGCGACTGATTCGGACGTTATAAAGACCTATGTTCGTCTTGGGCTGGGTGCGGGCATCATTGCAGAAATGGCTTGCGATAAAAATGATCAAGAACTGGTTTATATCGACGCCAATCATTTATTCCCCGATAGCTTGATCAAAATTGGCTTTCGACACTCACGGCACATTTCTTCTTTTCAATTTGTATTTTTGCAAATGATTGCACCCTACCTTGAAATGGACACTATCAAGGAAATCGCTGCAACCCGAACTCGTGCTGAGCAAGAAGAATTGCTAGTTGATTATCAAGTTCCTAGCTTTAAAGCCATGCAAAAGACCAAAGGCATCCATTAAGCCTGACTACCTAAGACTTAATTAGCCTGCAATTTCTGTTCAGTATAGTTTTATATAAAGTCGATGGCGGGCTGAACTTAAATTGAGCGACTATCGAATTAAAATATAATCCAGACTAAAACCCGTTAAAACTCAAGCTCTATCCAGGTGGGTGCGTGATCAGACGGCTTCTCCATTGCTCTCACGGTGTAATCGACTCCCGCATTCGTGACTGATAATTTTAATTGATTGGATACCAACAAATGATCAATTCTTAAACCGCGTTTTGGTTCTGCATCAAACCCTTTGCTACGATAATCGAACCAGCTAAATACATTATCCTCGGTGGGGTGGCACAACCTGAATCCATCACTTAAGCCATAGGAACAAAGCAAGTCATACCACTCACGTTCTTCTGGTAAAAAGCTACTTTTACCCGTTTTTAACCACCGTTTAGCGTTATCGGGACCAATACCAATATCAATATCTTGTGGCGAAATATTATAGTCTCCCATCACTATCAATGGTGTGTCGATTAGTGATTTACCGGACAGATTACTGCTTAGCACGAAATCGTTTAAATCTCGATAAAACTTCGCCTTAGCTGGAAATTTAGTCGGGTGATCTCGGCCTTCACCCTGTGGGAAGTAGCCATTAAATACATAAATAGACTTACCATCCACTTCAAATTGACCGCCGATAAAGCGCTTTTGACTGTCGTCAGTATCAGTCGGAAAACCATAGGTTGGCTGTAAACAGGTCGTGCGTGACAGCAAAGCAACGCCATAATGCGTTTTTTGCCCCATATAGATAACCTGATACCCCAACTTTTCGATTGCTTCCAGTGGAAAGTCATGGTCTTGCACCTTTGTTTCCTGCAAACCAATAAACTCAGGATTATGAGTATCGATCACTTGAGCCAACTGGTGCAAACGCATTCGAACACTATTGACGTTAAACGAAACTATTTTCATTATTTTATTCCAGTCTGATCTATGTTGATAAAGTCTGACAGCGTCTGTTGGCCGAGTCGAGTTTCAAAGTCACTTTCAATTTGCTTTAACAATTTTGATACCGGCTCATCACTGTAAAATTTCAGGGTTTGACTATTGGCATCGGCGTCGCGTGCGCTATGTAAAATATCGAGCAGAGTTATCTGGTTGAGTGAACGCGAAGGCAAGAATTGCGAAGTCTCGTCATTAGACTGACACACTAATCCATCTTGCTCTAGTGCACCAAGCATTCTCATGAGGGTATCGATAGGCACTTTTTGATAGTGAGCCAAATTAACAGCCGTGGGAGACAGCTTAGACTGTTGGTTATAGCACAGTGCAATGTTACGCATCACTTGCAATGCTAACTGTTCTCGCATTCTAGCGCTTAACTGAATGGTACTTTGATACCACAGTAACCTTTCTGGATGCTGATGATAATAACTAATTGTAGAGCCGACTAATAAAATTAACCAACTGAGGTACAACCAAACCATAAACATCAAGACAATCGCAAACCCTGAGTAGATGGCAGTATAACTAGTCGAAGCACTAACAAAGTAGGTGAAAAGTGCACCAACACTCTTCCACAAAAATCCAGCTATCACAGCACCAAAGAATGCCGACTTAGCCTTCACTCTAGTATTTGGCACGAGTAGATAGATAAACATGAAAGCAACTACTATCAGAAGATAGGGTAGTAGATAACCTACTAAGAAGATCACCTCATTAACATAGGGCAATTGATTTAACGGATCTAATAGTGAATTACTACTCAGTGATGCAGTAAAACCCACAGCCGAGAAAATAAGCACAGGGCCAACCAAAACAACACTCAGATAGCTACTGAAACGTTGCATCAAATTGCGATTGCCCTCCAAACGCCAAGCTTGATTAAAAGCAGCTTCAATTTTTTGGATGAGTGACAGGACTGTAAAAATCAACAGGCTAATACCCAGTGCACCCAATACGCCAATTTTTATATTGTCGACAAAACCGACGATTTGACCACTTATTTCAGTGCTGCTGTCACCTAGTGGTGCTAGCAGGCTAATCAGCGCAGGCTGTAATTGGTCATGAACACCAAATCCTTTTAGCACTGAAATACTCACTGCAAGCAACGGCACAATCGATAACAGCGTGGTGAACACCAGACTCGTGGTTCTTAACGTGAGCATACCGCTCATAAAGTCTTGACTCGTCATAATTACAATTTGTAAAAAATGGCGGCAGCGTGATGAGTTTAAGTCTGGTTCAGAAGCATCATAAGACCAGAGATATTTGAGCCAATGCAACTTCAACGCTTTCGCACTGGCTATCACCCTTTAAATCCCTGCTTTGATTTGAGATATTCAATTTCTGCTTGACTGCTCTCTCGCCCTAGTATGTCATTACGATGAGGAAATCGACCGAAGCGTTTGACAATGTTGTAATGATGTTTAGAGAACCTAAAATTATCTTCCAACCCCGGTTGATCATATAATTTGAGCCCTAACAGCTGATCTTGCAGACTTTCACTGTGCATAAAAGGCATGTATAAAAAGGCCTTTTGTCGAATTTTTAACTCGGTATCAAATCCAGCATCGATTGCAGCCCTAGCGACTGCGATAGACTGAGCTTCGGTAGAAAAACTGTCGGGTTTACCTCGGAAAATATTCAGAGGAATCTGATCCAGTAAAATAACCAAAGCCAAGCTACCAGTAGCCGTCTTTCTCCAATGGTCAAGTTCACCCTGCTTGGCTTGTTGCCAACAATCGCCAAATTCAGCTCGGAGTTGCGCATCAAATTCACGGGTTGAATTAAACCAATGCTTGGTGGCCTTTTCAGAAAACCAAAAATCTACCAGTGCATTATGCATAATCTAACTCTCCTTAATTAATCAGAACCTGCTTGATTAATTCCCAAATGTAAAATTAACTCTCTTAATTTTTGCTGGCAGTGCTTTCGACTTACTTTATCATCATGGCAGGTAAGGTGCTGCCAAGATTTGTTCTGTATAGCTTTCTCTACAAGCCAGTGATGCACTGCGATGCTTTCACAGGACTGCGCAATCAGCTCCATCACATAAGGCTGCAGACTCGCGTAACTGAGATCAAACCCTTTAAAACCATTCATAAAAGCATCGACCTCTGCCAGATCAAGTTCACTCTGTTTCGATTCAAAGCCACTGTAACGAAGCAAGGCAATTATACTTTGAACGTCCATATCAGACAGATAATGTACAAGCCAAATAGGTAACTTTTTTTGCAGCCGAGCGAGTAACTGCACCCCCACAACCTTTAACTGATCAGTAAGCGGTTTCATCACAGCCACCGAGTGATTCCCGCTCGACTTACCTTGAGAAAAACTAACATGCACTAATGGAAACTGGCAATAACGCCAAAACTGGGATATCTCCGCATCGAAGGCAAAACAGGCCCCGATATAATCGCATCTCTGATCAAGCGCATATTCACTCGCTTTTTTAATCAATTGAGCACCGATACCTTGGCGTCTTATCGAGGGTATAACCGCAATTCGTTGAACTCGCATGCCATGATAGCAAGCAAAGTTCTTAATACTCGCTTGTGCCGTCAACATCTGTGCCAGCAAGTGACCCTTAGGACGCCGTTTACCCAGATAAACCTGTTCGCTTAAATTTTCGTCAAAACCTCCTTCACTATTTAATACCAAGACGCCGATTAGTTGATCTCCCTGCTCGGCTAAAACAAGCCTCAGATCAGGATTATCCATTAACATGCGCAAGTCAGATGGGCGAGTGCGGTAATGAACCGACGCCATCAATTCATATACACGTTTCAAAAGCGTTGGCTCTACAGCGCTTTCTATACCCACCATTCTGTAACTAATTTTAGGGCTTAACGTTGCCCCCGTCGCTGTTTGCTTAGCGATAGAATGAAGCTTTGGGTTGAGCTGTAACACTGCATTCAAGCAAGGTTCCAGGTTATCCTGACGGGTCCATCGAACAGGATGATCGATACTTAAAGACAACAGCTTGTCCAAAGGTAAGGTCGCCAGAAAGCGATGCAAAAAGCCCTGTCCCGTTCCTTCGTAGCCACCGGTTGTAGTAGCCATAACAATTTTTTTATAGTGCTTGACCAATTGCTCTAACATTGGAAACGGTAACATTGCCGCTTCATCAATGATGAGAATATCAGCCTTTTTTCTTTCTTTAATGAGCTGATCAGGCGCAATGAATTCAACATCTCCAGCCTGTTGTAACAATATCGATGCGGACAATTTTGAATAGGCACTGACTATCAGTTTCATTCCTGTGTGAGATTGAAGAGCCTGCACGATAAACCCTAGGCAGGTACTTTTACCACGACCACGATCTGCTTTTATAAGCATGACTGACAGACTTTTATGAGCTAACCAGATATCAAATTGACTTAAAATATTGCGCTGTTCCTGCGTCTTGCCACCCACAATAGTGCATACATCAGCGGGCTCGATTTTTTCCAGTGACGCTAACGTTTCATTTTGTTTTAGAAATACACAGGCTTCAGGATATTGGCCGAGTTCTTTGAAAAAGTAATGAATGAAATTACCAGAATTTTGAGCTCCACTTTGCCAATTGGCAAATTTATCGTTCGCTGTTGAGATATTCTCTGGCTTGTCAGATAGCAATAGCATCAATCCCCCTTGCATTAACAACCCGCTGGCAATGCAAAGCACATCAGGATTAATGCCCTCAAATAAATCCACTATAACAAGGGCTGTTTCTGTTCCAAGTAATGTTTCAACTTTTGAGTAGCCGACCGATTTAAATTCCAACTGACGATCAGAAATGGCAATATAGTCGTGCTCGTTTGGCTGGACAGCATTGTCCTCAATTATTTTTTGTAGAACAATCTTAGTGATTCCATCACACCACGCCATTTCGCCTTGAATGCAGAGCATCCTTCTCTGATGAGTTGCTAGAGACTCTGACCACAGTTGCATTAACCAATCGGTCAATGCATTTAAGGGTATAGTAGAAGGTGGTAGCCGCATTATTGTTTGAACTGATAACAGTTTCTTTGGTTAAATTTATGAATCATTCTATTGCCCATTTGTCTGAATAATTATCTTTATCCATTTTTAATGCCCATTATTTTGGGCCCATTATAGAGTAGTGTAATCCGATGACCAAAGACCAGCGAACACAAATAGAAGCAGCCGCATTTCGCGGACTAATGAAACACCTACAGGAAAGAACTGACGTACAGAATATCGACTTGATGAACCTGGCCGGGTTTTGTCGAAACTGTCTGTCTAAATGGTACGTCGCCGAAGCCCAAAATCAGGGGTTAGAAATGGACTATAGTGCCGCTCAAAAAGAAGTATACGGTATGCCAAGTGGTGAATGGAAAGCCCATCATCAAACCAAAGCAAGCGACGAACAAATGCAAGCTTTTAACGACAGCAAACCACAGCACGCCAAAATAAGCGGCCACTAAGTCTAGATATTTCCCTCATTTAGTGACAATGGTTTTCAATCAAGAGAAGAAGTAAAAGCTAGGTGATAGAGATAAGCTATAGCTAGTCGGAATCTTTAACCATAAACAGACGTATTTTAAGCGCCTGTTTATGGTTAAGTGCTTTTCAATTCTCGGCGTAATATCTTACCCACATTCGTTTTTGGCAGTTCAGTTTTGAACTCTATTATTTTTGGCACTTTGTATCTAGTCAAATTTTCACGACAATGCTCGATAACAATTTCTTCCGTGAGCAACTGATCTTTTTTAACAATCACTGCCTTGATTATTTCGCCACCGTTAGGATGAGGCTCACCGACTACACCCACCTCTAACACGCCCTCAAGGTCAACGATAATAGCTTCAATTTCGTTGGGGTAAACATTAAACCCAGAAACCACAATCATATCTTTCAATCTATCTAATATTGTAAAAAAACCCGCCTTATCCATCATTGCAACATCGCCAGTTTTAAACCAACCATCATCGGTCATAACCTTCGCTGTTTCGTCTTCGTTATTCCAGTAGCCTTTCATTACCTGTGGACCTCTGACACAAAGCTCGCCTGATTCCCCCTGAGGTAGGATTTTACCGTCTTCATCTTGTATCGATACTTCAGTCGAAGAAACCGGCAAGCCAACGCTGCCATTATACTTTAGACAATTAATCGGATTAATACACACCGCTGGTGCGGTTTCAGTAAGACCATAGGCTTCGAGCAACGGAGTGCCTGTCGTCGCTTTCCAGCGTTCCGCCACGGGCTTCTGAACGGCCATACCACCACCAAGCGTGAGCTTTAGGTGGGAAAAGTCAATTTCATTAAACCCAGGCGTATTCAATAGGCCGACGAATAATGTGTTAACGCCTGTGATCGCAGTAAAAGGGACGGCCTTTAGTTCCTTAACAAATCCAGCCATGTCGCGCGGATTAGTGATCAAATAATTTTCAGCCCCTACCTTCATAAAAGTAAGGCAATTCGCGGTGAGCGAAAAGATATGGTAAAGCGGGAGTGCAGTGATGATGATGTCTTTACCCTCATCCACCCCGTCTTTTATCCAGGCTGACGCTTGTTGCATATTGGCCACCATATTCAGGTTAGTTAACATCGCACCCTTGGCAACGCCAGTAGTGCCACCCGTATATTGCAAAAATGCAATATCGTCAGGAAAAATACTGGCCTTAATGTGCGCAACACGCCCCCCTTCCGTTAAGGCTGTTTTAAACTTCACGCTGCGCTTCAAAGTAAAAGGTGGCACCATTTTTTTGATGTGTTTCACCACCAAATTAACAATGAATGATTTTGGAAACTTCAGCATGTCACCGAGCTGGGTCGTAATGACGTGCTGGATGGGTGTTTGATCAATCACTTCTGCCAGAGTACTGCAAAAGTTCTCCATTACTATAATAGCTTTCGCACCCGAATCGATAAGTTGATGCTCTAACTCTCTTGGCGTATAGAGTGGATTGGTGTTTACAACAGTAAATCCAGCCCGCAGTGCAGCAAATATGGCAATTGGGTTCTGCAATACATTCGGCATCATAATAGCAACTCGATCTCCTTGCTTCATATCTGGCAGACGTTGTAGATAACTCGCCAAATGGCCGGTTAACTGATCCATCTCAGAATAGGTCAACGTCGTCCCCAAGTTGCTGAATGCGGGCCGGTCAGAATACCGAATCACTGACTTTTCGAATACTTCTGATACTGATTGGTAAGCATTAATGTCGACCGTTTCTGGCATCCCATCCGGGTAACTTTTTAACCATGCTTTATCCATTTCCTACTCCTCACAAGTTTGCACTCATATTAGAAGCATCCAACAAGATTCAACTTAGTCTGTGTTGAGACGTTCTAACCAACTCACGAAAATACTTTAACGTTAGTTTTTTGCTCTGTGCTTATTATTTTTTTTACTATTTCAATTCCTAATTTTATTGCTTAATTCTTCTGTTGTGAAGTCGTCTACCATAATGACTTTTCTAGTGGCCGCTTGAGCTGAGACCAAGATTCCAGCCTCTTCTGAACTCAGCATGCGGATTGCAACTAAATCATCAATCCATTGTTGGTAGCTTTGCAAGTCTGGCTTGATGTGCTGTGACGCTTTCAGTCGACGTTCAATGGGTTCGGCCACCAGCACTTTTACAAATGCATCTTCCAGACAGCCCGTACTATCATTTTCATCTTCACTGAGATAAATGCCTTGTGTCAATCTATCTCTTGCCTCGCTGGGACGTATGAGTAATGACGATACACGGTGTCCAAGCGAATCGTTTGGTTGGCGTAAATTTAAGCCCAGTGGGAAAATAATTATCCTAATCAATAGACCCAGTGATTTTATTGGGAAATTTCTTAATATTTCATCTAATGCTATCTGAACTTGATAGAGACAATATTTAGCTGACCACTCAACTAGAGGGATATCAGCCTTTTGCCGACCATCGTCATCATATTTTTTAAGCACTGCAGAAGCGTAATACATATAACCTAGAGCATCAGCAAATCGTCCAGATAACTTTTCTTTGCGCTTAAATGAACCGCCTAAAATCATTAACACCAAGTCAGAAGTAACCGCAAATGCTGCGCTCATCTGATTCAATCGTTTGTAATAGCGGCCAACACGTCCAGATACTGGTGAATCAGCGAGATGGCTGCCAGAAATGCCGTACACAAAGGATCGAAACAAATTGGTAACAAAATAGCCAATATGCCCCGTCAAGGCTTTGTCGAAAGCTAACACACCCGCCGTGTTGTCACTCATGGTTGCCGCTTCCATTTCTTTAACCAAATAAGGGTGGCATCGAATAGCACCCTGCCCAAATATAATCATAGTACGGGTCAATATATTAGCGCCTTCAACCGTGATCCCAACCGGAATTGATTGATAAGGACGAGCAAGGTAGTTGTTTGGTCCCATACAAATGCCTTTTCCACCATGCACATCCATCGCGTCGTTCACTACTTGCCGCATCATCTCAGTATTGTAATATTTAAGAATTGCCGTGATCACTGGAGGGTTAATACCATTATCAAGTGCTGATAAGGTCAATAATCTTCCGGCTTCCATCATATAGGTTAGGCCACCGATTCGCGCTAAGGGCTCTTCTACGCCTTCGAACTTTCCAATTGATGTATTGAATTGTTTTCTAATTTTAGCGTAAGCACCTGTAAATCGAACCATGGTTTTGCCTGCCGCAACGCCGACCGCAGGCAGAGAAATACCACGTCCAACCGACAGTAATTCAACCAGCATACGCCAACCCTGGCCAATGTTGTCTGCACCACCAATAAGATAATCCATTGGGATAAAAACATCTTTACCCCTATTGGGGCCATTCTGAAAAGCTGAATTCATTGGGAAATGTCGATTACCAATAGTAATTCCAGGAGTAGTGGCGGGGATCAACGCACAAGTAATACCGAGCTCGACTTCACCACCAAGCAGTCTGTCTGGATCATAAACTTTAAATGCTAGGCCAAGCACAGTTGCGATAGGACCCAGCGTGATATAGCGTTTTTCCCAATTTAGTTTAAGGCCCAGTACCTGCTTTCCTTCAAACTCACCTTCACAAATAATGCCTGTATCTGGAATGGAACTTGCATCCGATCCAGCGTCAGGTCCTGTGAGTGCAAAGCAAGGAATGTCTGCGCCACTCGCAAGACGCGGTAAATAATGATCCTTCTGCGCTTGTGTTCCGTAGTGCAACAATAATTCTGCTGGGCCAAGTGAATTTGGTACCATAACCGTAACGCCAACCGAAGTACTTCGTCCCGAAAGCTTCATCACCACCGTCGAGTGTCCATAAGCAGAGAACTCAAGGCCACCATATTTTTTTGGAATGATCATACCAAAAAAACCATTTTTCTTGAGGAAAGTCCAAATCTCTTGGGGCAGATCCAATCGCTTGTGAGTGATATCCCAATCGTCAATCATGGCGCACAATTCGTTAACAGGGCCATCAATAAATGCCTGCTCTTCGTCACTGAGTTTAACTGAGGGGTAGCTGTTAAGTTTTTGCCAGTCAGGAGCGCCACGAAATAGTTCGGCTTCCCACCACACACTTCCGGCTTCAATAGCATCCCGTTCTGTTTCTGACATTGGGGGCAATATTGATTTGATTCGTTTAAGTAATGGGTTGGTGACGTAGCTTAGACGAATATTTTGTTTCCCAAAAAATACAAGCAGACATAGGTATAGTCCCCAAACGATGGTGCCCCAGAAAAAACTAAACCCATCAAAGTAAGTAAAGACGGCGAGGAACCCAGCTGTCGAAAATGCTGCTTGTCTAAAGCAACAATAACGCCGCGCGACTAAAAACATAAGGGCAAACAGGGCACAGACAAAAATTAGAATATTCATAAAGGAACGCCTGTTTGATAACAATTAAAACGTCGTTTCTGACACTTGATTAGTTCAGTTTTGAACAGCCATAAAAAGTATTAAATTGGAACTATTTGAAAGGTAAAGAGCAGGCTCTAATAGCTGGGTAGTAGTTTTTTATGTAACTGTAAATCAGATTCATGCAGGCCTAAATTGAGCTCCCCATCTGCATATTCTATAAAAGGCAAAAGGCTTATCATTAATCCTCTAGCATACACCGACAGTCCACTAGTATCGTCACGCTCAAGCATTTTGAGTGCTTTTTCTACTGATATTGTAACCGCACCATCGCCTTTTTTTGAGCTCACAATACTATTGCCACCATGAGCAAGAGCCTCATCTAACCGGCTGCGAAGGACTTCAGAAATTGTCTCTACCGTTGTGATGCTGTCAGGAACGCAACTATAGATGGCTGCCGCTAACGGTACTGAAATGGCCTTTCCGTCTATTTGAATATTTCGCTCTTCCACAGCGTCCATTATTCGACGCAGTCCAATCGCTGAACCAATGCCATTCGTCGCGGGGAACAATAAATTAAATTCTGCATTGCCCAAATAACATAACGTATCTTCACTTCGCATTGTTTTTTGAATACTTTTTGCAACAGTCTGCACCACAACAATAGTGGCCGGCTTGCCTTTTTCCGCCACTAGTTCTTTTAAATTTGAAAGCTTAATTTTACAAACACCAATACTCATTTTGTGGCGCAATGAAAAAGCGATCTCTTGGTTAAGTCGAGAATTGAAGTAGCTTTCCTGTGTGAGTTGCTGCAATACGTTCAGGGAGGTATCTTGTTCGATTTCCGGTTTTTTTATTTGGCTATGCAGCAAAAAGTATTGGGCATGCAAACGGACTCTTGTGGTTAACTCAGTCGTTGAAAAAGGCATATTAATGAAATCTGTCGCACCTCTTTGGAAGGCTTTTTCACGACTTTCTTCGGAATCAACTTCACTGACCAAGAGTAGTACAGGCTTCGCAGCAAGTTGATTATTGCTAGCTGAGCGTAATCTTTCAAGCAAACCAAAACCATCAATTGACAACTGCAATTCACAAATTATCAACGCTGCCTCAGAACCAGTTCGCTCCAATAAGGCATCCCAGGCCGCCTCAGCGTCATTAACACTGATAGTATTAAAATACTCACCCAACAGTTTGCTGACTGATTTCACTATCATTGGTGACTGAGCAACCAAAAGCACTGACGGTTTAGTGTTTACTTCGGACATAATTCCTTTTTTCCAAATTGCCTCATTTAACTATAGTTCATAAAATTACAAACTTATAACGAAATAACATCAAGTCCACCTCTGCACTATTACTATTTAAATGAGCTAGACACCCTATTTTTTGACGTGATTTTACTGAATAAAAAAATGCGAAATCCAGCGCGCTAGCATTTGTGTATCCGCTGACGAGTCTGGGCCTTGCATACCCACTAAGGCATTAACAGCAACCGGTTCAGGTACTACATTCCCAGCGTACATTTCAATTAAGGCATGCTCATAACTTGCCTCAAACTCTGGATGTGCTTGAACTGAAAGAATAGAATCACCATAAATTAGGCCCGCATAAGGGCAAAAGTCTGAACTAATAAAAACAGCTGCTGCTGCTGGCAATTGACTAATTTGATCTTGATGAAAAGCGTAGATACCGACTTTTTCGGGTACTGACGACAATTCATGAGTCATCCACGATTGAGCCGTTTCAATCTTATAATGATGCAAACCAATTCCCCAGCCTTTATCCGATTTAGTGACCAAACCACCTAATGCCTGAGCAATAATTTGATGACCAAAGCAAATGCCAACCAGCGGTTTTTGTTTTTCATATAGCTTTTGGATGAAAGACTCCAGTAAGCGCATCCAGTCGAGCTTTTCATAGACGCCATGACGCGACCCAGTAATCAACCAACCGTCACAATCATCAATAGAAACGGGCATTTCACCATTAATAACCGAGTAAGATTGGTAGGTTAGCCCTTCTTTGGCTTGATCAAGCAAAGCGGCGAACATGATTGGATAAGGTTCAAATCGGCCTGCTACTTTTTCATTCAAAAGCCCCGTTTCGAGTATGCCAATTTTCATTTTTTGGAGTCCTTTTATTGGAATGGTCAAAAATTAAAACCGCTTAATTAAACGCCTAATTTATCTCGTGCAATATACCACCACGACCCTATGACTGACAAAGGCACTCGAAACAAACGTCCACCCGGTAATGGGTAATACGGCAAATCACTAAAATGGTTAAACTGCTCAGGCTGACCTTCAATAGCTTGCGCAATCAGTTTGCCGGCTAAATGCGTTGCAGTAACGCCGTGCCCACTGTAGCCGTGGATGAAAAAAACATTCTCACCGATTTGACCAAAGTGAGGGATTCGTGTCATCGTCAGTGCAAAGTTGCCACTCCAAGCAAAGTCTATTCCAATACCCTTCAACTCGGGGAAGGTTTTTTCGAGATGCGGCCGCAGTTTATTTACAATACTTGAGGGTTCTGCACCACCATACGTTGACCCACCCCCAAATAAAAGTCGATGATCAGCCGTCATGCGATAATAATCGAGCATGTAGTTGGTATCTTCTACGCAAGTTTGACCTGGCATCAAACGCTGGCAAAGCGATTTTCCCAAGACTTCGGTGGTAATTATCTGCGTACTGACAGGCATGATTTTGTTTGCTATTTCAGGCACCACATTACCCAGATAAGCATTCCCGCACACGACTACCTTATTCGCCGTGACAGAGCCTTGAGCCGTCTTCACCATCTGGCGGTCGTTCAACGGCTGAATACCCGTTACGGAAGATTGTTCAAAAATTATACCGCCCAAAGATTCGAAAGCCGCGGCTTCTCCCTGGCATAGATTGAGCGGATGGAGGTGCCCTCCTTTGCGATCTAGTAGTCCCCCAATATAGCGATCTGTATTGATGTGCTCTCGAATTTGATCAACACCAAGCATCTCCAGTTGGTCATGGCCATGCTTTTGCCAATTGCCACACATAGCCTCGAGACCTTTCATTTGCTTGGGTGTAAATGCAGCAAAAACATTGCCAGACTTTAAGTCACATTTGATGTTGTATTTTTCAATTCTCTGCCGGATGATATCGCCACCGGTTAGTGCCATTTCTCCAATCGCTTTTGCGGCATCGGCACCATAGCGACCTTCAATCTCAATTAGGTCGCGACTAAAGCCATTTACAATTTGGCCACCATTTCGACCCGAAGCGCCCCATCCCACCCGAGAAGATTCGACAACAACCACCTTGTATCCGAGCTCAGCCAAGTGAAGTGCCGACGACAATCCACTGAAACCAGCCCCAACCACACATACATCAACCTCTATGTCAGACTCTAATCGATTACGGAGGGCAGTTGTATTGGCTGTTGCTGCGTAATAAGACTCAGTATGATTTGAAGTTAATAAGCTAGATTGTTGCATTTTATAAGTACTCTACAATAAGATAACATTTTTTGTGATCACATAATTTTCGCATGAACCAAATAGAAATGGTAGCTCTTATGGTTTGCATTGCTAATTCGTGATTAAATAATCAACACAATCTTATTCAGCAACCATGCCATGAAAGCCAAAAAACTAGCAGACTTTGAATTACTCATGCTAGAAAAATCAGAATCACTTAAAACCAATCAATGGGTATACAGATTGCTACGCACCAACTTGTTGTGTGGAAAAATAGAACCAGGACTACCCTTAACCATTCGAGGGTTAGCAGAGGCGCTTGATGTAAGCCCAATGCCCGTTCGCGAAGCATTACATCGATTAGCGTGCGAGGGTGCAGTCGAAGTAAAAAATAATCGTCGGGTGATCGTACCGCAAATGACTGTAGAAAAATTCAATGAACTCTGTGCATTGCGCATTTTACTTGAATCACATGCCGCTGAAACCGCCTCACCTTATATAACAGAACAACATATTACCAAACTCCAAGAAATTGATGCCCGTATTGACTTAGCCATTGAACAAGAAGATAGCGTCAATATTAGCCTTATCAATCAAGAGTTCCATCGCAGTTTGTACAGCGCTAATCCGTTCCAAATTTCAGTGCCATTAATAGAAAGCGTTTGGTTGCAGCTCGGTCCATTTTCACAAATTGCCATTGCAAAACTAGAAAAAACTTATATTGTCGATCGTCATATCGAAGCTATTAACGCGCTCAAGCAGCGCAATACGTTTGCTTTACGACGTGCCATTGAGGCTGATATTCGGGATGGAATAGCGTCTATTAGGTCAGTAGAGGGTATTCCTGGTTATTTCGAAGGCAATACCCAAACTCAACCAGGGGGATAATATTAAAACATTATATGATCACAGGACTTTCTAGCTAATTCAAATAACCCCACTTAAATTATGCCTTTATTATTTTTTTGTGATCACATAAGATAACTGATAGCCAAACATGGTTTTCTTGAGAAAAATATGACACACACTCAAAACAGTCAGCTAATTCAAAAAGTAGATGACTTCCTCCGCACGAATCCAGAAATTGAGTCAATTGAAATTCTTTCTGTCGATATATGTGGACATTTCTTTGGTAAACGTTACCCCATATCGAAACTAAGGTCCTTTGCTAAAGATGGATTAGCAATGCCCATGAGTATGTTTGTGCTCGACACTTTAGGTGCACCATTGGCAGGCATCAACTATGGTGATGATGACGGTGACCCCGATGCTCATTTTTATTTAATTGCAGACAGCTTGTGTATCAATGATTGGGGCAGCAAGCCTCGAGCCCAAATTATGGCTTCGTCCTATAAAGATGATTCACCTACCTTCTTTGAGCCACGCAACGTTCTTCAATCGGTATTAAACGCCTATGAAGCAAAAAACTTACATCCAACAGTAGCCTTTGAGCTTGAATTTTATTTATTTGATTCGAAACGTAATACCAATGATTTAATCAGGCTAGTACGTAATCCAAAAACAGGACAGATAGACTCACCAACCGTGCTGTCGTGTAGTCGTATTTCAGATTTTGAAACCGTAATTGATGACATCATTCGAAGCTGCAACCTTCAGTCAATTGAAACGGGCGCTATTTCAGCAGAAATGGGCGCAGGTCAATTTGAAATTAACTTTAACCACCATAACAACGTGTTACGTGCCGCAGACGAAACCTGCCTTTTCAAACGTATTGTAATTGAGGTTGCCAAAAAACATCACCTATTGGCAAGCTTTATGGCTAAACCATTACTTGATCAACCGGGCAACGGTTTACACATGCATATTAGTGTTCTGGATGGAAACGACCACAATATATTTGCAGATGGCGAAAAACCCCATCAAAATTTAATTCATGCAATTGGCGGTCTCATCGACATAATGCCAGCAGCAATGTCATTTTGGGCACCTAATACCAATGCCTACAAGCGCTATACCGGTGGCTTCAACTGTGCTCCTGTGAGCTTAACCTGGGGATATGAGAATCGCACAGTTGCGTTTCGAATTCCTTTGGCACGTGACGGTGCTTGGCGTGTCGAAAATCGAGTGCCAGGCGCAGATGCCAATCCATATCTGGCCATGGCTATCACATTAGCGGGCATGCTTCATGGCATGGAAAACCAACTTGATGCGGGCAATCCAACTGATCATGCCGTAAATAATAAAGATAGAAATTTACCTCTTAACCTTGATACGGCTCTAGTTTCAACTATTCAAAGCGGCCCTGTAATCAATGCTTTAGGGCAAGAATTTGTTGAACTCTATTGCCAACATCGTAAAGCTGAAGCTTTTACCTTTCTGCAAACCATCAGTTCAAAAGAATATGATTGGTACCTTTGATTAGGGCCACTTAAAAATTAACTACTGAGTATAGAAATGACACATGCTAGCGATTATAAATTTAATCAAAGTATCTCAATGTTCGCCAATATGTTTTCTTACATGGGTGTACCGCTCACGCGAAACCCTGACGATGCCGATGTATTTGTTGTTGGACTACCCTATGACTTAGGCACATCGGGCAGGGCAGGCACTCGCAGTGGGCCAAACGCTATTCGACAGGCTAGTTCACAGCTGCGCTGGGAAGAAAAACGTTTCCCTTGGGACTTTAAATTATTTGATCGACTTCGCTTAGCCGATTATGGTGACTTGGAGTTTCCAGTCGGCAATCACGAAGGTTTCTTTGACGAAGTTGAACGGCATTATGGAACGCTCTTAAAAGCGGGTAAAACCACGCTAACTTTTGGTGGCGACCACTTTGTCACTCTCCCCCTTTTAAGAGCGCATTGTAAACAACATGGTAAGCTAGCTATGATTCATTTTGATGCGCATACTGACACTTATGCAGAAGAAGGCTCTACCTATAATCATGGCAGTATGTTTCATCATGCACCGAAAGAGGGTTTAATCGATCCAGATAAAAGCATTCAAGTCGGTATTCGAACTGAATATACTCAAAGCACTCACGAATTCAAGGTCATTAATGCAGCACAGGCCAATGATCTGTCAGCCGATGAAATTATCGAACAAATTCACCAGCGTGTCGGTAAAACACCCTGCTACCTCACATTCGATATTGACTGTCTTGACCCCGCTTATGCCCCCGGTACAGGCACACCTGTTGTTGGTGGATTGACAACTGATCGTGCGCTCAAAATTATTCGCGGTTTACAGGGCTTGAACCTCGTTGGGATGGATGTAGTTGAAGTTGCACCTTCGTACGACCATGCCGAAATTACAGCACTGGCTGGCGCGACTTTGGCGTTAGAAATGCTTTATGTGTTGAGCGCTAACCGGGCTAAATAAAGTACACTTATCCCGGCAGGATTTTCTTGAAACGCTTTATCTAATTCGCACCATGGCATTTCTTAAACTTTTTCCCTGAGTTACAAGGACAAGGGTCGTTTCTACCCACTTTCGGTTGATCCGAAATCGCAACTTGTTTGGGCTGGTTGAGGTTTCCTTTGGGAATAGGTTTTTTATGCTCTGGTCGCACAGTTGAGTTTGGCGTCCAGTCAATAATCAAGTGAATGCGATCATCATCGGATTGATTATCGACTTCGTGCAACGTAGCATTATTGATTTCCCACATCTCGCCTTCACGCATCACTTTACGCTCACCACCCACGGTAAAAAATGACTGGTCATTAGATACAATGGGAACATGGATACGATGACATTTGAGCAATGAATAACCAATATCGGCATGCACAGGGATTCTTCCGTGTCCTTGCAGCTTTGCAAATACCACTCGCACCACAAAACCATTATGTTGAAAATGATTAGCGATGGTATCGAGCAGTGGTTTGAGTTCGGCTTCAAACCTGGAGTAAATACTATGGTAGGTCGGTTTATAATGTCGGAAATCATCATCATAAATCAGCATCAGAGATTTAGTCTGAAGATGCGCTTCGAATGTTTTTTCTCTCCCTGATTTATCCCATTCGGCTTGGGTAATTTGCTCAAGTTTATTTTTAATCGGCTCGACATTAACATTGGAGTCGAGCAGTAGGAAATTACCCGCCTTGCCGGATAATTTCTGGAACCCATCCTGTATACCACCCATTTGCACACTAGGAAATACTATCGCTTTTTCGTCACTTTCGACCAACTCAAACTGATAACTATATTTTTCAATCAGCAAACTTTCTTTTTCAGCGACCAGGTCTCGCAACTCATCATCGTAGTAGGCTGAATAGTGGCTATGACGTGATTTATTTAAATGTGCTGAAGACTCAAATTTTGCCCGCATTGTTTGCGTCTCTTCAATCTGAAGTTGATCCATGATGGTAAGAAAGTCCTGCTGCAAATTTTCAAACCGTCCGATATAAGTGTTATCGCTATCAAGATCACCATGCATGCGTTTGAACTGCCAGCTGAAATAACCATGATCATCATCGATGAAGTGGCGAATGCAATCCTTGGTTAATCCAACACCTTCATTACCGTCGAGGCTTTCGGGTAATACTTCGATTAGGGTATTCCGATAATTCTGACTCTTTTCAGTATTGGCACCTAGACAGATGAGGTTTTTTAAAGTAGTTTTGAAATCAGCTTGGCAGCCGTCTGACAAAAAGAAGAATAACGGATTAGCACCATTTAGCCAAATATTAAATGCATACCACGACACATACCAATCCCAGGGATTACGCACCATACCGACAATCGGCAGATCGGCACTATCTGTAGGCAACATATAGTGTGGATAGTGATAACCAATCGCTTTAAAGCTTGGGACACAGTTTTCAATAATATTATTGATCGATTGCCCACCTGTTTTATGCATATGAATAAAGGCAAATTTTTCGGTAGTGATCATTCGGGTATAACCTTGGCTAGCAATATTATTGGACAATATAATTTGATTGATATAATACGCGATTCTAACTAACTGGCAATAAGACCTTTGGTGTTAGTCTAGCAAAATTATCTCTCGCCGAAACAGAGCCTGATATTCATCCACAATTGATTCCAGACCTCGTGCAGCCAAATGTCCTTCAAAAACTGCTGCCGCAACCGTTCCAGGTGCATGGCAATCTCCCACGGCTTTAAGTGTCTTGAATGTTGCCTCGTTCTCCAGAAGTGACTGATATAGAGTATCGTTGGGGCTTCGCGAAGTAACTAGAATCAAACTGTCAAATGCGATAGTTTGTTGGACGTTTCCATCATAAATATTCACCAGTTTAGCCATTTCCTGATCCACATGTAGTAGTTCATGAAGCGGCAGTATATTGATTCCAAGTGACAGCAATCGACTCTGAATTTTTTCCTGCTCCAGAGTATTTTCAGTCCAACTCGAAACCTTTGAATCTGGTGTGACAAGTGTTACTTCCAGACCTTCATTTCGACACTGCTCTGCAATCGCACCACCCATATAATAGTGATCGTCATCATAAATTAAGACTCGACCTCTGGCTTTAATGCCAGATAGGATGTCATCCGGTGTCAGTACTAAAGCTGAGTCGATACCCGGCACAGAAAACGCGTGCTGGCGACCAACACCATCTCGATGCCAGGTTGATCCGGTTGCGATAAGCACATGTGGTATTTCGAGCTGTCTCTTATACACATCTCCGAGCCCACGAGACGCTACGCTATCTCG
>CAJXUC010000040.1 GCA_913061315.1 uncultured Gammaproteobacteria bacterium | reverse complement strand
ATGTCACCATCGAATGGTTTAATCAGTTTGAAGAGGCTTTAGGAGATGACTCAGGTGTTACTGGCTTGAGAATTCGTAATGTTCAGGATAACACCACAAAAGATTTGGACCTTACCGGCATATTTATTGCCATAGGTCATAAGCCCAATACCGATATATTTGCAGGCCAATTAAAGATGGCTAACGGTTACATTACCGTCAATAGCGGTTTGCATGGCAATGCGACTGCCACCAGTGTTGAAGGTGTTTTTGCCGCAGGTGATGTAATGGATCATGTTTATCGTCAGGCAATTACGTCATCAGGTAGCGGTTGTATGGCAGCCCTTGATGCCGAAAAATATCTAGACGCATTGGCATAAACGGTTGTCACTCCAATTACCCGAAAACGGCCAAGACACTCGCCCCAACAATAACTGGCGCGTCAGCATCTGTCATAGCCTCGCCGAGATTGATGCGTCAGCCTGGGATAAGCTTGGCAATAACAGCTATCCTTTTACCCGGCACGCTTTCCTTTATGGATTAGAGAAACATGGTTGTCTGGAACCGTTTGGTTGGCAATCGGCCCATTGCGTCGTTCACGATGGCGATGATCTCATTGCCGCTCTGCCCTGTTACATAAAGACAAACTCTTACGGTGAACTCGTATTTGATCATGCTTGGGCTCAGGCTTACCAACGCAGCGGAATGGACTATTATCCCAAGCTAGTCACGGCAATCCCCTACACACCCGCTACTGGAGACCGCTTTTTAATTAATGCCGAAAAAGTATCGGATGGCGAAGATCAGCTAAAGCTTCGGTTGTATTGCTGCCAAGCTGCCATTCAATTTTGTGAGACCCATCACTTCAGCTCTTGGCACATTTTATTTAGCCAAAAAGTAATCCTCGATTCGCTCAAACAACACAACATTTTGCTACGCTGTGATATTCAATTTCATTGGCAAAATAATCACTATGCTAATTTTGATGACTTTTTAGCTACATTGAGTTCGAGGAAACGGAAAAATATTCGAAAGGAACGTCAGGCCACCTCACAGCATGGTTTTGAACTAGCAATGCAATCAGGTGAAGAATTAACTGAGCAAGAGTGGGGTAAAGTGTATGAACTCTATGCCAGTATTTATAATAGAAAACACGGCACGCCAACATTAACGCCCGAGTTTTTTCAACACCTGGGTCAAACTTTAGCACCACAGGTATTAGTGGGCTCTGCTCGCAATGAAGGTAAGATTGTCGCAGCCTCATTGTTTTATCGGAGTGATACACACTTATATGGCCGGGTCTGGGGGTGTGAACAATTTGCCAATAACCTGCACTTTGAATGTTGCTACTACCAAGGCATTGACTATTGCATTGAACACGGACTCACTCATTTTGATCCGGGCGCACAGGGAGAGCACAAACTCAGTCGGGGTTTTTTGCCAACCAAAACTTGGTCGGGCCACTGGATATCGCATGACGAGTTCCGTGACGCCATCGCGAATTTCTTAAAGCAAGAAAATCAACATATAAACAATTATCAAACCGAATTAATGCAACACTCGCCTTACCGCAATGATCCCCTGGCTGGACCCTAAACAACCCCCTTGCTTCCCTGACACCTCATTCGCTTTAGATGAGCCAAATGGGGTACTCGCAGCCGGTGGTGCGCTCAGTGTTGACTGGTTATTAGCCGCCTATCGACAGGGAATATTTCCTTGGTTCAGTGACGACGAACCCATACTTTGGTGGACGCCTGCACCTCGAACGATACTGTTACCGAGCAATTTTCACCTCAGTAAAAGTCTACGTAAGCTGATTCGAAAACAGTCCTATCGAATCACTCAAAATCTCGCCTTTCAATCCGTCATACACCATTGTGCCGAGACACGTAAAGATCAAGCAGGCACTTGGATTGTAGACCCAATGATCAATGCTTATATCACCATGCATCAAGCAGGCCATGCTCATTCAGTTGAGTGCTGGGACGCGGAAGATCAACTCGTTGGTGGCTTGTACGGTATTTCACTGGGGAGCGTCTTTTTTGGTGAATCTATGTTTAGTCGGGCCAATAATGCTTCGAAATTGTGCCTGCATCATTTAATTCAATCAGGCAACTATCAACTGATTGACTGCCAGATGGCGACTGCACATTTGATGTCACTTGGTGCGATCGAGGTTGACAGAGATCAATTCGAATCGATGCTAAACAAATTCGTATAATTAGTACTTACTTCGTCTAGTTAAACTCCAGCTTTAGTAACCTAGCGAGTTATGCAGGGATCTAATATTGACCGCTTTCGGGTCAGCCACACATACCTCACGGCACATGCCACAGCCCGTACACAGCAGTAAATTGATGATTGGTAATGTCATATCCCAAGTCAATGCGCTGGGCACCGGACAAGAATCGACACAGACATCACATTCACGTCCGTTATAGGGCAAACAGACTTTGCTATTGATTTCAGCACGAGCCATCATGGGGAGTTCAGGCTCTATTTCGCTTTGATCGATATCGGGCACTGGCTTTGGCAGAACCAGCGCCAAGTCGTTACAGGCATTCACGCATGGCCAGTCCTTACACTGATGGCAACCTTTTTTCAGTAAATCGAGTGCAGGAGTGCCAGAGACAGCCTTACCTAAGCGATCCGACAGTTTGAATATAACTTGGTGTGGGCAAGCCTCAACACAGCGGTCACATCGAGTACAAGCCATCAAAAATTCAGCTTCATCCAGTGCGTAAGGTGGACGAATCCAGTTAGCAGCACGCCTATTGACTTTTTTCTCAATGGACTGGGTAGATTTTTCGGCCGACTTATTAGCCATATTTTTAAAAAAACCTCGCCTATTCATGACAACCGTCCGGTAGAGAAATACATTAACAAGGTTTCTAGATGCAGTGAAAAAAAGCTGGTCTATCTGATAGTTTCAATTGGAGTGCGGTAATTGATACGTTTCGATGCTAATCGATTTTAGCTTTAAACCGACCATTGTCAATACGCCCTGGTAGCGTTGCTCACCTGTTGAACTAAATTCAAATTGATACCGTCGTCTAACGGATAGCGCACCGTCAGGATTTTTTTCTAACCACAGCCCTTTTATTACCATGCTTTGATCAAGCAATTGAAGTTCAAACTGATCACAATGCTGACTTGCAAAACGCATGGCCAGAGCTTTGAAGTCACCACTATGCCACCAATAAAAAAAAAGCAAACACAGGGTTAAAAGAATCAATAGGTTAAACATCTAACTAGATGCTTGGAAAGATTGGATATTCGGTAAATGCGGTGAATACATAACAGAATCAAAGTTAAAGTTAAATAATATCACAGGCAACAGAACTTAAACCGCTGATTTATACATTTTAAATGAATGAGTCAAGCTCTGTGAAATTGGGGAGAGCCCACTTTTTTAACCGTATTTTTAATTGCATTAACTCCAGTTTATCATATCGTTTTGATGCAACTTTACCCCAAATGGGCTCAGGCCATGTAGCATCTGTTTTATATCGCACAATAACATGCATGTGTAACTGAGGAACCATATTACCCAGTGCTGCCACATTCAGTTTATCGCCTTTCAACTCAGTCATTAAGCACTCACCTAAAGTATTCGATTCATTCATTAATTGCTGTTGATCTGAAGTAGATAATTGGTAGATTTCAGAAATATCTTGTTTGTTTGGCACCAAAATAAACCAAGGGTAATTTGCGTCTTTCGCAAGCAACAGATGGCAAAGTGGAAAGTATCCTAAAACAAAACAATCACTCAATAATTTTGGGTGGATCATGCTCATTGAACTACTCCTTTTAATTTATATCCGCACTTCACTTAAAATAACAAACCAGATGGATACTGGACAACAACCTAAATCAATTTAATGCTACTATCTAAATGTTATCAGGATCAATGTCTGGAATGACTCCCATTTTCGTGGGAAGTTTTAACCTTTAATAATACAGGTGTTTGGAAAATGAAAAACTACCCTACTTTGACAGAAATGGGCATTAATAACCCGGAACAAATTGAACGATTCTCGTTGACCACGTCAAATAACACGGACCACCTACGTATTATTTATCGTCGTAAGAAAGGCTCTTTTCTACCGGGCAGCAAACGCTTTGAATTCGGTCGAGCCAGTAAAACGATCGTCACTGATAGCGGATCTCGTCAAACCCAAGTTGTTTATGAAATTTCACCTTTTGTTCAAAAGGCCATTGAAGAACTGGAATATATTGTTAATAACAAAAAAACCAGCGTCGAGAATGCAACGATTGTTAAAGATGAATTACGACGCTTGCACCAAGAAATGACCAGCCGACTGGCTTATATTGAGTCACTTATCGACGACATGTAATTATATCAATAAATAACCCCACTCGATCATTCCCTTGTTGGCTTGTACCAATAAGGGATACAAGTGCGATTCGGTTATAAAAAGTAAGTCGTTATGATCATTCGGTTTAAACTTTATCCACTCAATTAATGCGCTTGCAACTCTTTCCAGCTCACCTCACATTCACCTTTTCCAGTGGCAATATAGGCTGAGTTATCAGTAATAATAACGGCCATATTCATTGTTCTTTCGAGCAGTAACGTAAGTGCTTGTATACAGTCCCAGTCAAATTGAAATACTGACGCCTTCGGACTAACTTTTTGCTTTATTTCTTGCTGCCACCACACATCTGACTTTGCATTAAAGCTATATATTTTGACACGCGATGCGAGATGCGACGATTTTTTGATTCGATCAGCTCGGGGTTCTCCCACATCAATCCAAAGATTTATCTGGCCATCTAAGCTGTGACTCCAGAGGTCTGGCTCTTCAATGGCACTGAGCCCACGGGTAAAGGTCAACCCCTCCTGTGCATTAATGCAAAAAGCCAATACTCGCGCCATCATTCTTTCGGGTGTTTCTGATGGATGTAGTGCAATCGTTAATGGGTAGTTGTCATAATGCCCTTGATCTGTATTAGAAAGATCTATTTTTATTTTATAGATGGTCGGTTTTAAAGCCATTAGATAGGTAAATTTTTAATTTTATTATTCTCAGATTGATACACGTAGGCTAAAAAAAGATCGATGAACTTTTGTTGGTACTGACGTAAAAACTTATCGTTTAAATAAGCAATTTTGGTCGTCTCCCAAGGGAATAAATAACTTATATCACGACTGATTAGGCCTTGATCATTGTCGTCGTCAAGCGCCATACTGGCAATAATACCCACCCCCATTTCACCTCTGACATAGGTTTTTATGATGTCGGTGTCGGCAGCGCTAAGAACGATGTGCGGTTCTAGGTTAGCTTTTTCAAAAGTATCACTAAACGAACGACGTCCTGTAAAGCCATAAACATAGGTAATTAATGGGTAATCACAAAGATCCTGAAGAGAAAGTGTGTGTTTTAATTGTAAAGGGTGATCGGGTAAGGTGATAAGACTTCGGTTCCACTGGTAGCAAGGGATAATAGTCAATTGCGATGATTCAGATAATGCTTCAGTACAGATCGAAAAATCAATTTCATCTCCAACGGCCCATTGAACTAATTGTTTTGGCGTTCCTTGGTGAATTTGTAACTCTACGCGAGGGTAAGCCGAATTAAAAGCCTTCACAACGGGCGGTAATATGTAACGTGCTTGGGCATGGGTAGATCCAATTCGTAAGACACCTTCATTCTGGTTAATATAATCATACCCAATAGCACGAATGCTATTGACCGAAGCCAATGTCGTCTGGGCATGTTTCGCCACTTGTTCACCAATCGGCGTTAATCCGATTAAACGCTTGCCTTTGCGTACAAATAAATCTGAACCCAGCTCATCCTCTAGTTTTTTAAGATGCTGTGAGACCGCCGACTGGACCAGAAACATTTCATTAGCCGCTTTACTCACACTAAAGTTGCAATTTATTAATTTTATTAGAGATTGTAGTTGGCGAATTTCCATAACTTTCAAATCAGTTTTAATGATGACAATGATACTTATTATAAAGATTTATGATAAAGATAACGAGTGTTATTCTTTTAAGAGTAAGGGCTACTCAGCTACTAAATTTACCGGTAGACTTCGTTGATGACAAAATTTAGAGACAGCTTTGATATTAAAATATGGGCGACGGTGAAAAGCATTCCAGCTGGTCAAGTCATGGGATATGGACAGGTCGCGAGCGTGGCTGGATTTCCGCGATATTCTCGTATGGTAGCAGCGGCAATGGGCCGCTCACCCGAACCTTTACCTTGGTATCGCGTCGTTAAGTCAGATAGGACATTGGCTTTTAAACCTGACTCGGACCCCTATCGTGAACAAGCTAAACTTTTGAAAAAAGAAGGCATATTGTTTGAGTCCAACAAAGTGGTCACAGTCGACCCTGATGACAGTCTCGACAAAGTGCTCTGGGGGCCAATTGATTAATTAGTGACACATTCAATTAAAACTGCCACAAGATTTATAGTTAAGTTTCTGGGCTTAAGCCTTACGGTTTTTTTTACTTTTTATACTCCTTTAATAATTGCTAATGATGATCTTTATGGGTTGCCATTGGCTCAAATTATTGTCGAAGGTAACACAAAAACCAAGACTCGCTTTGTTCTCAAATGGGCAAAAATCTTTGAGGTGATTCTATTAGTCAATTGAAACTGGATCAAACTAGGCAAAATATATTAGACACCGAGCTTTTCAAAGAGGTAACACTCCGAACTGAAATGAGGCAGTCTAAATTTACCTTGATTATTCAACTGAAAGAAAAATATTACACTCTGCTTTTACCTCGCCTCAGTCGAAATGGCGATGGTGACATTAAGCTTGGCGTTAATCTAAAGCTATCTAATATTAATGGTGCTAATCAAAAACTTAATCTACTAGCCGAAAAATCCAAACTGGGTAATGGTGACGACGGCCGCCGTTACCGCATCAATTATGACCTCCCTCAATTCAATCACCCGTATCGTTATCATATTAGTGTAAGTGATTCGGTCAAAACCACTAAGAACAACGTTTTTCAAAATATAGAATATGAAAATATTGCATCCGTTTCCATAACAAGAGACTGGCCGTTATTGTCATTAAATTACCCCTTGTCGATAACGACTTCACTCACATACCAAAACATTTACCTAAAATCAGCCTACCCTGAGCTTTTGGGAAAACTTGACGCCGGCAAGTATAATAGACTGGAATTTAAGGTTGAATATGATGCCGTTCACTCACAGCAGTATCGTCGTTATGGCTATTTTCATTCCTTAGATTTACAGCAAGGAATCAAATGGGTTGGGTCTGACTATGCCTCTAGCATAATCAAGATCGAATCCCGTTTTTATTGCCCTCTTAATCCACTTGATAATTTTAATAGTCGGCTGCTCTTGGGTTGGTCGAACAGCAGTCCTTTTAATGTCCCTTATTATGAATTAGGTGGGTCTTCTACTTTAAGAGGTCTGGAACAAGAATCCATCGAAGGCGATGCCTTAGTACTCGGCAACTTTGAATACATAAAGGGCTTTGAAAACTATCCTAGTTTTCGTTTGAGCAGCTTTATTGATGTTGGTAATGTCTATGCAGACGTTACCAAAATTAACCTGACTGACTTGCAAACTAGCGTTGGTTTTGGGGGCCGCTGGAAGCTGACCTCTTTTGTAAAAACAGACTTATTTGTTGATTATGCCTACAACACAAACACTCATAACAACAAGATATATGGCGGCACGTCACTGACTTTTTGAGTGATTTATTGTTGCCAGAACCCGTTATTAAGTTTTGTTATTAACCACTAATATAATGTTCAAGATGATTGATGAGCATTTGTTGTTCAGCAATAACTTCCTTAACAAGATCACCCACTGAAATAACGCAGACAATTTTATCACCATCCATAATTGGCAAATGTCGCACCCGTTTTTTGGACATAAGTGCCATGCACTCATCAATAGTATAGTCCGGTTTTGCGCAGGCGACTTTTGACGTCATAATTGATTCAACGGTTGTCTCAAAAGCTGACAACCCACTCAGTAGAGTTTTTCGAGTACAGTCTCTTTCTGACACAACGCCCACTAATTTTTTGCCCTTGATGACCAATAAGGCGCCAATATCTTTTTCTACCAGAAGCTTTACAGCGTTATGAACCTTGTCATCTGGCGCTACAGACCAAATTTTATTATCCTTTCCGTGAATTAACTGACTAACTGTTTTCATGCTGTTCTCCATTTGAACTCTCTAACAACTATAATATGATATTAGGATTTATCAAGCGCCTATCAATTTGAATTATCATATTACGTAAAATCATTACAGATAATTTGTTGTCAGCAATTAAATTACAACTAAAGAACTGTTACAGTTTGGGCTTGAATGATAATTATAGAATTATGACGATGGCTAACTTTAATATTGGGATTGATACTGGTGGAACTTACACTGATGCCGTCATTATTGATGCACTAACACACGAGGTGGTTGCTACCGCTAAGGCGCTCACGACTCGTGGCAATCTTGAAATAGGAGTTGCAAACGCGCTTAAAGCAGTGGTTGCAGAGTCAGCTCAACGCCTTGACACTTATGAAGTGTCACTTGTATCGCTATCAACCACTTTAGCCACCAATGCCTTGGTAGAGGGCATGGGATCGTCAGTTGCAGCTGTTCTTATTGGTTTCAGTGACGATATGGTGAAGCGCAGCAAACTACACAAAGCCATACCCAGCGCTAAAATTATTCGTATTGCGGGCGGACATGAATACGACGGCAGTGAAACCTGTACGCTTGATGAAGACTCATTAATAGAACAGGTACTCGCGTTGAAAGATTCTGTAGAGGCTTTTTCGGTATCGGCTAACTACTCTATTCGAAACTCCGACCATGAGCAACGGGCAAAGCAAGTCATTCAGCATTTAACTAACTCGCCAGTGACTGCATCAAGTGAGCTATCAGACGGCTTAAATGGTCCACTACGAGCCTTGACTGCTACTTTCAATGTGCGCATCGTATCCCTAATTTTCAACCTAGTTGAGAGTGTACAAAAGGCCATGCAGGAACAAAAAATTAATGCACCCTTAATGATTGTTAAGGGCGATGGCTCTATTGCCAGTGCAGATTCAATAATCGAAAAACCCATTGAAACTATCCTATCTGGTCCAGCCGCAAGTGTGATTGGTGCCAACTACATTTCAGGCTTAAACAATTTCATCATATCGGACGTAGGTGGCACCACAACCGATGTCGCAATCGTTCGTAATGGCTGGCCAAAGTTAAACGAAAAAGGCGCAATGGCAGGTGGCTATCGGACTCTAGTTCGAGCAATTGATATGCAAACTATTGGTCTTGGTGGTGATAGTGAAGTCGAAATCAACTTCAAGGGTGTTGTTAGTTTAAAAGCCAATCGCGTAGTACCACTGTCACTGGTCTGTACACGATTCCCTCAGATTATCAATCAGCTACAGACGAGTCTAAGTGACGGCATGGGACTCGCAGCAGCAATACGATTTGTCTTTTTAGCGGAAGGGATCGATCAAAAAAACCTGCCCTTAGGCCTGTCATTAGAAGATATTGAACTCATTTCTCGCATAGGCGACGAACCTAAGTTATACGACACTATGGCGGCTCGTGCTGCTGATCGGTCACGCCTCATACGTTTACTGGCTCGTGGTATTGTTCAAATTTCAGGCTTGACGCCAAGCGATGCCGCTCATGTGCTGGGGTTACAATCACAATGGTCTTCAAAAGCAGCCCGTCTGGCCTGCCTAATGCTAGGCCGGTCTTTTAGCCTAATTTCATGGAAGGATGAGGATGTAGAATCGGAGATTCAGCAATTTGCATACCGCGTATTTGACACCATGGTCGCCAAAAGCAGTTACCTCATTATTAATCAGCTCAGTGGCTTTGATTTCACCATGGATAACCCACTCATTCAGGCGGTGATCAATGGAGGAAACCAATTGAATGACCTCTCGATTCAATTCACTCCAAGCATTCCCATTGTTGCTGTTGGTGGACCTGCACCAGTATTTTATGTGGCTGTTGGCAAACAACTGAATACCGTTTGTATGATACCCACCAATGCTGAAGTTGCGAATGCGATCGGTGCTGCCATTGGCCGAATCAAAATTCGAACCGTAATTGAAATCACTACAACAGAATCAGGGGGTTATCATTTGCATCATACAGATAAGCCTATATTCTTTAGCGCTTCGAACGACGCCCTTGATCAGGCCAGAGTACTAGCAAGCGCTTACGTAACAGAAAAAGCCAAACTGATGGGGGGTAGTTCAGTTGAGGTAGACATTCAGATCGAACGAGTTGATCTACCAAATATGGACTTAGATCGCAGTTTAATAGCAGCGACGGTGGTGGCTGAATGCTTAAGTAGCGCTCAGATTTAAACGGAACCTATTACCATTTAAGGGTCTAAAATCATCGTTTTATTTCTTTATGATGTTCGATTAACCTTACCGATTAACACAAACACTTTCATTCAGCGGAAAATATATGAAACATAATTATGACTATGATGTTATCGCCATCGGTGCAGGCAGTGGTGGACTTTCAGTAGTTGAGCGAGCCGTCACTTATGGCCAAAGATGTGCAGTGGTCGAACGGGGAAAAATGGGCGGGACCTGCGTCAATGTTGGCTGTGTGCCGAAAAAAATTATGTGGTTTGGTGCCAACTTAGCCCATTCAATTGATGATGCCAAAAGCTACGGTTTTGATGTCAACAATAATGGGTTTGATTGGGGCAAACTGGTAAGAAAACGTGAGGCCTACATTGACGGTATTAATCACTGGTATCATGGTTATCTTAAAGATTTAGGCATTGATGAACTCACCGGTAATGCGCACTTTATTGATCCGCATACCCTTGAAGTAGACGGTAAGCGATATAGCGCAAATCATATTGTCATTTCGACCGGCACCGTGCCGACTCTGCCAAACATCCCTGGTGCAGAGCATGCCATTACATCTGATGGTTTTTTCGCTATGGACCGTCTGCCAAAACAAGTCGCTATTGTGGGTTCAGGTTATATTGCAGTTGAATTAGCGGGTGTTTTAAACTCTTTAGGCACTCATGTTACGATGTACCTCCGAAAGTCTCATGTCTTGGGTGAATTCGATAGTCTATTAAAAACAACCTTGTTTGACGCATTACAAAAATCTGGTATTACACTTAAAACCAATACTCAAATTACCCATATTACTCAAAGAAACAAACAACTTGATATAAACGACGATCAGGGTGGAAGTCAATCAGGACTTGACCAAGTTCTTTTTGCAGTAGGTCGCAACCCAGACCATGATGATCTCGATATTGATAAGTCTGGCGTTGAGGTTGATCGGCACGGTTATATTCCCTGTGATTTATTTCAAAACACTAATCAAGACCATATTTTTGCACTTGGCGATATTACCGGACGCGCACCGTTAACACCGGTCGCTATCGCTGCTGGCCGACGCTTAGCCGACCGTCTTTACGATGGTCAAGCCGATAGACATGTTGATTATAAAAACATTGCAACCGTGGTTTTCAGTCATCCACCGATTGGAACAGTGGGTCTCACTGAAGAAGAAGCTAAAAAAGCACACGGCGATGCTGTAACCATTTATCAAACTGAATTTACTGCGATGTATAACTCAATATCGGATCACTCTGTACCAACCGCTATGAAATTGGTTTGTTTAGGTGAGAGTGAAGTGGTTATTGGTTGCCATGTCATTGGCCCAGGGGTCGATGAGATGTTACAGGGATTTGCTGTTGCGATTCGAATGGGCGCAACCAAGAAAGACTTTGATGACACCATTGCTATTCACCCTACCAGTTCAGAAGAACTAGTTACGATGCGTTAGAAGCAGTTTAATATGAGAGGCGCTATGTTTTAGAAATAGCGCCTGTTTGAGTTAAATTCTTACGTAATTATTCTCGATAACCAAAGAAGCGGTTGTTGATAATTTCTTTTGCAACACCCTCCGGTAAACTTTTTTCCCATTCACCTCGTCCATTAGGTAATTGTTTCAATATATTGCGCGAAAATATTTTAAATAGATCATAGTCGCTACTATCGATTCCAAAAATAAACTTATTTGCCACTAGGTACTCATAAAGAAACTGCAAGTTTTCTGGTAATGTCACGTTAGTAAAATCTCGCAGTTCGTCTGCGTGATCGATTTCTGGATAAACTAATAGACGTGTCTTATCCGGGAATAGTTTACCAAAGCCTTCCAAAATTCCACCTTCAATACCTCGATAACTGCTTTCGTCAAAGATTTCTCGGATATTAATCAACCCAACCACGATGCCAATTTGTAACTTAGTGAACTGCCTAAAATAAGCACGTAAAGAAAAGTAGCGTGTGTAGTCAGATATCATGACGCTATAACCGAGCGAATTAAGTAGATGCACTCGAGCAAGTAGGTCTGATTCTGAAACCATAAGATCACTGCCTCGTGAATCATTCAACGAAATTTCTGCCAGTGCTACGCTGTTTTCGGGCGTGACGCCCTCAATCGCACTAAATGTCTTCATGCCTTGTTCGATCATATCAACATTTAGGCGAGTGACTGGCCGAAAAGAACCTCGGATGGTCAAAACGTTTTTTTTGTATAACATCTCGGCTGGGACAATGACGGAACCGTCCGGCTTGAACATGATTGCGCGTGTTTTCCAGCTTCGAATTAAATGTAAATTAATCGAACGATTGTCTACCTCTTCGAAATAAGGACCGTTAAACTCGATTGAATCAATTTCAACCTGCCCGAGAGACATGCCATCAGTTAACGACTCCATAATTCTCTTAGTATTTTCAATATAATAATAGCAGGCGTAGATTAGGTTAACGCCAAATAGGCCCAATGCAGTTTGTTGGCTTTCAGCATTTTCGTCACGCATCCGAATGTGAACGACAATTTCAGATGGTTCTGCACCTGGATACATTTGAATACGAATACCACACCAAGCATGGCATTCGTTATCTGAATTGTAACTTTTGGCTTCTACTGTTGCACCATAGGCGAAGAACCGAGACGCATCGGGGCGGGACGTACCAACCCGATTAATCACCAAATCAAACTCTTGCTCGATCATCGATTTGACTCTCGATTTGCTGACATAGCGTCGATCTTCTTGCACGCCATAAATAGCATTTGAAAATGTCATATCATAAGCAGACATTGTTTTGGCAATAGTACCCGCAGCGGCACCAGCCTTGAAGAATTGACGGGCCACTTCTTGCCCTGCGCCAATTTCAACAATTGTCCCATATTTCGTTTCATCGAGATTTATACGTAATGCTTTCTCTCGGGCACTTCGGCTGCTAACGGCTTGGAACATTTGACCTCCACGGATGAATCTGAAAAGGATCAGAGTCTGAATTATTATTCTAATAGCTTTTTAAACGAATAACTCTAGATTTTGTGCCGCTTTTTAATACCACGGTTAGTAGACTGCTAATCAGTTGCTTCTAAAACTATATTATACCAAGTAAACCTTCATCCTGCTTCTGCCAAAAGACTCGCATTACCTCCAGCAGCCGTGGTATCGATACAAATATGCCGTTCAATTTGGCATCGTTCAGTAAAATCTTGTTCTGCACACAAACCAATTAAGGCACTCTTACGCTTTGCTAAAACTTGACGTGTGGCACGCAAGTCATCCTTAGTACTCCAGAGTACGATAAGTTGAAAGCCATTTAAAGTTTCTAAATCTTTTCTATCCAGCTTGCCATTGAGGCCATCAATATCAGATATCCCAGGCGCAATACAAATAGCAATACAACCACTATTTTTAGCTAGACTCGCTTGCTGAAGTGCTGCTTCCTTGGTTGGCCCTAGACAAAGTACGACCCCACGTCCATAGGTAGATAGACGGTTTGACTCACCTGTTGGACCTGGTAAGTCTAGTGTTTTAAGAAGAGCGGGTCTAATGTACCGAACCGCATCAATTCGCGCCTGCACCTGTTCGATAGAAACAAAATTGGCCATCACTTCACCAATTGTAACCATCACAGGTTGGGTAAATCGAGATACATAGTTTGGGCCCCCAGCTTTGGGACCCGTACCTGATAGACCTTCACCACCAAAGGGTTGCGTGCCCACAATCGCACCGATCTGATTACGATTGATGTAAATATTACCGACGTTCAAACGCGATGTAACTTGCTCAATACGACTATCAATTCGTGTATGCATACCAAAAGTGAGGCCATAACCACTGCGATTAATATCATCTACAATTGAGTCAAGTTCATTCGCTTTAAATGTTGCAACATGCATGACTGGACCAAAAATTTCTTTCTCCATATCAAGTATTCCTTTGACCTTGATCACTGCAGGTCCAACGAAGGTACCTTCAGTTGGAGCCGTTATTTGCTTTAATAGCCGACCATCAGAGCGCGCAGTTTGAATGTATTGGGTTATACCTGATCGAGCCACTTCGTTAATAACAGGTCCTAAATCAGTTGCATATGACCAAGGGTCTCCCACTACTAATTCATCCATCGCACCATACAACATATCTAAAAAAGGTGCGGCAATCTCTTCCTGTAAATACAACAGGCGAAGAGCAGAACAACGCTGTCCAGCCGATTGAAATGCCGAAGCAATAATATCTTTAATGGCCTGCTCGGGTAATGCAGTACTATCAACAATCAGCGCATTTAACCCGCCCGTTTCAGCAATTAATGGGGCAGTTGGATCGATCTGTTTCACCATCGTTTGATTGATGGTCTGTGCCGTTGCTGTGGATCCGGTAAAACAGATGCCTTTAACCCTTGGATCTGAGGTAATTTTTGCACCGACTATCGAACCTTTGCCCGGTAATAGCTGGAGTACCTGAGTGGGAACACCCGCTTCATGCATTAGTTTAACTGCAATACAGGAAATGATTGCTGTCGGTTCGGCAGGTTTAGCAATGACACCATTACCCGCTGCAAGCGCAGCAGAAATTTGTCCTGCAAAAATGGCTAATGGGAAGTTCCAAGGTGATATACAGACAATAATACCACGAGATGGGTTGAACAGTTCCTGCCCACGAGCTGCGTAGTAGCGTAAAAAGTCAACCGCCTCTCTTAATTCAGCAATAGCATCGAGTGGTGTCTTACCGGCTTCTCGACTCAAGATTGCAAAAAGCTCACCAAAATTTTCCTCGAATAAATCTGATGCCTTTACTAATACAGCAGCCCTCTCTGCTGCTGATGCCTGCCAGCAGGTAGCTTGAGTCAGTGCCGTTTCGACATCATCTAGAGAGGCCTGAATCACTTCACCCACCTTATCGGAAGGTTGTGCTGGGTTAATCACTTCAAGAATTTCTACCCCATTTAACCTTCCTGCAATCAAAGGGCCCACTGACCACTGCCTAAATTGGTGAGAATGGCGAGCAGCTTCAATCGCCGCTAAATCATTACCATCATGTAAATCCCAGCCTTTTGAATTTCGACGCTCAGCCTCATATAGCTTAAGGGGATGAACTACAGCTAAATTTTCAAAGCTTTCAGTCAGTTTTGCAAAGGGATCAGAGGCGACTTCCGAGGGAGGCACCTTTTCATCAACAATTTGATTAACAAAGGAACTATTCGCACCATTTTCAAGCAGGCGTCGGACCAGATAGGCGAGTAAATCCCGGTGTGCTCCAACAGGCGCATAAATTCGACACCGAGTTTTTTCCTCAATGAGAACTCTATCATGTAACGCGTCACCCATGCCGTGTAATCGCTGGAATTCAAACGTATCAATATCATCAGCCATCTCAATAATTGCAGCTACAGTGTGGGCGTTATGAGTCGCAAACTGAGGGTAAATAAGATCTGTTTTAGACAATAGACTTTTTGCACAACAAATAAATGAGACATCAGTTGCTGCTTTCTGTGTGAAGACCGGGAAGCCGGATAAACCTTCAACCTGTGAACGCTTTATCTCAGTATCCCAATAGGCGCCTTTAACTAAGCGCACCATGATTTTTCTGTCGTATTTTTGAGCCAGAGCATGCAACCATTCAATAACATCAGGGGCACGTTTACCATAAGCTTGCACAACCACACCAAAGCCGTCCCAGCCTGCGAGAGAATCGTCAGATAGAACAGCCTCGATGACATCGAGCGATAAGTCTAATCGATCAGACTCTTCAGCGTCGATATTCAAACCCATGCCCGCCACGCTGGCCTGTTTGGCTAAGGTAAGCGTGCTGCGAACAAGTTCAGTCATCACCCGTTTTGATTGTCCAACTTCATAGCGCGGATGAAGAGCCGATAATTTGATCGAGATACCAGGATTTTGGCGAATATCAACTGAGGTGCAAAAGGGTGCGAGTTCAGCAATGGCGTTTTTATAGGCTGAAAAATAAGCGCGGGCATCTTTTGCCGTTAAAGCAGCCTCACCGAGCATGTCGTAAGAGTAGGTATAACCTCTATCCTGTCGTTTTTGACCCCGTCTAACGGCTTCGCTGATGGTCTCACCCAGCACAAATTGATGGCCTAGCTCTTTCATTGCGCGAGCAACAGCGGTACGAATTACCGGCTCGCCGACTCTTTTTAGAGCACCTTTTAACACTGCTGCAACGCCTTGACCATCGTTCAACATCTTTCCAGTTAACATCAACGCCCAAGTTGAGGCATTCACTAAAGACGAACTAGATCGTCCTAAATGTTCGCCCCAAGAAGAGGGTGCAATTTTATCTTCAATCAAGGCATCAATAGTGTGAGAGTCCGGCACCCGCAATAAGGCCTCTGCCAAACACATCAAAGCCACGCCTTCATCCGTCGATAGACCATACTCAGCCAAGAACACTTCCATTAGACCCGGTTTATCGCCTGAACGAATTCCCTCCACCAATTTCGCAGCGCGCGTACAGATCCGATTACGCGTCAAGGGGGACACCTCAATTTTTTGTTGCAGCTCAGTCAGTAACAAATTTTCATCACGAATGTGGTTTCGTTGAATTCGTTCCCGCACAGATTTAAGTACTGACATGAGCTTATTCTCTTGAATATTAGTGAGATTAAGATAACCTAAATTGGATAGGCAATATTCCTGTTAATTTGAATTGATTCGAACTTTAAACTTATTATTTCTTAATTATAGGGAAATAAACTCAAAATGATTATTAATAATGGGCTTTTAACCCAGACAGATTATAAACTTCTGGAAATGCTGGGTCATGATGGCCGTATTCCTGTGACAGAATTGGCAAAGCGAGTCGGTATGTCGAAATCAGCTTGTCAGGTGAGATTAAAAAGACTACAGACAGACGGTTATATTTTAGGATTTCGAGCCATACTTGATCCAACTAAATTGGGTAAGGATCATATTGCGTTCGTAGAAGTTAAACTAACGGATACAACTAAGTCAGCCCTATCCGCTTTTAATGAGGCCGTGCTAACAGTGCCAGAAATCGAACAGTGTCATATGATTGCTGGCGCTTTTGATTATCTTTTGAAGGTCAGAACCCGCAACATGAAAAGTTATCGTTACGTACTCGGTGAAGTCATTAGCACTCTCCCTTTTGTCGGCAGTACATCGACTAATGTATCGATGGAAGCAATAAAAGATGATATTTTTTAAGTCAATAGCAATATCAAACTCAACCGAATCTAACCCACTGAAACTCTAACCCTTTGATCATGTAATTATTAACCTCAATATTTAAATTTACAGCTTAACCGAACCCGAGTGGCTAGTGTCTTAAAGGCAGAAAGGTCTTTAAGATTTAGTTGCCAAATAAACGGCTATAATAACTAGCAACGCTCCACATAACTGCATCCAGTTTAAATATTCGCCCAATATCGCTGCAGCCGCAATGATAGCAACGATAGGCTCCACGTTGAAAAGAAGTGATGCTCGACTAGCACTGATAAAACGCATTGATAAAGTATATCCCCAAAAACCAATAATGTAGAAGATGCTACCAGCAACGAGTGCCATCCAGGAGACTTTGGTTTCAGGTAAAGTCAACCCACCCAATAAAGGCACCATTAAAATGATAAGCGGCAGACCACCAATATTGCTCCAAAAAAGTA
Organism: uncultured Gammaproteobacteria bacterium; assembly: GCA_913061315.1. Taxonomy (GTDB): domain Bacteria; phylum Pseudomonadota; class Gammaproteobacteria. The sequence goes on along the minus strand of CAJXUC010000040.1, from coordinate 10,098 downwards.
AGGTAACTTCATCTACATCACGTCTAGCACAATGTACAGCCAACATTAGCAATGTCAGGCTGATACAGGCTACAAAAGCAAAGGCAACTCCCCGCCAATCCAAATTTCCAAAAGAAGGCGTTAGCACTAGGCCTAAGCCCAAAAAAGCTAATAAACAAACCATAACCTGCAAAGATGATATTTTTTGTCGGTTGCCTAACGTTTCGAGAATTATCACCAAGGCTGGGTAAATGTAGACAATCAATAATGCCAGTGCGACCGGAATGTATTGCACCGCACTTAATATGCTAATGCCCAAGGTCAAATTACCAATCATGGTCAATGAGACAGGAATAATTGCTTTTTGAGGAACTCGCCAACCACGCTTTAATAAAAAAACTAAGGGGGTAATGAATAATAAAATGGCAATAGTACGAATTAAATTAAAGGAAATGGCATTGCCACCACCGTCATAGGATAGAGAAGCAAAAACGGGCATGAGCCCAAATGAGGCGGCGGAAACTAGGACAGTAGCGATACCAAAATAATGACCAGGTGCATTAGATTTAGACTTTAAAGCATGGGGATCAATCATAAGGTGGCAGCATAAGGATCCTTAAAATTAATAGAGAGCAGAATAACCCTGTATGGCCTTTTAAACTTGGTTCAATGACAATTATACGAAAGCAATCCTGCGCAGATTACCTTCATGAGGTTGACTAGGAATACGCAGGATGATATTTAAAAAGTAGCTAGTAATGAATTTTAAGCAACCTTGGTTAAGCTTTCCTGACTGGCAAGATACTCATTGTAGCTACCCTGAAAATCAACCAGCTGTTGATCTTTCACTTCAACAATACGAGTCGCAAGCGATGAAACAAATTCGCGATCATGACTAACGAAAATAACCGTACCGTCATACTTCGCTAAAGCCTGGTTCAGCGCTTCAATTGACTCCATATCAAGATGGTTGGTTGGCTCATCAAGAATGAGTACATTGGCATCAGACATCATTAATTTTCCAAATAGAAGTCTATTTTTTTCACCACCAGAACAAACTTTGGCTTTCTTTTTAGAATCGTCAGCGGTAAATAACAAGCGTCCTAACATACCACGAACCATGAGCTCGTCATGCTTGGCTTGACGCCATTGAGACATCCAATCAAACAAATTTAAATCATTATTGAAATCGTCCGTATTATCCTGCGGACAGTAGGCAATGTTGGCATTCTCCGACCATTTCATGGAACCAGCGTTGGCCTGAATTTGATCAATTAAACAGCGTAGGAAAGTTGTCTTTCCTGTACCATTTTCACCAATCACAGCCAGCTTTGCACCTGCTTCAAGAATTAAATTACCCTTATCAAACAACTTTTCACCGTCAAAACCATGAGAAAGCCCCTCTAGTACTAACGCTTGCCTATGAAGCTTTTTCTCTTGTAGCAGGGTGATGAATGGACTAATTCGACTCGATGGTTTCACTTCATCAAGTTTAATTTTGTCCATCTTCTTTGCTCGCGAACTGGCCTGTTTAGCTTTTGAAGCGTTGGCCGAAAATCGGTTAACAAAGTCTTGTAACTCACTCAGTTCCTGGCTCTTTTTAGCATTAGAAGTTTGTAACTGCTCTCGTATTAAGGAAGATGCAGCCATAAAAGATTCGTAATTACCGGGATAAACACGCAACTCTCCATAGTCGATATCGGCCATGTGGGTACAGACAGAATTCAAAAAGTGTCTGTCATGTGAAATAATGATCATGGTCGACTTACGGCGGTTAAGCACAGTTGCAAGCCAGTTGATCGTATTTATATCAAGGTTGTTAGTTGGCTCATCTAATAACAAAATATCAGGATCAGAAAATAAAGCCTGTGCTAGTAGCACTCGAAGTTTCCAACCGGGTGCAACCTGCTTCATCAAACCCGTGTGAAGAGACTCGTCTATGCCAGCCTGAAGCAGTATTTCACCCGCTCGGCTTTCTGCACTATAACCATCCATTTCAGCAAATTCGGTCTCTAGGTCTCCTACTTTCATGCCATCTTCATCAGACATTTCGGGTAAGCCATAAATTCGCTCACGTTCTTGCTTTACCTTCCAAAGTGCTGCATCACCCATAATAACGGTGTCAATAACGCTGCATTCTTCAAATGCAAATTGATCTTGGCTTAAAACGCCCACCTTATCATTGGGTGTAATCGAAACATTGCCAGAGGTCGGTTGCAGCTCACCGCTAAGAATCTTCATCAACGTCGACTTACCACAACCATTGGCACCGATTAATCCATATCGATTACCGTTACCAAATTTAGCAGAGATGTTTTCAAATAGCGGCTTAGCGCCGAATTGCATTGTAATATTGGCGGTGGAAATCACGAAGGGTGTCCTGAATAGCTGGCAAGTATAAAATAACGACGGTAAGTAAAGACCCGAATTGCAAGGCAAAGCGTGCAAAATTACGGCGCATATATTACTTTTTAAAGACTAAAATGTCAAAGTGTTTCCTAGTAACTGAATATTTTTCGGTTACTTTTTCTTCGCTAATAAAATCGCCCTCTTGGGTGCAGGTAGTCCTTCAACGGTAAGGCTTGGGTTACCTTCATCTAAGCAGTTTGTTAGTGATTCAAATGTCATCCATTCAGTGGTGCGTTGCTCTTCGATGGATGTCGTTGATTCATTAACAATGCGCACGTCAATAAAACCACATTTTTCTAGCCAATTTGCAAGCTCGATTGCACTGGGCAAAAACCAAACGTTTTTCATTCGCGCATAACGTTCCTTAGGCACCAGCACATCTCCAACTCCCCCATCAATTACCAAGGTTTCAAGACATAGCTCACCACCACTACACAGCAGACTTTTTAATTGGTACAGATGATCAATAGGGCTTTTACGGTGGTATAGCACACCCATAGAGAACACAGTATCAAACCAGTTCATGCCGTTTGGCATATCTTCGATTCCAATCGGTAGAAGGTGTATTTCAGGACGTTTTAAGTATTTTTGAACCACTTGGAATTGCAGGTTATAGAGTACTGATGGTTCAATGCCTAACACGAATGACGGTGATTCTTGGAGCATTCGCCAGCAGTAATAACCGTTCCCACAGCCAATATCAAGCACCCTCCGACCTTTCAGTGATAATAAATGTGGCAGTACACGATCCCATTTAAAGTCAGAGCACCATTCAGTATCAACCAGTAAATCATTGAACTGAAAGGGCCCTTTTCTCCAAGGCATTAAACCTTCAAGTGACTCACGCAATTGATCAGGTTGCTGACACGCACCTTCAACCCTAACAGCCGATTGGGAAAAATCACCCGCAGCATGATTAATGTCAGGTAATTGAATCAAGGCTTTATTCCACCGAGCATAATCACCATGATGTATTAGCCAATCGGGCTGTTTTAGCTCTAAATCTTCTACCCAAGACGTGAAACCAGCATCTCGTAATTCAGCCGTTAATGATTCAAAGTTCATCATAGGTAGAGTCATTTAATAGCCAAGTAGGAGACAAAATTAAAGCATCGAAAACATTGGTAAATTTGTCCGAAGCCGGTTTGGCTTAGCCGTTGCTGAAGCGTAGATTGATGATCGGGAATTAATACATTCTCTAATGCGGTTCTTTTTTGGCTAATTTCAAGGTCACTGTAACCCTGTGTTTTTTTAAACGCCTGATACAACTCAACCATGCAAGTATTTTCAGCGACGTCATTCAGTAAAATCTTTTCTGACAGCACGAGTATGCCACCGGGGAGAAGACCTTCATAAATTTTTAAAATTAGCGCATCACGTTCGCTAGGTTCGATGAACTGTAACGTTAAGTTGAGTATGACCATCGAAGCATTTTTAATATCAACTTGTTGAATATCGGCACAAATCCAGTCAATCTTTTGACTTGAGTGATCAAGGCATTGTTTGATCATTGATTCAGAGCTATCGATAGCAATAATGGCACAATCGATTTCATTGGTTTGATTTTCGACTATTAAAGACGCTTCACCCAACGAGCAGCCAAGATCATAGACAGTGCTGTTATCGGTAACAAACACACTCGTATACAGCCCTATTAAGCGAAGTAATAGCTCATAACCCGGAACCGAACGTGAGATCATGTCTCGAAAAACATGGGTGACATTTTCATCAAATTCGAAAGCCTTAATAGCGCTTAAAGGTTTTGAAAAAACTTCGTCTCGGGTGTCTGGCTTTAGATCTATTTGTTGATTATTGTCGTCAGTCATAGGTCGTTAAATTTCAGAAGTGCTTATCTATCGGAATAAAAATGTTATTTTAATTACTAAATGGGTTCAATCAATCAGTTAATGTCCGTTCCCTTAAAAATTGAAACCGTGCTCTTCAAGCAGTCCATATACCTGTAAGTTCGCCATCAATTAATAGTTGGGGTGTTGTCTTCCTAAGCCAAGGGGCCACTTTGTGTGATTGAAAGAGCCGTTTTAGCCGATGACTATTTTGATGCGCTGGCAGCGCCTCAGATCGGAATCTAACCTGAATGACTTGTCCTGACTCCTTGACGCCTAAATAGTCTAAGACGGAGTCACGTCTTAACAGTAAATTAAGCTCTGGAATCTCTAGAACAGGCTGTGATAAAAAATTATAAACTGATTGCGTCGGTTGAGGCCTTACGTGATCCACAATAAATACACGTCCATCGTATAGTCTTATATCGTAATCGTTGTTTTCTATAATTGGATTAGCCCCCTGCTTTGCAAGGAGTTGTTGAATAAAGGTATCTAGTCGTGCTTTTGATAAACCCGACCGTTTATTTATTCGGAGCCAGTAACGAATCACATTTTTTTGTCGTATTTTTTTTAACGAAATGAGAGCATCAACGTCTAAGGTTGATGGAAACGTCGTAAGTGTCAAATTTTCACTGACATTACTGAGTTTCACATAATCAATTAAGGCTAAATCATCAAGTAATTGTTGGGTTTCTGCCTGTATTTCGCACACTGTGGCAATCGAGTCTTGGTAGTTTGGCCACCTTTGCTGAATCACCGGCGTCACTTGGTGACGTATATAATTACGATTGAATTTAACTGAACTATTGCTGGGATCTTCAAACCACTCAATCTTATGTTGAGTCGCATAGTCGAGCAATGCTTCTCGTTTAAAGTGAAGCATTGGACGAATTAGTTGCGCCTTTTTGATTGGTTTTTGTACGGCTATACCTCGAAGACCCGCACAGCCTGAACCTCTGAGTACGTTGAGTAAAAAAGTTTCGACTTGATCATCCAAATGATGAGCTGTTAGTAAGCAATCGTTTGGTTTTAACTGCCTTGCAAATAAAGCATAACGTGCAGTTCTAGCCGTGGCTTCTATGTTGGCCTTTGTTGCTTCTAAATTAAGATGACTCAGTTTAAGTTCAAGATTGTAAGCATTAGCCTGCTGATGACAAAACTTAGCCATGTGATCCGCTTCAAGCTGAAGCCCGTGGTGAACATGCCAAAGCTTAATAATCGGCAAGAAACGACTATTGGCTAATAAGTGCAGTAATACACAAGAGTCAAGACCACCACTAAAGGCTAAAACGCAGTTATCAACACGGTCAGGCACCAGGTCAAGGCAATCGGTGAATGGTTTCATATTACTTGAACGAGGTTTCATTCTATTTAATTGAATTAAGTTAATAGGCGTGGAGTGTTGATTACCTCTATCGTTATGCCAGTTTTGGCACTAGGCTTCTTTGTAATTGCCAAAACTCATCAACTTTTTATAACGCTGATCTAAAAGTTTATCAATACTTACGGACTCTAACGCTTCGATATTTTCGATTAGGTTACGTTTAAGTGTTGCTGCCATCTGGTCATAGTCACGATGCGCACCACCAAGCGGTTCATCAATTACATCATCGACTAGATCAAGGGCAAATAAACGTTCAGCCGTAATTCCCATAGCCTCAGCCGCTTGTGAAGCCTTGTCTGCACTTTTCCATAATATTGAGGCACAACCTTCGGGAGAAATAACTGAATAGGTTGAGTATTGAAGCATATTAATACGGTCACCCACACAAATGGCCAGTGCGCCACCGGATCCGCCCTCACCTATAATAGTACAAATAACAGGCGTTTTTAAATCAGCAAGAACATATAGGTTACGGGCAATTGCCTCACTTTGACCGCGCTCTTCAGCCCCTATACCTGGGTAAGCGCCGGGTGTATCCACCAATGTTATTAACGGCATTTTGAATTTTTCAGCCATCTGCATTAAGCGAAGAGCTTTGCGATAACCCTCCGGTCGGGGCATACCAAAATTACGCTTTATTTTCTCTTTAGTATCGCGTCCTTTTTGATGGCCAATGACCATAGTAGGCTTACCATCTAGCCTCCCAATACCACCAATAATAGGGTAATCATTAGAATAGGCCCGATCACCATGTAAAAATTCAAAATCAGTGAACATTCGATCAATATAATCAAGTGTGTAAGGCCGACTGGGGTGACGTGATAATTGTGAGATCTGCCAGGGAGTTAAATTAGAAAAAATATTTGACGTCAGGCTATCAGCTTTCTTTTCAAGCGTACTAATTTCTTCAGAGATGTTGATATCCGAATCGTCAGTGACATAGCGTAGCTCTGATATTTTTGCCTGTAGTTCGGCAATAGGCTGTTCAAATTCTAAAAAATTAGGGTGCATAATTGTATTTTAAGTTATCGTTATTGATATCGGTTGAACTAGGGGTTGATAAACTTTTGATGAGCCCATCATAATGCAAAGCATTGTTGTTAGTGTAACGATTCAGAGACAGGCTGTCATCAGTTGACAGGTGAATGTTAGAAAACTGGATTTGACAAGACGCTTTAAATTATAACGATTGATTTATCATCTCTAATGCTTCGGCAGGATTTTCATGTTGTGTAATGGGCCTGCCTATGACCAAATAACTAGAGCCATTTTGCAAGGCTTGCTTGGGCGTCATAATCCGATGCTGATCATCTGTAGCTGCCCAGTCAGGTCGTATTCCCGGCGTTACTAACAAAGGCGCTTTACCAAATGTTTCACGCAATAAACTGGCTTCTTGGGCTGAACAGACTAATCCATCCAGGCCTTCATTGATTGCCATGCCTGCAAGCCTCTTTACAAAGTCGGGGAGGTCATCACTTATACCCAATTGTACCAAATCTGATGACTTCAAGCTGGTCAGCACACTAACAGCAATCAAGAGTGGATGTCGATTACCCGCCATATCAACTCCTTCACGAGCGGCGTTTAGCATTGACTGCCCCCCCATTGCGTGCACATTTACCATCCATACTTCTAATTGAGCAGCTGCATACACTGCCTTTTTAACCGTATTTGGAATATCATGAAATTTAAGGTCAAGAAAAACATCAAACCCTTGGCTGACTAATTTTTCTACCAGCTGAGGACCTGCTCGGGTAAATAGCTCTTTACCAATTTTTAATTTACATTGTTCAGGGCTGATTTTTGCAACAAACTCTAAGGCCTGTTTTTGACCTGAATAATCCAATGCCACTATGACTCGAGATTCGTTTTTTCTCATTAGTATTGACTCATTAAGAAGGCTCATTGGTATTTGTTATCTGGTTGGATAATGTTAGTTAATCCTCAAATAGATTTCATTGACGACCAGCTTCTACAACTGGGACAGTGCCATTGTATCGAGTGACTTTCATAACCACATTGAGTACAAACAAACTCAACCTTTTTTTCTTGCATCGCTTTCAGAAACTCTGATAACCCTTTCCACATGTCAGTTAACGGTATAGAGTCCTCACGGCGAAAGTGCAAAGCAAAATCATACGCTCCAAACGAAGGTGTTTTTGCCAATACCTCAGTCAAAAATTCTATTGCTTTTTCAGGCTGATTTGTCTCAACATAATGCTCTAATAGTGCAACGGCAAGAGAAGTTGAAGGCCCAGAAATATATTGCTGTTTTAAGAGAGCTTGATATTGGGCTGGCTCATTACCTTTCAGGAAAATTTGTTTCGCTGGTTCAATATACAACGCCATAAATTCTGGATTTTTTATTATCAAACGCTGGAAAAGTTTTTTAGCAGCCAGCTGCTCTTGACTGTTTAAGTGACACTGAATCAGTAACAATGTTGCGCGTACACAGTTATTTTCAACTTCTAGTGCTTTTATTAAATTGTTCCGTGCTTTTTTTTGGTTGCCCTTTTGGATCGCTTTTTCAGCTGCCTCACAAAGACATTGACTCAAGGAGACAGATGAACCTGCATGCTTGTGATCGAATAATATCTGAGCGGAATCGACAGCTTCATCCCATGATTTTTCGGTTATATATAAATCCAACAAATGACCGTGGGCGGCTAGATTATGGCTGTTTAAATCAATTAATTCTTTAAACAAATTTTCCGCATGCCCTAACAACCCAGCCTTGAGGTAATCATTGGCCAACTCTTCTATGGCTGTATTTCGTTGCTTTCTGCTTAAGTCAGCCCGAGCAAGTAAGGTTTGATGTACGTTGATGGCACGATCAACCTCACCTTTTGATCGGAACAAATTCCCAAGCGAAAGATGAACCTCAATCGTATCTGGATTAATTTCAATGATTTTTGTAAAAACTTTTATTGCGTTGTCAGGGTCGTCTAACAGTAAATAATTAAGTCCTTGAGCATAAGAATCGGAGTAACTTTCAGATTGATTAGTTGAGTGTGTCTTTTTAAGTGGCCACCCTCGACCAAGACCCCACCCAATAAAAATCGATATAATAACTAATAATAAGAGCCACAGGTCCATCATAGATGACCAGACTTATTTAAAGGTGAATTTATTTCAATTAAAACGGACACAGATTGAGCAGAACTATATTTGACTATTGGCTCGGTCTCTTAATTCTTTTCCGGGCTTAAAATGTGGTACATGTTTCCCAGAAAGGCTAACTTTATCACCAGACTTTGGGTTTCTTCCCGTTCTTGGGGGGCGATAATGAAGACTAAAGCTGCCAAAACCTCTAATCTCTATTCTCTTACCGGTAGATAATGAACTACTCATCATTTCGATCAGACTTTTGACTGCTAATTCGACGTCTTTATAAGCAAGGTGGGTTTGATTTTTTGACAGATTGTCTATTAAATCTGCTTTAGTTAATGACGGTAAAAAATCTAAATCCTTCATCACAATCTCCAACTAAAATTAAAAAGTGGCATAGCAATTATTATCACTATGCCACATTTCATCATCGGGTTACGTTAAAAAGTTAACCTAAGAATCCATTTTTTCTTTCAACAAATCACCAAAACTAGTGGTTGAGGTGCTTTCATTATTACTAGTGCCATAATCTTGAAGCGCTTCTTGCTCTTCATCCGTGTCTTTTGCCTTAATAGACAAGTAAACACTACGACCCTTACGATCCATACCCGTAATTTTAGCTTCGATTTGATCGCCTTCATTCATGAAAGATCTCGCATCTTCAACACGATCTTTAGCCATTTCAGACGCTCTTAACAAGCCTTCAATACCATCACCCAGATCGATGGTAGCTGCTTTTGCATCAACAGAGATAACCGTACCAATAACAATACTACCCTTTGGCTTATCTGACATGTAGCTCGCAAAAGGATCTTTTTCGATTTGCTTGATACCCAGTGAAATACGCTCACGCTCTGGATCTATAGACAGAACCATTGCATCGAGTTCTTGACCTTTTTGATAATCACGAACGGCTTCTTCACCGGGCTTATTCCAAGAGAGATCAGTCAAGTGAATTAGACCATCGATATTACCTGGCAATCCAATGAAGATACCAAAATCTGTAATAGATTTGATTTTACCTGAAATGATATCGCCTTTATTACTGGTAGCTCCAAACTCATCCCATGGATTCTGCTTGCATTGCTTCATGCCCAATGAAATTCTGCGACGCTCTTCGTCAATTTCAAGGATGACCACTTCAACTTCATCACCCAACGTAACAACCTTATTAGGATTAACGTTCTTGTTAGTCCAATCCATCTCAGAAACGTGAACCAGACCTTCAACACCATCTTCAATTTCAACAAAGCAGCCATAATCGGTGATGTTGCTGATATGCCCGAACAGGTGTTGACCCTCAGGATAACGACGCATGATATTAGCCCTGTCTCTTATACACATCTCCGAGCCCACGAGACGCTACGCTATCTC
>CAJXUC010000039.1 GCA_913061315.1 uncultured Gammaproteobacteria bacterium | reverse complement strand
TACGAGATAGCGTAGCGTCTCGTGGGCTCGGAGATGTGTATAAGAGACAGTCACTATACTTAGCGCCAATTGAAACGCAAAGTTCAATACAGTGAGGTGTTGCATCAGCAAAGCCAACTTCTTCTAATATCTTAAAAACCGTATTATTAATTGCGGAAATATCAGTGTCTGTTAAGGGGCGATATTGACCACCCTCCATACCCGCGTGGACTGGTTTTAAATCGTCTGCGAGTGCTGCTTTACGCATTGCAATTTTGGCTGCTCGGCTGTTTGTTCTTCTTCCCATAATAAGGCACCTCAGATAATCGTTATATGAATAGAACTGATTAATTATTGGTATTTTGTTACTAGCTTAAATGACTTTCAACTGATTATTTTTTATAGCTTGCATTAGAATAAATAATGACTAAAGTCGAGTATATGGCCCGTAAACTTCCTCCACTTAATAGCCTTAAATCCTTCGAAGCAGCCGGTCGATTGTTAAGCTTTACTTTGGCTGCACAAGAGTTAAATGTGACGCAGGCTGCAATAAGCCACCAAATCAAAGTTATAGAAGACTTTTTAGATGTCTCATTGTTCTACCGATTACCTAGAAAGCTAGTCTTAACCGATCAGGGAAAAGCCCTATTGCCAGAAGTTATTGATGCCTTTGACATATTAACAACAGCCATTAAAACCGTAAGCAAAGACCCTGAGAATAGTTTGCTTAGCGTGCGCCTCGCCCCTTCTTTTGCTGCAAAGTGGCTTTCACCTAAACTGAAATACTTCTGGCTTCAATATCCTGAGATTGATTTATGTTTATTTCATACCCATGCCGCAGTCGACTTCGACCGAGAAAACATTGATATAGCGGTTACTTATGGCAAAGGTGATTGGCCAGGGGTAGTGTCTGAAAAATTACTTAGTCTCGATTTTTCACCCGTTTGTGCTCCTTCATTTCTAGAAAATGACAAACCGCTAAGTGACATGAATAACTTGAAGTATTACACATTGTTGCATGATGCTAATTATGAATGCTGGGGGGAGTGGTTAAAGCTTGCTGGCGTTCAAAATACACCGTCAAACAAGGGCACTATTATCGATGATACCAATGTTCTTATTCAAGCTGTGGTAGACGGGCAGGGAGTCGCTTTAGGTTCCACCACTTTTGTACAAGATCACCTTGATGCTGGGCGACTAGTGAAACCGTTCGACATTACTTTGGTAAATGATTTTGCTTATTATATTGTGTACCCAAAACCTCATCTGAATAATCCTGCTGTTCGGGCTTTTCGAAATTGGTTACTCGAGTTATTAAATGATAATGAGGTTGTGGGTTTAAGTTAAATTTTGTGAGTAAAGCAGGTATTATTCTGTGTTATTTTTTTGATCGACTACTAAGGAATCACCATGGAATTTTCAGCAGACCATTTACGTCAACGTAATCGTAAGCTGCGGACACAGCTCAACAATGAAGCTCTGGAAGAGTCTGGATTGTTGCTGTTTGAACGAATTATTGTGTTACCTGAATTCATCAGCGCTAGTAAAATAGCGACTTACTCTGCCATTAATGGCGAAATTAGCCTAAATCCCGTAATTGATCGAGCACTGGAATTGGGTAAACAAGTTTACTTGCCAAATCTCGATCTTAAATCACTGCGTTTTTCACCGTATTTTCATGGCCAGAAAATGCGCATTAATCGTTTCAAGCTTCCAGAGCCTGATGTAACCGATGCTGAAATGTTAGAACCCGAATCACTAGATCTTGTATTAGTACCCTTAGTCGTTTTCGACCCCCAATTGAACCGGATAGGCATGGGTGGAGGATACTACGATCGCAGCTTTGAGTTTAGAAAGCAGCCAGGTTGTAATGTTCCTGCTTTAATCGGCGTCGCGCATGAGCTTCAAAAGGTTGATCAACTGGTGCCTGAAGAATGGGACGTTCGACTGGATATGGTGATTACCGATGCTGCCATTTATAAGTAATTGTTGATGATCAGTATCTGAAATGTTGTTAGCCAGCGGTTTGCTGAACTCTATATTGCAAATCGATTGGGCGTAGTATTGGGGTGTAAACCACCATAAAAAAAGGAGAATTTCGATGAGTAATAACGGACAAGAACAAGTCATTATTATGAGCTTACAACCTTTTTTTAAGCGAACTGAAGCAGAGAATCTTTGGTTTTATTATGACTCAAATGAATCAGATGAAGCTCGAACATCACCCGAATATTTGCGATTGATGCAAAGTAAAGGGCGTTTATTGTTGTCTCCCGAACATTGGGAGTTTCGTCACCCAATGGATTATTTAAAATCATTGCATCGCTAGACTGAAAAGCTCTTAGAAGTATATAACGAAATGGCCGAACGCCTTCAGTTGCCCAATGTATTACTGCTCGAAAGGCAAAATATGCAACCCAAGGTTGAACCAGTGTTAACCCAGTAGTTACCGACCTACAATAACCTTCATGCTTTGAAGTATTACTCCCTTATCAATAATGGTGATAAAATTTTCATACTGATCTCTTTTTAAACGATAATCACGATTGTTGAGTCAGAACAAGAGACAATCGATTAACTTAATACGGCTGATCAGGCTAATAGTTTATGGGCTAAAACGCTGCTTTCATTCTGAATCGATTTAAATTCTAATATCGAAGTATCATCATTTTTTTTCCTCTTTGTTGAATGCATTAAACGTATTTTAAACATTCTGTATGACGATTCAACGCATCGGTCTCTCATGGCTATTATTGATGGCTCTAATCATTATTTCGTTTGGGAGTAATCTGATGTTCTATACTTATTTGATAAAGCTGATTAATTTTATATTGTCTTTTACCATAAATAGCCGTAACACATGTATGTAAGGTCTCTAGCCTTTAACTCAGCGTTTCTTTGTGTCGTCATCTTTTAATATCCATCCAAGATACCCTCTTAATAGTTTGCACTCAATGAGGATCAGTTCATTTTGTACAGTGAATTATTGGAATAATCGAATGGATTATTCCACAGCCTATCGATTCTAGAGTCATAGGAGTTATTGCTTTAACATCACTAAGATTAATAAATTTAACTGCCAAAATTAGTAGCGTTTAAAAACTATTATTGACAAAATATAGTTTCGTAACGATACTATAACAACTTACTTTTTGATACATGATTAATTATTAAACGATCGTATTCAATTAGTTCACGAACGAGTACAAGAAAAAGAAAATCGGTTTACAGTGATTACTCACAACTCGCTAGACTGCATTTCTACCCTACATTCTTTAGGTTATTTCGTTGTTCTCTTTCATTACTTTGGATCTTAAATTATGGCAATTACATTTACCGAAAATACGGCAAGACAAATTCATCGTCAGCTTGAAAAGCATGGCAAGGGTGTTGCGCTTCGCATTGGTATAAAGACGGTAGGCTGCACAGGCTTAGCACACACCTTTGATATTGCTGACGAAGTCGGTTCAGCTGACCATAGCTTCCAAGCACATAACGCTTGCATAGTAATCGATTCTGATAGTCTAAAATATATTGATGGTTCGCACATTGACTTCGTAACCGAAGGCCCCCGACAACTGTTTAAATTTGACAATCCAAATGTCGATAGCGAGTGCGGTTGCGGTGAAAGCTTCAACATGACGGCGGAATTTAAATTAATCAACGGCTTGACGTCTTGAGTGTTCCGACAGAAAGCACTCTGTCTAAGGTGCTGGCACCACTTGTCTTTGCTGATAGTGCCGCGGCTAAAGTAGCCGCCTTGATCACTGAAGAAGGCAATTCAAACTTGAAGTTACGTGTTTTTATTCAAGGGGGTGGTTGTTCAGGTTTTTCTTATGGTTTTAGATTTGATGAAAACACGAATGACGACGACACAACGCTACCCAATAACGGCGTGTCACTTTTAATTGACTCGATGAGCTACGAGTATCTGAAGGGGGCAGAGGTTGTTTACACAGACGATCTTGGCGGTGCGCAGTTCGTGGTAAAGAACAACCCTGGCGCTATTTCTACCTGCGGTTGCGGGTCGTCCTTCTCAGCTTAACTTAGGAGCAATAACATGAGTGAAGTACTGCAAGATCTCGTCAACCGGCCATATAAACACGGTTTTGTCACTGACATCGAGTCCGATGTTGCTGAAAAAGGATTGAGTGAAGATACTATTCGGATGATCTCGGCCAAGAAAGATGAGCCCGAGTGGCTGCTTGAGTTTCGGCTTACGTCTTATCGTGCGTGGATCAAAATGGAAGAGCCGACGTGGGCCAATGTCCACTATCCGAAAATCGATTTACAAGCCATAAGCTATTACGCTGCGCCCAAGCAGAAGCCGAAGCTCGAAAGCATGGACGAAGTTGATCCTGAGCTGTTGCGTACCTTCGAGAAACTCGGAGTGCCACTACATGAGCGCATGGCGCTGGCAGGCGTTGCGGTCGACGTTATTTTTGACAGTGTGTCGGTGGCGACTACCTACAAAGATAAGCTGGCTGCGGTTGGTATTATCTTTTGTTCTATGTCGGAAGCGGTGAAGGAACATCCGGAGCTAGTACAGAAGTACCTTGGTACGGTGATACCAACCAACGATAATTTTTTTGCTGCACTCAACTCTGCAGTATTTACCGACGGATCATTTTGCTTCATTCCTAAAGGCGTTAAATGCCCAATGGAGTTGTCGACCTACTTCCGTATTAACACCGAAGAAACGGGTCAATTCGAGCGTACGCTTATCATTGCTGAAGACGAGGCAACAGTCTCTTATCTTGAAGGCTGTACGGCGCCCGCATTCAGTTCTAACCAGTTACATGCAGCGGTAGTTGAGCTGGTGGCCCTAGACAACGCCGATATTAAATATTCGACAGTGCAAAACTGGTATGCGGGCGACAAAAACGGCGTCGGTGGCGTATATAACTTCGTCACCAAACGTGGCCTGGCCAAAGGCGTTAATTCACGCGTTTCATGGACCCAAGTCGAAACTGGATCAGCGATCACATGGAAATATCCTTCTGTTGTACTGCTGGGCGATAACTCCGTCGGTGAATTTTATTCGGTCGCGGTTACGAATCACCATCAACAGGCCGACACAGGTACCAAGATGATCCATCTAGGAAAAAATACCCGTAGCACGATTGTTAGTAAAGGCATCTCGGCAGGTCGTTCTAGTAACAGCTATCGCGGGCTAGTAAGGGTTGGACCTAAGGCCGACAACGCACGTAATTTCTCGCAATGCGACTCGATGCTGATTGGTGACAAGTCCGGAGCTAACACCTTTCCCTATATCAATGTCCGTAACAACAGCGCCCAGGTCGAGCACGAGGCATCGACGTCGAAGATCGGGGAAGATCAGCTGTTCTATTTCGCACAGCGTGGAATTGACGCTGAGGCAGCTGTGTCGATGATTATCAATGGATTTTGCAAAGAAGTATTTCAACAATTACCGATGGAGTTTGCGGCCGAAGCGACCCAGTTACTCGGTTTAAAACTAGAAGGGAGTGTCGGATGATTAATAAAGAGAGCAAAACCATTCTTGAAGTTCATGGATTGCACGCAACTGTTAACGGCGTTGAAATTCTTAAAGGGTTAGATTTGACCGTTAAAAGTGGTGAAGTCCATGCCATTATGGGGCCAAATGGTTCTGGTAAGAGCACCTTTGCAAAGGTGCTTGCGGGCCACACCGCCTATGAAGTTACGGCAGGCACTGCCATGTTTGAAGGTCAAAACCTATTTGAACTGGCTCCCGAGGAACGTGCCCGTGCGGGTGTTTTTCTCGCTTTTCAATATCCCATTGAGATCCCCGGCGTTGCTAATAGCCAGTTTTTGCGACTGACCTATAATACGATGCAGGCACAACGGGGCAATGAAGAGCTTGACCCTCTTGAATTTGACGACTATGTGCGCGACAAGATGAAGCGACTCGAAATGAGTCCTAATTTTCTTGATCGCAGCGTTAACGAGGGTTTTTCTGGCGGCGAAAAGAAGCGCAACGAAATATTACAGATGGCGTTGCTTGAGCCTCGGCTAGGCGTTCTTGATGAGACCGATTCTGGCCTCGACATTGATGCGCTCAGTGTGGTTGCTCATGGCGTTAATGAGCTTGCAAACAAGGACAATGCGATCGTTTTGGTAACGCACTATCAGCGGTTGCTTAATTATATCGTACCCGATTTCGTTCATGTTGTAGACAATGGTCGCATTATAAAAACGGGTGGCAAAGAATTGGCGCTAGAGCTTGAAACTCGGGGCTATGACTGGGTTGGGGTTGAGCACCAGGCGGCGAATTTGGCGACGGTCACAGCGGGTGCGGCATGAGTAGGGTTACTTCTATTCGTCGCCCCCCAGCGGGCTATATAGAAACGTTGCTGGCAGAACAGCCGAAGTTGCCAACCAGCCCGTTGATGGGCGTTAATCAGTTACGCTCAAAGGCTGTTGATCATCTCGCTACGCTAACGTTACCCACCAAACGAGACGAGGCATGGCGTTTTACTGACATTTCGGCTCTTACCAAGTTGTTGTTTCAGCCGGTTAGCCCAGTGATTAGTTTAGAGAACATCGACGTTGAGCACTTTTATCTTGAAGAGGCGACTACTCGACTAGTGTTTGTCGACGGTGTTTACGCATCAGAGTTGTCTATCATAACTGAAGAGTCTGGTGTAACAGTCGTTAAACTGCCATCTGCAGATGCCACGCATGCTGAACTGATTGAGTCACATCTTGGCCGTCATGTTGATCTCGAAGACAACGTATTCGCCACCCTTAACACCGCCTTTTTGCATGATCCCGCATTGATTACGGTGTCGCGTAACACCGCCGTTATTGATCCCATTCATGTTCTGTTTATAGCAACACAAACTGGGGTAGCAAGTTATCCGCGTTGTTTGGTGGCTGCCGAATCTGGCAGTAGTGTGACGCTAATTGAGGATTACGTGGCACTTCATGATGAAACCTATCTAATCAATTCGGTAACGGAAATTGCTTTGGCTGACAATGCCCGCGTTAACCACATCCGGGTTCAGCGCGACAGCGGTGAAGCATTCCATATAGCCAACTGTAGTGTGTCCGTTGGGCGTTCGAGTAACTACCAATCAGTCAGCGTTGCATTGGGTGCAAAGACTTCACGTTACAACCTCAACGTACTGATGGATGAAGGTGCGGAGTGTGCGGTTGATGGGCTCGCGCTTATCGCTGACAGTCAGCTGGCCGATACCCATACTTGCATCGACCATTCACAGCCCCACGGCGTGAGTCGTCAGTTGCACAAATGCATTGTTGGTGGCAAAGCACATGCCGTTTTTAATGGCAATATCAGGGTGCGTCAAGATGCGCAAAGCACCAACTCGAAGCAGTCGAACGGTAATCTTTTGCTGACCGAAAAGGCCCATGTTGATACCAAGCCCCAGCTAGAAATTTTTGCTGACGATGTTAAGTGTGCGCATGGTTCGACCATCGGTCAGCTCGACAATGAGGAAGTGTTTTATCTGAAGAGCCGTGGACTATCCGATAGCGTTGCTCGAAATCTGCTGACCTACGCTTTTGGTGCTGAAATTATTGATCGCATTCCAATTCCGTCTCTTAAGCGCAAGCTTGAGCAAGCGGTATTAGAGCAAACTAGTCTATTACTATGAACTTACCTCAAACCCAAACCCAAACCGAATTCACGTTAGCGTCCTCACCCGTATTTGATGTAGAGCGTATTCGATCTGATTTTCCTATCCTCCAATTAAAAATTGAGGATAACCCGTTGGTCTATCTTGACAGTGCTGCATCGAGTCAGATGCCACAGTTAGTGATCGACTCATTGGTTCGTTATCAGACAATGCAGCACGCTAATATCCATCGTGCTGTGCATTACTTATCTGAGACTGCGACTAATGAATATGAGGCCGCTCGGGGCAAGCTAAAGCGTTTCATCAACGCACCTGAAGAACGTGAAGTGATCTTCACCAGTGGAACCACCGATGCGATCAACCTAGTAATGCATGGCTATGGGCGTCAATTTATCAAGGCAGGAGATGAAATAATTCTGACTACGCTTGAGCACCATGCGAATATTGTGCCTTGGCAGATGCTGGCCGAAGAGACCGGTGCGAAAATTCGTGTGGCGCCGGTTAACGATGCTGGTGAAATATTGATTGAAGACTATGAAAAGCTGTTCAATTCTCGTACTCGTTTTGTTGGCCTAATACATGTTTCAAACGCCTTAGGTACGATTAATCCAGTCAAACAAATGATAGCGTATGCACATGAACACGGTGTGCCAGTGCTGGTTGACGGTGCGCAAGCAGTGCCTCACTTGGCGGTTGACGTACAAGACCTTGATTGCGACTTCTATGTGTTCTCAGGCCACAAATTGTGCGGTCCAACGGGCATCGGCGTGCTGTACGGTAAAGCTGCGCTGTTAGAAAAAATGCAACCTTTCAAAGGTGGTGGCGACATGATCTTGTCTGTCACATTTGAAAAGACTATCTACAACACTATTCCACACAAATTCGAAGCCGGCACGCCAGCCATTGCCGCAGCAATCGGACTGGGCGTCGCTATTGACTACCTATTAGCCATAGGTATGGACGAGATCGCTGCACACGAGCATGAATTGCTTGTTTACGCGACTGAACAAATAACCAGCATGCCAGGCGTAAACATTATTGGCTCCGCTGCTAATAAAGCGGCAGTCATTTCGTTCACTATCGACGGTGTGCACCCCCACGACATTGGTACTCTGCTTAATGAGGAGGGCATCGCGGTGAGAACTGGACAACATTGTGCTCAGCCAGTAATGGATCGTTTTAGTGTGTCTGCGACGTCGCGTGCCTCGTTTGCGTTTTACAATACATTGGGTGAAGTCGATGCTCTGGTTGCTGGCATTCGCACGCTACAAAAGGTATTTACATAATGGCTAAGTCAAAAGCGTTGTATCAAGAGGTCATTCTTGATCACAACAAGAAACCGCGAAATTACGGCAAACTGGCAGATGCAAGTCACCATGCGGTAGGTCATAACCCGCTGTGTGGCGATAGAATCAGTGTGGCCCTTAATTTAGAAGAGGCGCTTATCAATGGCGTTGCTTTTGAGGGCGAATCATGTGCCATTTGCAAAGCGTCGGCATCAATGATGACGACCGCCATTAAGGGTAAGTCGCAACAGGATGCAGAGGTTTTGATTCAGGAATTTCTGGCCATGGCGACTGGTAAGCTAGACCTCAACGTACCTAATAAAATTGGGCGACTTGCCGCTGTTTTTGCGGGCGTTTGTGACCTACCAACCCGCGTTAAATGCGCGATCCTACCTTGGCACACGTTAAATGCAGCCTTCAATTCAGTTGACAGCACGTCAACTGAAGCAGGGGCCGACCCGATGAATAAATCGACTATTAGCGTTTGAAGTTGACTGTTTTGTTCCCAAATTGCTTTGAGAGGATAAGAGCATGACTATAAATAAGTTGAAAATCACCCTTTAAAGGAGATGAAAATGCCAAAAATAGCAGAAATCGAAAATACACCAAACCCCAACGCAAAGAAGTTCATACTCAGGGAGCCAGTAACTTGGGGTATAACAAACTCATATGACAACGCAGAGCAGGCGATGGTCGATGAACTTGCTTCTGCATTGTTTGAAATTGAACATGTGACCAATGTATTTTATGTTGACAAATGGATTACAGTGACGCAGGACGGCGGTGTTGATTGGCTTGAGCTAGCTCGCAAAGTTGCAGTTCCTATTCGCGCAGCGCCTACAGCATCTGCTCAAACGGAAGTTACTCTTGCGGCAGCAACGAGCGCAATGACTGACCTAAGCCCAGAAGATCAACATCGACTTGATACTATTAGCTCGTTGATAGATGACCAGGTCCGCCCTTATTTAAAGAACGATGGTGGTGATCTTCAAGTGGTAGGTCTAGTTGGAAACCGACTCAGTGTTCACTATCAGGGTGCCTGTGGTTCTTGTCCAAGCTCAATATCTGGCACGCTCAGGGGTATTGAAAATTTAGTAAGAAGTATCGAACCAAGCATCGACGTAGTGGCTGTTTAGATTTAAATAGCTTTACGACCTTACTAAAGTATTCCCTTTCTAATTCCAATAATTGACTAGATAGTCGTTGTATTGGTTAATGACAGAATAATAATCAGGTACAGTATGAATCAAAAATACATCGCAATATTCTCCAGTTATTCTGTTTTACAGGGGCTGTTTCGATTCCAATCTATAAATTACATAATGTTTCCTAACCAGTTACTGCGTAAAGAATTTTTGACTTTGGAATGGAAGGTGTAGTTTGAATAATAAAGAGATGTTGACCACTAAAGTTATTCCGTTGACAGCGGTGACTTATCCCTCTTCAGGTAAGCAAAGAGGCTCGCTTAAGACTAAACGTGACGAAGCTGATCCCACTGAAAGGCTGCAAAAACCCAGTTGGATTCGGGTTAAAGTACCGTCATCTTCAGGCCGATTCGGTGAAATTAAGAGCATTGTGCGTGACAATAATTTAGTAACGGTATGTGAAGAAGCTTCCTGCCCCAATATTGCAGAGTGTTGGAATAAAGGCACGGCGACCTTTATGATTATGGGCGACAAATGTACCCGCCGTTGCCGATTTTGCAATGTTAGTACGGGGCGTCCGAATCCGTTGGACCCCAACGAACCGGAGCGTCTCGCCCAAACTATTGCCTTAATGAAACTCAATTACGTTGTTATCACGTCAGTTGACCGTGATGATTTACGCGATGGTGGAGCAGGGCACTTCGTTCAATGCATCAAGCACATTCGGGCGCTTACGCCCAATATTTTTATTGAAATACTGACGCCTGACTTTGGAGGACGTCTAACCCATACCTTAGATATACTTGCCACTGCGCCGCCAGATGTTTTAAATCACAACATTGAAACGGTTCCCCGGCTATACAAAGAGGCTCGTCCTGGTGCAGTCTTTCAAAACTCTCTTAATTTGTTGCAACGGTTCAAGCGTCTCCATCCGACGATACCCACTAAATCTGGCTTAATGGTTGGTTTAGGTGAGACTGATGAAGAAATCCTGCAGGTATTGTCCGAGCTGCGTGCTCATCAAGTTGATATGGTAACCATCGGTCAGTACCTTCAGCCAACAGGTGGGCATATGCCTGTGTGCCGTTATGTGCATCCAGACACTTTTGAAATGTATGGAAAAGAAGCTCGTAATATGGGGTTTTTACATGCGGCTTCGGGGCCATTGGTTCGCAGTTCTTACCACGCTGACGAACAGGCACATGCGGCAGGCTTATTTTAATGTGAGTTTTGTACAATAAACTACACTAGTCTAAACATTCTTATGGGTTAAAAACATCCTCCATAAGAATCCAGCCGCTAACCTGTGTATTAGGCGTTTACTATGACTGCATTCCGCACTGAAAACGATAGCTTCGGAGACATCGACGTGCCGGCAGAACGTCTATGGGGCGCTCAAACTCAACGTAGTCTCAAGCATTTTGCTATTTCAACTGAGCTTATGCCGTTACACTTGATATATGCCTTGGCTCAAGTTAAACGTGCAGCGGCACGCGTCAATGGTGATTTGGGATTATTGAAGCTATGCATTGCAGAAGCTATTATAGAAGCTGCAGATGAAATATTGACTGGCCAATATAACGATGAATTTCCGCTTTCTGTTTGGCAAACGGGTTCGGGAACCCAGACCCATATGAACATGAATGAAGTGTTGGCTAATCGAGCATCAGAATGGCTTGGTTCTGGGCGCGGAAGTTTGCGTTCGGTGCACCCAAACGACCATGCAAATATGGGGCAATCCTCCAATGATGTTTTCCCTACCGCAATGCACGTTGCGGCATCACAGGCGCTAAATGGAAACGTCATCTTGGCATTGCGAGGGTTGCGTAATGCGCTTGCAGTAAAAACAAAAGAATTTGACGAGATAGTTAAAATTGGACGAACCCACCTACAGGATGCCACGCCTCTTACATTAGGGCAGGAATTTTCGGGTTACGTTTCGCAACTGGATCATGGCATTGATCATCTTCAACAAACCTTGCCTCATCTATATGAACTTGCTATCGGTGGAACTGCTGTTGGAACGGGTCTTAATACCCATAAAGAATTCGGTAATCGAGTTGCATTAGAACTAGGCAACCTAACAGGTTTACCGTTTGTTTCGGCACCTAATAAATTTGAAGCACTTGCCAGCCATGACGCGATAGTACACGCGCATGGTGCGCTAAAAACAATTGCAGTATCGTTGATTAAAATTGCCAACGATATACGCTGGCTGGCCAGTGGTCCTCGTTGTGGGCTAGGTGAAATTTTACTGCCTGAAAACGAGCCTGGAAGCTCAATTATGCCGGGCAAGGTTAACCCGACCCAAGTAGAAGCGCTGACTATGGTGTGTGCCCAAGTTTTGGGTAATGATGTGGCCATTAACGTAGGAGGTGCATCGGGTAATTTTGAACTTAACGCATATAAGCCACTGATAATTCAAAACTTCCTTCAAAGCACGCGCTTAATTTCAGATGCAGCTACTAGTTTTGCCCAATATTGTGTGGTTGGCATTCAACCTAACCGAGACCGTATTGATGAATTATTACAGCGATCTATTATGCTAGTAACCGCTTTAAATCCTCACATCGGTTACGATAAAAGCGTGCAAATTGCCAATAAAGCCCATATGGAAGGAATCACTTTGCGTGAGGCTGCGTTAGCTTTGAAGTACGTTACCGCAAAAGAATTTGAACGTTGGGTGCAGGCTGATAAAATGGTGGGTTAGTAAATTGATAGGTGAGGTAAGCCATCTCAAGCTTAGTTGAAAAGGTTACAAACAATGTGGAGTTAATTGTATCGAGCGGCACTTTTAAGCCGTGAGGGGTTAAAAAGCGATTATATTCAACAAGAGAGTGAATGGTTAATAGTCAAATATTGTTAACTAGGTTTACCTGACACAAAGTTGAAACAGACCTCATTGAGCTCTTCTACCGTTAGAGGCTCTCTGGTAAAACCGCAGGCGTAAGGTGTCTGTTCATCTTTGTTATCGTCGCAGCTTTCCAAATGTTGACAGGATGTACAAGTTCCAAAGGGTGGTTTGCCTCGTTCTTGTGCCACGTGACCGAGCATTCGCTGCAGGGTATTGGCGAACTGATTTCGAATACTTTGGGGTAACACCTCGGCAGCACGAACCAGTGACTCGAAAGGATCGTTTGCGAGAATGCCACTTGCTTTTTCGGTCAGGACTAGTTGAACACTGCGTTTATCGTTTTCTGAACGCATACGCGACAGATAGCCTTGGGTTTCAAGACTTTTAATGGTCTGTGATGCTGTTCCTCGAGTCGTGGAGTGGAATGCAGCAAAAGCGGAGGGTGTCCGTGAAAAACGATTGGCTAATGCAAAGTATCTAAGTACAGCCCATTGAGCTGGAGTTAGCTTTTCTTCGAGGCCCTCACCAGAGGCTATGCGGCCCAAGTGGAAGACCAATTCTGCAATAGCACGATTGTTCATTCAAATCTCCTTAATGAGGACAATATAATAGCGCTTAAAAACAATGTTGACAACCATGTAGTTTTGAAACGATACTAGTTTTATAGGATTCAATTTTCTGAGGGTTCAAAAAGTGGGAGGGACCCAACCTTATCAAATTTAGGAGGATGACCATGAGCATGAATGTCACACAGAAATTAATCCAGTCGCATCTATTGCATGGAGAGATGAAACCCAGCGAAGAAATTGGTCTGCGGATTGATCAGACGCTGACACAGGATGCGACCGGCACACTGGTAATGTTAGAGCTTGAAGCAATGGGTCTGGATCGTGTAAAAACTGAAGTGAGTGTTCAGTACGTCGACCACAACATTATACAGGAGGACTCCAAGAACCCAGATGACCATCTATTTTTGCGCAGCGCTTGTCAGAAATTTGGTTTGTGGTATTCACGGCCAGGAAACGGGGTAAGTCACCCTTGCCACCAAGAAAATTTCGGAAAACCAGGCAAGACGCTTCTTGGCTCTGACAGTCATACGCCAGCAGCTGGAGCGATTGGTATGCTTGCGATTGGTGCAGGTGGTTTAGAAGTTGCGATGGCAATGGCGGGAGAACCCTTTTATACCCGCATGCCTTTAATTTGGGGAGTGAAGCTCACCGGTAGTTTACCAGACTGGGTCAGCGCAAAGGACGTCATTTTAGAAATGTTACGTCGTCACGGTGTAGAAGGGGGGCTCGGTCATATTATCGAGTATTACGGACCGGGCCTTGCTACGTTGAGTGCCATGGATCGTCATGTGATTGCAAACATGGGTGCCGAACTTGGTGCGACAACGACTGTTTTTCCATCTGATCAAGAGGTTCGTCGTTTTCTACAGGCCTGGCAGCGGGAAGATGATTGGGTCGAATTGATAGCAGATTTTGGTGCGAGTTATGATGTTCATGATGAGATTGACTTGGACACGCTAGTGCCGCTGATCGCCATGCCGTCCAGCCCAGGAAATGTTCGCCCTGTTAGCGAAGTTGCAGGAGAACCAATTTACCAGACTTACATTGGTTCTTCTGCTAACCCAGGTTTTCGAGATTTCGCTATGTCTGCCAAAATGGTGGAACGCCGGCAAGTGAATGATCGCGTCTCGTTTGATATTAACCCGACATCCAGAGCACAGCTCGAAACCTTAGTGCGTGACGGATACATAGCTCATTTGTTGCACGCTGGAGCTCGGTTACATCAGGCCGGTTGTAATGGCTGTATCGGTATGGGTCAGGCTCCGGCAACCAATGAACTTTCTTTGCGCACCGTGCCGCGCAACTTTCCAGGTCGTTCTGGTACGCGTGAAGACAAAGTTTGCCTTGTCAGTCCAGAGACTGCCACTGCTTCGGCACTTACGGGTGTGATCACCGATCCTCGAACACTGGATATCCCTTATCCTGTTATTTTAGATCCAGATCAGCCAATGATTAATCGTGCCATGTTTATGCCACCATTACCTCAAAAAGAAGCTCAACAAGTGGAACTTGTGAAAGGCCCAAACATTGCTTCATTGCCAACTTTTGAGCCATTGCCAGATGAGATTGAAGTCCCGATTTTGTTAAAGTTAGAGAATGACATTTCTACTGATGAGATCATGCCGCCTGGTTTACGTGTGTTGCCATTTCGAAGTAATATCCCCTTGATTGCTGAGTTTTCTTTCGATAGGCTCGACCCTACTTACGTTGAACGAGCTAAACAGGTAGCCGGCCACATAGTTGTAGGGGGCAGCAATTATGGGCAGGGTTCGAGTCGTGAACACGCTGCATTAGGTCCTCAGTATCTTGGACTCCGAGCCGTTTTTTCCAAGGGTTTTGCAAGGATTCATGCGCAAAACTTAATCAATTTTGGCGTTTTACCACTCACCTTTACTGATCTAACGGATTATGACTGTCTCCAGGCGAGTGATACATTACGCTTATCAGATCTAAGGCGCACGCTGACAACGGGGGGAGATTTGGTGGTTGAAAACGTCACCCGAGATCAGAAATTTTCGATGCGCCATGACCTGTCACCACGCCAAGTTGAGTTCTTACTTCAGGGTGGATTAATTAATTGGATGAAAGAACGACTGTCAGTGCTTTAGACATAATATCCAATACCATTTTTATAAACACATTACCTCAGCAGCACGAGTCGCTATATGACAAATCAAACGACCCCAGAAATATTTTCACCTATTGCAACGATCGAGGATCTCGCAAAGTTGGTAGATTACTCGCTTATGGACACGCTTAACTGTGATCCAGATGCGAAAGAAAATGGGGCTGATCATCTACCACGGCAAGTTTTTACCGGACACTATGTTCCCGTCAACCCAACGCCAATTAAAGACCCCGAGTACATTGCACACAGTAAAAATCTTTTTCGTGAACTTGGCCTTGCTGAAGCAATGGCACAGTCGGATGATTTTGTTCGTATATTCTCTGGTGACATCTCGCAGGTTCCAGATCCAATGCGCAAGGTTGGTTGGGCCTGTGGTTATGCACTGTCTATTTTTGGCAGAGAATACTACCAGCAGTGTCCGTTCCAGACCGGCAATGGATATGGTGACGGCCGAGCTGTTTCCGTACTTGAAGCAGTCATAGGCGGACAACGTTGGGAAATGCAACTTAAAGGCGGTGGCCGAACTCCCTATTGTCGTGGCGCAGACGGACGTGCAGTCTTGCGGTCGAGTATTCGTGAGTTTCTGGCACAGGAACACATGCAAGCGCTCGGTGTACCAACGTCGCGCTCTTTGAGTTTGTACGTTTCGAAAACGGAACAGGTTAAACGGCCGTGGTATCAAGCGGGCTCCCGTTCAAAAGATCCGGACGTGCTTATGTTGGAGCCCGTTGCGATTTCGACACGGGTTGCATCATCATTTATTCGGGTCGGTCAAATCGAACTGTTTAGTCGTCGTGCTCGCAAGATGGAACACCCAAAAGCGATGGAAGAGCTAGAAAAAATAGTGTTGCACTTAATCGTTCGCGACTATGGGGACGTTATTGACCAGACATTAACCACCCCCGAAAAAGTAGTGTTGCTTGCAGGTGAGTTCCGCAGTCGACTTACCTCATTGATCGCAAACTGGATCCGTGTTGGCTATTGCCAAGGAAATTTTAACAGCGACAATTGTGCTGCTGGCGGCTTTACACTTGACTATGGACCTTTTGGCTTCTGTGATGAGTTTAACCCGCACTTTCAGCCATGGACAGGTGGTGGAGAACACTTCTCATTTATGAACCAACCAGAAGCAGCAGAACGTAACTTTCATGCGTTTTGGACCGCTTTGCGACCTCTTGTAACAGCACATCCAGACTTGCTGTTACAGCTCGATGAAATTCGAAGCGGTTTTTCAGCCATGATGGAAGCGCAAATGGAACAAATGTGGGCTGCAAAAATGGGAACGGGTATTTTTTACTCGACATTGTTTAGAGAGCTTGAAGCGCTTATGGAGCAAACATCGGTTGACTACACTATTTTCTTCCGTGAGCTCTCAAGTTTACCCAATGATATTGAGTCACTTAAAAAGAGTTTTTATCAGGGCGTCAATTCGTTAATGGGATCTGCGTCTCAGACTGAATCTGATGCATTGAACAACCGTTGGTCAGAGTGGTTCACAAAATGGAAAGCAGTTATTAACAGTAACAATACATCTTTGACCAATGTGAAAGTTGCTGTGTCGCAATCTCACGAAGCGCTTTCTAGGCAGATGAAACTCGTCAACCCAAAATACAGTTTACGAGAGTGGTTTGTTGTACCGGCTTATCAGCAAGCGGCCTCTAGACGCTACGAATTAATTAGGGAACTGCAGGCAGTTATGACAGAGCCCTACGCTGAACAGTCGGAAGTTGTGGAGGAAAAATACTATCATTTGAAGCCGAGTGAGTTCTATGAGCTTGGTGGTGTGTCGCATTTGAGTTGCTCATCATGAGGAGCAATCACAATGATTTCTCTTGGGCTACTATTTGATTGGAATAACCAGATAATCTAAAAAAATGGGTTCTATTTGCGTACATTTTAGATTTGACATAATTATTGTATAACGCTCTAAATAGCTTGGATAACGCAAAGCTTAAAGATTTTGACATTAATTGAATCTAATATCGGCAGAGTTCCCAATCCATGTCACAATGCATAAAAAAGTGTTTACCATTGCCAAACATCGTGTGTTAAAAAATTAGTTAGAGGCCACCATGACAACCAAGATAATTAATATTGTTGACCAGCGTGAAGCCAGCAGCAAATCAGTTACCTCCAGTACTTCAGCCCACACGCCTTTTTTCAGCGATACGCGAGGTAGGGTTTTACGTGATCTGCGTATTTCTGTTACGGACCGCTGTAACTTTCGTTGCACCTATTGCATGCCCAAGTCAGTATTTGGCAAGGACTACCTTTTCTTACCACAAACTGATCTTTTAAATTTTGACGAAATTACACGTATGGCAACCCTGTTTGCTGCACATGGTGTTGAAAAAATTCGCCTTACTGGTGGTGAACCCCTACTGCGAAAAAACATTGATGTCTTGATTCAAATGCTTAGCACGATCAAGACCATAGACGATAAACCTTTAGATATAGCGCTGACAACCAATGCCTCGCTACTTTTTAAGAAAGCCCAAGTGCTTAAAGATGCTGGATTAAATCGTGTCACGGTCTCACTTGATTCACTTGATGAAACTACATTTTGTGCAATGAACGATGTCGATTATTCAGTGGCCGAAGTGTTAAAGGGCATCGAAGCCGCGCACAAGGTTGGCTTTAAGTCCATTAAAATCAATATGGTGGTCCAGAAAGGTGTTAACGATAAGGACGTAGTGGCAATGGCTCGGCACTTTAAAGGCAGTGGACACATTGTGCGTTTCATCGAATTCATGGACGTCGGATCCTCTAACGGCTGGTGTATGGACGATGTCGTGCCGTCTGCTGAGATTGTACACATGATCAACGCAGAGATGCCAATTGTTGAAGCAAAATCTAATTACACGGGTGAAGTGGCTGAGCGCTGGACCTACGCAGATGGCAGTGGCGAAATTGGTGTTATCTCCAGCGTGACACAAGCCTTTTGTTCTAGCTGTAACCGTACTCGACTATCGACTGATGGCAAGCTATACACCTGCCTGTTTTCGCAATCGGGTCATGATTTACGTGTGCTCATGCGGTCAGGTAAAAGCGATAAAGAAATCGCTGACGCCGTGGGGTTAATTTGGAGCCAACGTGATGACCAGTATTCAGAAATTCGTACGGAAGAAACGGCACGGATGAAAAAAGTCGAAATGTCTTATATTGGGGGATGAAGGTTTCATTAACGATAACTGCTTTAGCGATAAAGCAGTTTAAGCTCTAGTTTTTGACAATCTACCCTAGTTTTTAGGCCCTTAAGAATAAACTGTTATCCCATAACCTAGCTTACTGGCAACGCTTTAGCCGCTTCACGTAATATGTTTTTCTGAATTTTGCCGGTAGCTGTTTTAGGTAAATCTCCAAAAATAACCCGCTTGGGTCTTTTAAACCGGGCCATATGGTTAGTACAGAATGCTATTAATTCTGTTTCAGTGGCGTCGCAGCCAACTTTTAATTCTACAAAGGCGCACGGTACTTCTCCCCACTTATCATCGGCTAGAGCAACCACGGCGGCTTCACCCACGGCAAGATGCTTGTATAGTATGGCTTCAATTTCTACTGATGATATGTTTTCACCACCCGATATTATGATGTCTTTTGCTCGATCTTTTATTTGTATATAGCCATCAGGGTGAATGACAGCAAGGTCACCACTAACAAACCAGCCATCTCGAAATGCATTTTGGGTAGCCTCTTTATCTTTTAAGTAGCCTTTCATGGTGGTGTTTCCCCGAATCATTATTTCGCCAACGGTTTCAGCATCGGCTGGGACTGATTTTCCAGTGTCAGGGTTGACTACTTCAACGGCCTCTGTCATGGCAAAGCGTACACCTTGCCGCGACTTTAATTCTGCCTGAGTTTCTATGCTCTCTTTTTTCCAACTTTCTTGGGCAGACGATTGTAAAATGTGCCCGTAACTTTCAGTTAAGCCATAAACATGCATAATATTAAAGCCAAATTGGGTCATACTTTCTAACACTTTTGAGGGTGGTGGGGCGCCTGCTGTCATCACTTGAATGGTCCGACCAAATGTCTTTTGATCACTCTTTGGTGCATTTGCTAACATATTCAAAATGATTGGCGCACCTCCAAAATGAGTGACCTTGTGTTCATCAACAAGATCAAATAACAATTTGGGAGCAAATGCACGCATGCAAATAATGGTGCCAGCCACTGCCGTCATAGTCCAAGCATGACCCCAGCCGTTGCAATGAAACATAGGGACGGTGTATAAATATCTTGGGTGTTGTGGCAAGGCCCAGGAAACAACGGTGCCCATGCTCATCAAATAAGACCCCCGATGATGATAAACCACACCCTTAGGTCGGCCCGTAGTGCCCGACGTGTAATTAAGAGACAGAGCTTGCCATTCATCTTCTGGTTGACGCCAGACAAAGGTTTCATCACCCTGTTCGACAAGATCTTCGTAATAACTGAATTCACGCTCTGTGGGCAGTGATGGCTTTTCAGTCGCATCTGGATCATCAATAATGATAATTTCAGGCTGCAATGTTGATGTTTCAAGTGCAGCCTCGAGGACTGGCCAAAGTTGGCGATCAACAATAAACAGTTTGGCTTCACCATGATCAATAATGTAGGACACGGTTAAGGCGTCAAGTCGAGTATTGATCGTGTTGAGTACAGCGCCTGACATAGGTACTGCGAAATGAGCTTCAAACATTTCAGGCGTGTTGAAGGCAAAGACAGAGACAGTGTCATTTTTACCCAATCCGCGGCTCGCAATACTGGATGCAATACGTGTGCATCTTGCACGGGTTTGCGACCAGGTATAACGGCGATCATTATAAATTAAGGATTCGCGCTGGGGATAGATATCCGCCGTTCGTTGCAAAAACGAAAGCGGCGTGAGAGCAACAAAATTGGCTGCATTTGTTGGTAATTGATCATACTCAATGGTCATGTTGATCTCCTTCTAATTATCGCTTTTATATTTATTATCTACTAATTAAATTAGTTATCAATTTCTAATGGGCGAACCGTTTTCTAACATCGTCTCAATGCGAAGTCTGGTCGCTTCACCTGATACCAGACGGATAAAAGAACGACGCTCTGCATCATATAAATCTTGTTCACTCCAAACTGTGCCAGGTTCGATTTCACCACCCGTAACAATACGCGCCATTTCAGTACCTACCACAACATCATGTGGTGTAAAAAAGCCCTTGTCTCTATTTTTAGCTAACCATTCTGTCATCTCTTTAAACACAGTAGCACCGGGCATTGAGAGGTTAGGGCGGATAAATAATGCTTGTTCTGAAGCATCATTGATGGCGGTAATAGCGTCGGGTAATAGGCGATCTCGGTTGATTAAAAAACGATCATTAGAGCGTAACATGGCATTCTTCTTTGCGATGATAGGCGAGGTAGAGGTTTTGCCATAACCAAGATTCATAAAAGCCTTCCAGCTGGCCTTAGTGATATCCTCACTACATTGAAGTAACTCAATCCAACGATACAAGGTTTCTTTACAGCCACCCCCACCCGGCACAACACCGACTAAAGACTCGACTAGTCCCATGGTTGAGTTGGCGTGACAGATAACCTGTTTGGCGTGTAAAACCACCTCAAAACCACCGCCGATTGAAAGTCCAGCTGGTGCAGCAACGACCGGGGCTTGAATATGCGCCATACGGTGCACCGTTTGTTGAAACTGGGCCAGAAATTGATCTAAGCCATCCATATCTTCTTTGCGGAAGAAGCCTCGAACAGCTTGCAGGTTGACGCCACAAGAAAAATGTTGGGCATCATTATGAATAACCAGACCGCGCATATTATTGGACTCTACGTCATCAATTGCATCGGCTAATATTGCCATAGACTCTGCATCTAACGCATTTGCTTTGCTATGAAATTCAACCATCGCAATATTATCAAGGTCGTACCAACTAGCGACTGCGCAACTGTTAACGGGCTGAATAGTTTGGCGTTTTTCAGTGAATCGAATCACACCTTCATCACGCTGAATAGTTTGCCATTGGCCACCAATGAGTCGACATTGTAACTCCCCTTGATGTACCCGGTAGAAACTTGAACCACGCGCTTCTAACAGAAAAGCAGGGACATCGACGTTGTCTGTTTCGAGTCGGTTGATGAAATAATCAAGACCAATGTCATCAAGTAGTTCGAACGGGCCTTTAATCCAGTTGTAGCCAAGCTTCATAGCATCGTCTATGCCAATGGGGCTATTACCAACTTCAGGTATGAGTGACGCTGCGTAACACAGTGACCTAGATAAGACACGCCAAGCAAATTGACCATGAACACCATTATCGTTAAGTAGGTGCTTAACGCCCTGTTGTTCAGCTTTTTCGGCCAGTGTTAAGTTCAATCGAGGTGCTGGGCCATAGGTCAGTTCTTTCAAATCGAGTACTTCACGACCTGTATCTGCATCCCGGTAAAAGCCAAGCCCTTTTTTGTTGCCCGTTTGCCCGTTTTTGATCATATGGGTCATCATTGAAATCTGGGCTGCTTCGTGATGAAAGACATCCTCAGCGGGGAGAATATTCACCAAACTTTGAACAACATCAGACATTAAATCGATGCCAATTAAATCATAAAGACCAAATACACCTGTTTTTGGAATGCCCATTGGACGACCGAACAACGCATCTGCTTCTAAGGGTTTTAAGCCAAGGTCAAAAGCCGCATGCAAAGCGCACTGGATTGCAAAAACACCGACTCGATTACCTAGGAAGCCTGGAGTGTCAAGACATTGCACAACACCTTTGCCGAGTTGCTGTTCGCAAAAGCTAGCCAGCGTTACCATGATTGCAGGATCAGTATCTTTACCGCGCACTAATTCCAATAATCTCATAAAGCGAACAGGATTGAAAAAATGCGTAATCGCAAAGCGTTGGCAGAAAGATGCAGGCATATCCTCAACTAATAGGCTAATTGGGATTGTCGATGTATTAGAAGAAATAATAACCGTTTCATGACAAGTTTCATCCAGACGCTTGTAGAGGGCCTTCTTAATATCCAACCGTTCAACTACCGCCTCAGCCACCCAGTCGCAATCAGCCAGCTGATTGAAATCATCACGTGTATTGCCCAAATGGATAAAGGATTCTGCTTCTTCACTGATAAGTCCAGGTTGATCTGGATCCCGAAGGCGTTCAAGACCTCGTTCGGCGAGTGCATTTGGGTTGTCATCGCCTTGGTTACCGGTCGGTAAATCCAGCAGCCAGACTTCGATACCTGCGTTGGCAACTTGTCCTGCTATGCCTGCACCCATGGTGCCTGCACCAATCACTGCTACTTTTTTGAACATTTTACTGGTCTCTGTGTATTACTGTGTTTGTTGAGATAAAGTGATTATTTTACGAAGTAATAATGTTGCGTAATGCCTGTAAACACTGTTTAGGTGCTTCAATGGGGAGCATGTGGCCATAACCGTCGATAATGGAGTGGTTGGCATTTAATTGTTTAGCGAGTGCCAAACCTGCTTTTAAAGGCGTTAATTTATCTTGATTCGCTAGTATCAAGTGGCAAGGAACTAAAATTTCAGCGGCAGCTTGCTCGCCAGATGTGTAGCTTGCACAGGCTCGAAGGTCTGCCTCAACAGGGTTTTCAGCCATGATTTGACGACCTATTGCGATGGGTTGCATACCAGGTACAGCACTAATACCCATGTGTGCTTTATGACCAAAACCCCACTGTATTAGCATGTTAGCTGCCTCAGCCGAAGACCTTTGTGCCGCTTCAATGAGTGCCGGATTAACAGGAATAGCAGCAGCCGTTCCAATACCAATGAGAGACGCCACCCGTTCTGGTGCTTGCCGCGCAAGTTCCAATGCACAAAGAAAGCCCTGAGAATGACCAACGATATGGGCTTTCTTGATACCAGTTGCTGCAAGGGCTTCGATCAACCAATGGGCCATATCTTCAATACTGGATAACGGAGTGCCTTCGGACAGGCTATGGCCTGGAAAGTCAGGTGCAAAAACAGAGTAGCCATTATAAGCAAACCACCGAGTTTGTAGTGCCCAACACCGGTGATCCAAGCCGGTTCCATGAAGGAAAACTAGGGTTTCAAGATTATTATCAAAATCCTTACCACCAGTAGCCGCATAAGTCTTTGTGCCCCTGACTGTGAATTCCATTATTGTGCCTCAGCTGCACGCTTCGCGGCTCTTAAACCACGTGCAAAGTCGGCTTTTATATCTGCAATATCTTCAATACCAACAGAGACTCGAATTAAATCTTCACTGATTCCAGCGGCCATCATACCTTCGGGTGTTAATCGTGAATGCGTCGTGCTACCTGGGTGCAATACCAACGTACGGGAGTCTCCGACGTTTGCCAAGTTAGAGGCCAATTGCAGCGCATCGATAAAAGCAGCACCGCCAGCTCTCCCACCAACAACGCCAAAACAAACCATTGAACCGGCACCATTTGGGAACAACTTCGCTGCAATTTTATGACTTGAATTAGATTCCATATCAGGATGATTAACCCACAAGGCATCTTCTTGAGTTTGTAACCAATCGGTCATTTGCTTAGCATTGGCAACGTGTTGTTTCATGCGTAAGCTGAGTGTTTCGATGCCTTGCAAAATTAAAAAAGCACTGTGTGGACTTAAAGCTGCGCCAATATCACGCATCGACTCAGCTCGAATTTTCATTGCCAAAGCAGACGGTCCGTACTCTTCCCAGAAACGAATACCATGAAAAGGTGCATAGGGTTCTGTTAACTCTGGGAATCGGCCGCTGGCCGCCCAGTCAAATTGTCCACCATCAACAATGGCACCACCAACGGCAACACCATGTCCTCCCATCCATTTGGTCACTGAATGGACCACCACATTGGCACCGTGATCAATAGGCCGGCACAAACTAGGAGTAGCAAAGGTTGCATCGACCACAACAGGTACGCCCATGTCGTTGGCGATTTGACTGATTTGAGGTAAATCTGCCACTTCTAGACCCGGGTTACCGATTGACTCACAAAACACTAATTTAGTGTTGGGTCGAATCGCCTCACGCAAAGCCTGTTCATCATTGATTGAAATGAAACTACAGTCAATATTCAGGCGCTTTAAGGTATGACGAAGCAGGGTGGCAGTTGATCCATATATTTGCGCAGATGAAACAATATGATCACCGGCAGAGCAGAGCGTAATAAAGGTCGTAAATAATGCACTCATGCCCGATGCGGTACAAATAGCACCCGAGCCACCTTCTAATGCCGCGATCCTTTGCTCCAGCACGGCAACCGTTGGATTAGTGATTCGGCTGTAAATATGGCCTCCTTGCTCAACATTAAATAACGAAGAGGCATCACTAACACTTTCAAACACGTAAGAAGTTGTTTGATAAATAGGGACGGCACGTGACCCATGGTCGCTTTCGGGGGTGTAACCACTGTGTAAAGCAATTGTGTCTGGCTTGAGGTAGGAGGATCGGCTCATACTAAGGGTCTCTTTTATCCCATGTTATTTGTTTAAGGTTGCAACACTTTTTGGCTAAAGGGCAGGTCAGTAATAATACCGATTATGCCATTGATTTCTATCGCCGACTGATTGCTCAAATACTCGCTTTGCATCATTGCAAAAGCCAAGTGCTTTTTGAAGCGTGGTGACCAAATATTTGAGGTGACCTCACCAACGATTTGATCATTATAACTGACTTTTTTGTTTTTAAAGTCCATCGTTTGATCAAATATTAAACCAACCAGTTGTTGACTCTGTTTCCCTGCAAGGGCACGCAAGGCGGGCAAGCTGAGTGAGTCAATATTTGCATCCAGTTTAATGTATTGATCTAGCCCACATTCAAATGGATTATTGGAATCATCAATATCGTTACCATAAGACAATAAACCGCTCTCAAGCCGTTCAACTGCATTAGGACAACCTGCTCTGACTTGTAAGTCGTGTCCTTTTTCAAAGAGCTCATCCCACAAAGCATGAGCAAGGTCAGGATTGTTTAAATAGATTTCAAATCCACCTTGTTTGCTCCAGCCAGAGCGAGCGACGTACATTTCTGTACCTTGGAAATCCAGCATTTTTCCATGAAAGAATCGTATGTCACGAACGGATTCGCCAAATACACGAGCCACGAGTGCCTCAGCCTTGGGTCCTTGTACGGCTAAAGGCGAAACATCAGGTTCCGTTACCTTGACGTCTAATCCAAAACCGGTTGCCAAACCTTTTGCCCAAAGTTTGACGTCGCTATCAGCAATTGAAAGCCACCAACAGTTATCTGAATGTTTAATGGCTATTGGATCATTAATGATACCCCCGTCAACATCGCACAAAGGTGCATAAAGGCCTTGACCTACGACGGCTTTGCTGATGTCACGGGGAGTCATTAATTGGACTAAACGATTACTATCGGGGCCTGTTATTTGAACCTGACGCTCTACGGATACATCCCAAACTTGAACATGCTCACACAAATGCCAATAGTCTGCCTCCAATGATTCAAACTCAGTAGGCAGTAACATATGGTTGTAAACGGTATAGGCTTTAATGTTGGTTGATTCTACTCGGTCGGTATATACGGTAGAACGCGTACGCCGAGAGATGCTCAGGAGTTTATTCGCCAAGGTAAGGCCTCATCTAGATAACAGGATTGAGATGCCAGTAATTTTAAACTTTTATAGCTCGTTTCAACTGGGAATAGATTTTCAATATTAGGTTGATATTTTAGCGTGTATTAATTTGTCTTACAAATAGGGTAATGTTGTGTTCTCGCCGTTTTTATAGTCATTCGCGACTTTTCAAAAGAACACTTCAAGGATAAATTCAAATATCTCTTTTAATGCGAATGATTATCATGTAGATTTAGATTTCTTTTACTACATGAGATTTAACAACATGATTGGTGAGGATAGTAAATTGTTGAGTGTTCAATACCCTAAGACGCAATGGGCAAATGCTTTAGCAATAGAAAAAACAAAAAAATGTAAAAATAATTGCAGTAATTGTCCCAATAAGCGGGCAATAAAAGTATCAAAAAAATAAGCGAGGTCAATTAAGTGAAGTCAAATATCCAGTTATCCTCAGTTCACTCAGTTCAAATCGAAGTGGATGTCGGAAAGTTAACGTCTTTATTCTCTAGTGGCGTTTTATGTGCGGCAGAAGTACGTTGTTTAAATCGATCGTCAAAAGACCGTATTTGGGCCTTATGCCTACGGAGTTGCTTTAAGGGTGATTCCAAGAAGGCAGAATTACCACCGATGCCCAAACGATCACTCAACTATCTGATTAACTTGCCTTAGTCCACATTTTTGTCCATTAATGAATTTGGTTGTTATCTTGAGTTTGAGGCAGATCCACTTTTCTAGATTAATTAGAATGGACATAAAACTGTTTCAGTCATTAGCGTTGGAACCTTAAAATTAATGACTTGGACCCATCTTTTATTAATGGTGTTCAATACTATTCAGGTCAGTCTAGACAGATACAAACCAGAATATTAACCTTTTGATCATATAAAGTTCTAAAATGATCCTGCTAGTGCTGAGAATAGGATAGGATTAGACTCATAAATAATTGAAAGAGGTTCTCAATGGAACATGTTAAAACGGTTGTGTCCTTTAAATGTAAAGCGCCACACGTATCACAAATTCAACGTTTATTGAAAGAATATAACATAGGTGTAGTGCCTTTAAATGGGCTGCACTTTAGGTCGGCAAAACACCCCAAAAATATGTATACATTCACAATTAGTTATCCTGAGATCACGAGTACAACCATGAGTCTCTCATTAGCTAACTTAACAGCGAGTACGATTGGGTCTGATATAGAAAGTGATTTAGATGGCCTTGTGACGTACCTAGATATAAGTTTTGAATAAAATGACGCCAACCGATTGAGGTAGATTCTTGAAGTTTAATTTAGGCTTAATATAAATCTAGGCCTGTTTGAGTATAATAACTAAAGTGAAGTATCCGATGGGTTTTACTGACTGTGGCAGGTGTTCCATCCCAATAAATGACCAGTTTTAGCATGAGCCATAAATGCATTTAAAAAACAATTCATTCGCAATACATTGTGTTTCCTCAATAGATTGAGGAACGCTATCATTTAAACCAGTCTCAAGTACAAGGACACTAAAGCATGACAAAAGAAACAGAAAGTTTGACTGCCAACATGGAGCCAGATATAGAAATAATTCCCACTAGTATGACCCAAGGTACTTTGGGAGATAGATCAGAAGCGGACATTATAAGGGACATTAATGCTGTGCTTGATGCCGTTGGTATACCAGAAAAAATTACGGGCATAATCGTTGCTGAAGAGCACCCAGAAGTAAGCTTGAGTTACGTGCTACCGGAAGATAAAAATACGGGATCAAATACTTACTTAAAAGAATTTTTTGACTTTTATGATCAATACGGCTGTTACCTCTTTAACCCTAACACCTTCGAAAAAATTGATGAGGGCGATTATTTTATGGCAGTAGCAACTTCTATGAACGTGCTTTATCGTCATCAGAAATGCCAAGATCCTATAGCAATATTTGAACAACTATTCGTATTAAATTCTGAAACTAAGAGTAAAGTTGTACCCATCGCAGAAAATTGTTTAGCCGCATGGAAGGGAATAATGGCGCTATACGCGCTGCGTAAAAATACCGATCCCAAAACGTTCGACTCAGTCTTACCGGATATATTTGAACTCCAAAGTATTACGCTTTACTAGGAAGCAATGCCTTGGTTTAAAAGTCAGTATTGATTCAGAAAATAGTGTCCACACAGGCGGGGCATTATTTTGGAAGTTGATAAGACATCTTTTTAACTAGTGATTAAGGTTTTTCTGGAATACAATTTTTTAATGGACGTTATTTGATTTTTTTATAGTCAAAGCAATAGCAAACACAGCATTAGTTTTTTAAAGAAAATTAGCAATTGAATAAAGTTGAATTGATCTCTGTTTAAAACAGTCAAAACATACTCTAGGACCATGAGGTTTTTCTAAAATAGACTGTTGGTTCATAGTAAGGAGGATCGGATCAATATATTGCATCCTAATTATTGAATATACCAACAAATATACCAACAAATAATTTCAATAGAAATTGATTAAAAATTAGTTCCAATATCAAAACGCTCCATTTTGTGGATATAAAAATGTGGCTACCGGGTCGTTCACTGGGTATGCAGACCTTAGACTTTTGACCCGCCATACCCGCTTACAGTGGGTAAAAATATTAAAGTCGGATATTACAAGCTTGATAGTTACGAGTGAGTAGTCTCCTGTGAAGATGACTCACGGATACAAATAAGACATTGATCGAAACCCCAAAAGATACCATTAACACACTCTAATCGTAAATCAACACTCACTGAAACGTTTGCTCCGTTAGCGTTCTAAATGAAATATCACAGGGTAGTGTATTGAGACCGCTTCAGGCGTCGAATGTTAAATAACTGAATCCAAGGGTTGGTGTGCCTTAGAGGCAACTGTAATGTCTAAAGAAACCTCTGATACATCATCTATAGTCAATCCTTTGACTATAGATAATCATTAATACACTATGTAGGTAATAATAG
>CAJXUC010000038.1 GCA_913061315.1 uncultured Gammaproteobacteria bacterium | reverse complement strand
AGCGTCAGATGTGTATAAGAGACAGGTCCAAATCTGATTTTACTCGATGAGCCAACCAATCATCTCGATCTAGAAATGCGTTTGGCATTGAATCAAGCGTTGCAGGGTTTCGAAGGCAGTGTCATTCTTGTTTCTCATGATCGCCATTTATTACGCAGTGTTTGCGATGACTTGTGGCTGGTAGATGATGGCAAGGTTGACTCTTTTGATGATGGCATTGACGACTACCCCCGCTGGTTAGCGACTCGAAAATCACGCATGACAATCGATGCAAACACAGTCGCAGTCGTTGAAGGGACCGCTTCACGCAAGCAACAAAAAAAACAGGAAGCTGATTTTCGCAAGCTTCATCAGAATAAGTTTAATCAAATCAAACAGCTTGAAGCGGCAATGGAAAAATTGTCATCTCAAAAACAGGCGTTAGAGTTAACATTGGCTAATCCATCGATTTATCAGGAAGCACAAAAAGCTGAGCTAACCAAAACGCTAGCTGAGCAAAAGCAAGTTAGTATTGATTTCCATAAAAGTGAGGATGATTGGTTTGAATTAAGTGAAGCAGTTGAGTTGCTTCGTGAATAATGTGGGGAAAAAGTTTAATAATTCTACCCATACAGGGAACATCAGAAAAAGGCTGTGCCTAGCCGTGCTGATGATACTGTTGGCATCCTGTGTGTTTGTTGCACAAGAATCTGTTGATCCTAATTTTAGTGATGATTGTGACGTTTTGACTAAAAAGTTGATTTTGAGTAAAGACGAAATTAACACAGGAATATCTTGCCGAGGCGGCACGCCCGAAGATTTGGCAGTCTGTCTGGTGGCTTATGGCGTTATTCTACCGGTTGGCAGTTTAATTGTTTCTGGTAGTGTAGTGGTTGTTGGCAATGCTTTGAATTGGATTGAAACGCAGGGGTGTGACTGAGTTGTTCCAAATATCGTCTGGGTTAAACCTTAACTAGAGTTAACGACTTTTATGTTGAGCCAAGGGCGGTTGGCGCTAAAATTGTAATTCAGAGTATTTCAGAGTTGATAAGATGGGGGAACGTCCGTTTCTCTATAGGTTGGCATGGTGATCTCGAATAACGCCCAAAAATTCTGCCCCATACTTATCAAGCTTCTTGTCCCCAACGCCACTAATGCTGGCCATTTCAGTTAAACTAGTCGGCTGTACTGACACCATTTCAACCAATGTTTTGTCATGAAAAATGACATAAGGAGGAATAGAGTCCTCGTCTGCAATCGATTTTCTCAGGGCTCGTAATGCATTGAACAGCGGTTGATCTGCTACTTCTGGTGCAGTTCTTGCTGTTTTTAAACCTGATTTTTTAATGCGAGGCTCTACTTTGCGCAGCATTAATGTCTCACCACCACTGAGCAGAGGTTTGGCTAGTTGAGTTAGTTTTAGGCCGCCGTGCAAATCGGGGTCGCTCTCGACGTACGAGTAGACCAGTAATTGTCGGTACAAGCTGCGCCATTCTGCTGCGGACAACTCATTACCGATATTCCAAGTGCTAATTTTATCGTGACCATTGTGTTCAATTCTATCGTGAGGCTTGCCAATTAGGACATCAACTAAATAGCTAACACCAAATCGCTGACCGGTTCGGTAGACACAAGACAAAGCCATACGCGCGGCCTCAGTTGCGTCCCAAGTAGGCGGCGGATTAATACAGGTATCGCAATGGCCGCAGGGTTGATCTCGCGTCTCATCAAAGTAAGCGAGTAGCGTTTGTCTACGACAGGTGACTTGTTCGCATAGACCGAGCATCGATTCTAGCTTTTGGTGCAGGTTGAGCTTGTGATTCTCGTTGCCGTCACTTTGCTGGCCCATCTGCCGCATGCTAATAACATCTTGCATACCGTAGGCTAGCCAAGCATTAGCGGGTTGTCCGTCACGTCCTGCGCGGCCAGTTTCCTGATAGTAAGCTTCAATGGTTTTGGGTAAACACAAGTGTGCAACGTAACGCACATCAGGTTTATCGATGCCCATGCCAAAGGCAATTGTTGCGACGATAACTACTGCTTCTTCAACTAAGAAACGATGCTGATTGATGGCACGTTGCTTGGTGCTCATACCGGCATGGTAGGGCAAGGCAACGCAACCTTTTTTACTTAACCAGTCGGCGATCGTGTCCACTCGTTTGCGCGACAAGCAATAAATAATACCAGCGTCTAACAGGTGGTTGGCCTGAATAAATTGCCACAATCTATCGCGGTTGCTTTCACCTTCGCTGATCCGATAAAAAATGTTGGGACGATCAAAACTGTGCAGAAAAACGCGAGCTGATTGCAGGCCAAGCTGCTGAACAATTTCGTTTCTAGTACGTTGATCAGCAGTAGCGGTAAGCGCAATCCGTGGTACGTTTGGAAATCGTTCATGCAGCTGTTGTAACTGCATATAGTCACTTCGAAAATCATGGCCCCATTGAGACACGCAATGGGCTTCGTCTATCGCAAAGAGTGCAATGGTAGAGCGATTAAGAAGAGATAAAAAAGAGGTGGTGTTGAGTCGCTCGGGTGAAATATATAGCAAGTCGAGCTGGTTATTGAGCAGCTGCTGCTCTACTTTGATACGTTCATAGTGATCGAGTGTAGAGTTTAGAAAAGCGGCACGAATACCGAGAGCACTGAGTGCATTGACTTGGTCCTGCATTAAAGCGATTAATGGCGAAATGACAATACCAACACCATCTCGAATCAGCGATGGGATTTGATAGCAAAGTGATTTTCCGCCACCCGTTGGCATCAGAACCAAAGCATCTTTACCATTTACCAGAGTTTGTACAATATCTTCTTGTTGAAAACGGAACTGGTCATAACCATATTTCGATTTAAGAATTTCTAGAGCTTGCTGACGTGTTTCTTTGATACGAGTGCTCACAACTTTCCCTGTCTTTACATTATTTATGATCGTTGTTCCTCCAAGACATCAGAAACAATTTTTCCGAGTGTTACAATTGCTTGAATGTTAATTTCGTTCCAAGGGAAACCACAGTTAATACGTAAATGGTTCTTAAATTTTCGAGTCGACGAAAACAGTATGCCAGGTGTTACTCCAATGTTCTTTTGCAAAGCTCGATTGAAAATTTCAATACAATTACAGCCACGTGGCATTTCTATCCAGAGTACATTACCACCCTGTGGCATTGATATAAAGGTGCCTTCAGGAAAGTGAGTTGATATTAAAAACCGGCCTTTTTCAACTTGCTCGCGCATCGACTGACGTAAACGAACAAGGTGTCGATCATATTGACCACTACTAAGAAACTCGGCCATAGCGAATTGATTAATAGATGAGGTTGCGGAAAACGTAGCTTGTTTGAGCTCTATAACTTTAGTTTTATAACGACCAGGTATTATCCAACCAATGCGATAGCCCGGGGCCAGTGTCTTTGAAAAAGAGGAGCAGCTCAGAACCATATCATTAAAGTCATAAGATTTTGAGGACCGAGGTGATCGCTCACCAAAATAGACATCGCGGTAAACATCGTCTTCGATGAGTGGTACATCTCGCTCAGCCAGTAGATTGACTAGCGCACGTTTTTTTTCTTCAGGCATCAAGCAGCCAAGGGGGTTGCTGATGTTGGGAGAGGCGAG
The DNA here is from genome assembly GCA_913061315.1 of uncultured Gammaproteobacteria bacterium. Lineage (GTDB taxonomy): Bacteria > Pseudomonadota > Gammaproteobacteria. The sequence continues at coordinate 25,556 of CAJXUC010000038.1, read as the reverse complement.
TACGGCTTGAATATCCATTGTTTCAAAAGCGTCTTCTAGTGCATCTAGCTCCATGCCAGTTTTTGGATCGGTTTCAATTTCTAGGGCAAGTAGTCCCATTTTTTCGATTAAGCGTAGTACTGAAAAATACGTGGGTGTTTCGACGGCAATAATATCACCACGTTTGGCAACAGCCTGAATGCTTAATGAGAGTGCTTCGGTGGCACCTGAAGTAACAATAATATCATCAGCCGATACACTTGTATTGGTATTGGCATACTGCAGAGCAATTTGTTCGCGTAGTTTTCGGTCACCCGGTGGAAAGCAGTAATCCATACACTTTTCTGGGTAGCGGCTGATAATGCTGCGCGTCGCCCGGGTGAGTGATTTAACTGGCATGAATTCCATTGATGGCTTCGATGTGCCAAAAGGAACAATGCGAGGATTATTAGCACTTATAAAAATTTCTTCAAACAGATCACCAAATTTAACTTTGCGCGGCTTGCCCGCAGGACTAGTTTTTTTCGCAATGCTATTATTTGGGTTAACGATAGTATTAATGAAAAAGCCAGACTGAGGTTTCGCATTTAGCACACCTTGATCCTCGAGGTTAAGGTAAGCTTGAGATACAGTTGAAATGCTAACACCGAGTTGTTTGCTCAATATTCGCAGTGAAGGGGCCTTATCGCCTGGTTTTAATTCCCCTTTTTCGATCAATCCGCTAATATGCCGCGAGACTTGGTCGTATTTGAACGAGTTGGATTTAGAAGGTAAGACTGCCATGGTTTTTAGATAACTGTATCGGTCAAATTAAATGAAAAGTGTAACTGTTATTATAACAGTTAAAACACTATTATTTCACTCTGCTTAAAGCACAAGCGAAAATTTTAAATTGGCTCGAACAGAGTTGATTGTCAAAAAGAAGCGTGATTCGCTACTTTTTGTAGGCTACAAGTTAAAGCCCTTTCCTCCTCCTCAGGTTTTGACTTTTTTAACCCTCCGATCGTAAGATCGGGGGGTTTTTTTTGCCTGAAATTTACCTTAACAGCTAGGTAAGACTTAACTTAACCGTTCTGCCTTTTCTCTTTGCTCTAATAGTCCAGTTAACCAATCTGGGTCCATTTCAGGAACTGAAGACAGCAATAAATTAGTATAATCTAAAAATGGGGGGGATAGGATTTCACTTTTCATACCTTGTTCAACCACCTTGCCTTGGAACATAACGACAATTTGATCTGAAATAGCCTTAACAGTGGCGATGTCATGGGTAATGAAAATATAGGTAATACCAAGCTCTTTTTGTAACCGGAGTAATAAGCTCAAAATGCCTTTTTGGACGATCTGGTCGAGTGCTGAAGTTACTTCATCACAAATGATAACCTCTGGCTCTGCAGCGAGCGCTCGAGCAATACAAACGCGCTGCTTCTGCCCACCAGACATTTCGGCAGGTAGACGATCAATAAAACTTTCATCCAGTTCAATAAGATTCAGGAGCTCGACTAAACGATCATCCAAGGCTTTTCCTTTTAGGCCTAGATAAAACTCAAGGGGCCGACCAATCACATCACGGACAGTGTGTCTTGGATTCATAGCGGTATCAGCAGACTGATAAATCATTTGAATTTTTTTGAGTTGTTCAACACTTCGATCTTTTAGCATCGGTGGTAACGGCTTACCGTTAAACAGGACGGCGCCTTTTAATGGAGGCAATAGGCCTGTCATAACACGAGCAGTGGTTGATTTCCCCGAGCCTGATTCTCCTACAATAGCAATGGTCTGACCACGTGGAATGTCAATCGAAATATTATCAAGTACTTTAATACCACCACTATAGGCTGCGTCAACTCGATCAACTTTAAGGACGATATCTTTTGATATAGCTTCTTCTTTCTCAATCGAACGCACTGACCAGAGAGACTTCGTGTATTCTTTTTTAGGGTTAGAAAGCATGGAACGCGTATCGGCATTCTCGACAGTTTCGCCATACCGCAGCACTTTAATGACATCAGCCATTTGAGCCACAACAGCAAGGTCGTGGGTAATATAAATTGCTGCCGTGTTGTACTTTTCAACAATTAAGCGCATCGATGCAAGCACTTCGACCTGAGTCGTTACGTCTAACGCGGTGGTGGGTTCGTCAAAAATAATCAGGTCTGGCCTTGAAGACATTGCCATTGCAGTCATTACTCGCTGTAGTTGTCCACCAGACACCTGATGAGGATAACGATCACCAATAGTATTGGGCTGTGGTAATTGAAGGTCGGCAAACAATTGTTTTGCGTCAGACCTTGCCTCTTCCTCAGAACTAATGCCGTGACTGAGGCATGCCTCAATAGTTTGATCAATTAGGCGGTGAGCGGGATTAAATGAGGCTGCTGCTGATTGCGCAACATAGGCAATACGGGATCCACGAAGTTGTCTGCGTTCTGATTCAGTTGCTGCAATCAAATCGATACCATCAAAGTTGATTGTACCGCCGTGTATCTCACAACCGGGTCGAGCAAAGCCCATTGATGCGAGTCCCAGCGTTGACTTACCGGCACCCGATTCACCAATGATCCCCATAACTTCACCGCGCCTCAGGACAAGATCTGCGCCTTTAATAATAGGGTGCCATTTGTCATCGCTAAAACCATCAATAACAATGTCTCGCATTTCCAGTAGGACATCACCTTTTTTGCCTTTATTTTGATTGCTCATGATCTATATACCTCAGTCCTTTAGGCCACTGGTTTTATGCAAGAACCAGTCAACAACAAAGTTGACGGCAACGGTAAGCAACGCTATGGCTGCAGCGGGTAACATGGGCGTTAATGCGGCAGTAATGTCATATTCTGCAAACTGAATTAAACCTGCAGTTTCCCTCACCATTGACCCCCAGTCTGCAGTGGGTGGCTGAATACCAACACCGAGAAATGAAAGTGCTGCAATCGTTAAGAATACAAAGCAAAAGCGTAAACCAAATTCGGCCACTAGTGGTGGCATGATATTAGGTAGGATTTCCTTACGCATAATCCAGCCCAAGCCTTCGCCACGTAGTTTTGCTGCTTCGACATAATCCATCACCACAACATTGAGTGCGACTGCGCGAGTAATACGAAAAACTCTTGTCGAGTCGAGTACTGCAATAATAAAGATTATATTAATTGCGGTCGATCCAAATATAGATAGCAACATCAATGCGAATATTAAGCTGGGAATCGCCATTAGAACGTCAACGGATCGACTCAGCAAATGATCCAGCCAATTTTGACTGATTGCGGCAGCTATACCGAAAGAGCAACCAATTAAAAAAGCAAGAAAAGTCGTAGTCACAGCAATACCAATGGTATTTCGAGCGCCATAAATTAATCTTGAAAGAATATCTCTACCCAATTGATCAGTGCCGAATAAAAAGTCACCACCCCAAGGCGCATACGCCATGTCAAAAATTTCAGCTTCACCATAAGGAGCCAAGAAAGGTGCAAAAATACCCACTGTTAGATAAAAAGTTATAACTGTTAGTCCAAATATTGCAGTGGGCGGTGCAGTCTTTAGCCCGCGCCAAATATTCTCTGACAGCGTTCTTCGTGATTTGATTTGACTGACTTCGTTAGCCGCCGAATAACCTTGATCATTACTACTCATTATTCAGCTCCTTATCGAGGGTGTAATAGACGTGGATTGGTCGCTATCGATATGATGTCGGCAAGCAAATTGAGCAAAATATAAGTTGCTGCAAATATGATGGCACAGCCTTGAACGACTGGTACGTCACGAGAGGTTACTGCATCGACCATGAGCTGACCGACACCGGGATAAACAAAAACAACTTCAACAACTACTACGCCAACCACCAGATAAGCTAGATTGAAAGCGATGACGTTAACAATTGGTGCCCAGGCATTAGGTAAGGCATGTTTGATAATGATTTGTGATTTTGAAATTCCTTTAAGCTCAGCCATTTCAATATAAGGGCTTGCCATTAAATTGATTATAGCGGCTCGCGTCATTCGCATCATATGGGCAACAATAACCAAAGTAAGGGTAATTGCAGGTAATGCTGACAAATAAGCTTGTTCTAAAAAGGTGGCATCCTGAGAAATATTGGCCAACGAAGGAAACACTTTGAAAAAGGATGAAAAAATCAGTATTAGTATGTAAGCAACAAAAAACTCAGGAAATGAAATAGTGGTTAACGTAATCCCATTCACCATACGGTCATAAATAGAGTTGCGGTAAAGTGCTGTGGTGACACCCAAAAATAGTGCCAGTGGTACCGCAATAATGGCCGCCATAGATGCCAAAAATAGTGTGTTTTCAATTCGGGGTCCAATCAGCTCGACCACTGCACGCGATCGGTCTCCACCAGTCGATGCACCTCTGCCTGAAAAAGAGTTACCCATGTCACCTGTCATGATGCCACCGAGCCAATCTAAATAACGTTCATGGAGTGGAAGGTCTAAACCTAACTCTGCACGGAATGCTGCGACAGTTTCAGGTAATGCGGCCTGCCCCAGTATTGCTTCACCAAAGTCGCCAGGTAAGAATTCGATCGAACTAAAGATAATCATCGAAACAACAAGCAGGGTGGCGAACCCGAGTCCTAATCTTTGTAGGATAGTCTTTGTCACTGGATGCATATAGAAAACTCCTTGAATAGTAGGTTTATATTCCACTTCTATTATATAAAACCCATATCTCTCGATTATTATATTAAAAACTAATCAAACTTATTTGGGCCTGTCATCAGACCTGAAAAGAGCTGAGATATTTTTATTCTTATCCGAAACAGTTTTGAAACGTTCCAATTGTTTAAGTTTTAACATAGTTAGCGGTATGGTGGCAAACTTGTTGTCGTTTTATTAAGACGGGTAAATCTGCTTTGCTGACAGAATATCGTGTCAAGTTTGGTTTGAAGGTAACAGGATTTGATGAGTGCTATTTTAATTACATAAACCTCTAAAACTGCGGTGTCAAAAAGTTGAGCTTTCCAACCTTTTTTACGACCCTCTTAGAGTGTTACGTTGACGTAAAATGTAGTAATTTTTTCAGATGACAGGGTTTACGGGTTACGCAGTCAAAAAAATAGATAGCGTTAATGGGAATATACTTTTGCGAAACTGTACGTTTTCAAGGATAATATTATTACTTTTAAGCCCCCCTCATATCCTGTGGAGATAATCCGTGAGTTCTGCACAAAACGAAACTTTTTCGCCGCGTAACCTGTCTGTTTTTGGTGCGCTACTGTTTACTGCTTTAATCTTAGGTGAAGTGGTTTTTTCGCGTCATGGAAATGACGAGGCGCCCGTAGGAGTTGGCACGGTCGAAGATATCGCCATGCGTTTAACTCCAGTGGTGACAATTGATGGCATTATGGCTGGTGTAACGGTTCGCTCTAGCGATGACTCTGCTGAAAAGTCACCTAAGCAGTTGTATGCTGGTGCTTGTCTTGGTTGTCATGCATCTGGCATTGCTGGTTCACCTAAGGTTGGTGACAAAGTAGCCTGGCAGAATCGTCTTGGTGATGGTATTGATGCGATTGTTACTTCCGCTATTAATGGTAAGGGTGCCATGCCTGCAAATGGCGGCTCAACCTACTCCAAAGATCAAATTTATGCAGTGGTCGAGTTTATGCTGGCGGAATCAGGGCTATAACTTTTGCTTCGGGTGAACTTGCTAGAATGGTTTAAAAAAAGCGAAGCTCGTCTTCGCTTTTTTATGTTCAGGATAAACGGTATGTTTCGAGCGCGTGAACGTTACAATTTTCAGGGTAAACGGGTCGTTTAATGCTCCTCTTCAACTACTCCTGCATTGATCTAATAGGTTGCACCCAAATAAAGATTTCAAAACGACACTTCCGCTATCCATCCCGGTTGAATGCCATGGGTGTATTAACATTAGCCCAGACTTGGGCTAATGAATATATATCAAAAAATGAGTCGTAAATAGAGCGATAGGCATGAGTGACTTAAAGCAATCAGCGTTTAATCAGTTTAGTAACCTCAGTGCACGACTTAATTTAGACTCAGGCGATGCCTGGCAAGTCCATGACCAAGCACTTGTTATGAAAAAAGCGGGTGACGATGTGGTCATGCTTTCAATTGGCGATCCTGACTTCCGCACGCCTGAACCTATTGTCGATAATGCCATTAGCCACATGCGGGTTGGACGAACACATTACTCTCCTGCTTTAGGGGAACTTAACTTGCGTCGTGCCGTTGCTGACTATGAATCCCGTATATCACCGCTCGCCTGCAGTGAAAACGAAGTCTCTATTTATCCTGGTGTTACCTCGGCTATTTATAGTGTCATGAGCTGCCTGCTGAATGCTGGAGATGAGGTTTTAATTGTGGACCCGCTCTATGTTGGTTACACCCCCATACTAACGGCGTTAGACCTGAAAGTGTCTGTCGTTTTGGCGTCACCTGAGTATCAATTTGAACCACAACTAAACGACTTTAAATCGGCAATTACTGATGATACAAAGGTTGTCTTTATCAATACACCCGGTAATCCTACAGGTGCAATTATTCCACTGGAGACATTACAAGCGCTGGCGAGCTACTGTCTCGAAAAAGGTATTTGGCTGGTATGTGATGAAGTTTATTCGATGTTCACTTATGAAAAGCCACATATCTCATTGCGTACGGCGGCTAAACAGCTTGAAAATGTGGTAGTTATCGATGGTTTGTCCAAATCACATGCGATGAGTGGTTGGCGGATTGGCTGGGTCGTAGCACCAGCTGAACTGACACAGCACCTAGGTCGATTTTCAGCAATGTCTATATTTGGCTGTCCGCAATTTATTCAGGATGCTGCTGCTTTTGCACTTAACAACGATGAATATTACGTGCGTGAAATGTGCGCCCAGTATCAAACGCGTCGAGATTTGGTTTGTGCTAGATTGTCGCAAATGCCAGGGGTAAAATATCTAAAGCCAGAATCCGGTATGTTTATCATGGTCGACATTAGTCCTATCTATAAAGATGATAAAGAGTTTGCGCAGAAACTGCTTAATGCTGAAAAGCTATCGGTATTACCTGGTAGTGCTTTTGGTACAGGCACTACTGGACATATTCGGCTCTCCTTAGTTCAGCCAGAAAATATTTTGACTGAGGGATGCAATCGTCTCGAACGTTTCTTGCAGGCTTGCCTCTCAGATCAATAGTTAGATTGATCGGGCTTAAAAAATTAGTGAGTCAGTTAATAAGAATTAAACAAAGGGAAGCATGATGGCGACTTGTGGTGAAGTGTTAGTCAAGATTCTACAAAACTATGGAATTGACACTATTTTTGGTATTCCAGGTGTTCATACCGTTGAGTTTTATCGAGGCCTGGAAGAAGTTTCGATAAGCCATGTCACCCCTAGACATGAACAAGGTGCAGGTTTTATGGCCGATGGCTATGCGCGCTCTAGTGGTAAAGTTGCTGCTTGCTTCATCATAACTGGCCCTGGTATGACTAATATTGCGACAGCTATGGGCCAGGCGCTGGCCGACTCAATCCCAATGCTTGTAATTTCTTCGGTCAACCATACGCATCAATTGGGGCTGGGTGAAGGTCGATTGCACGAGATGCCCGCTCAGCGAAATTTAGTGAGCGGTGTTACGCGCTTTAGCCATACTTTACTCCGAGCAGACGAGTTACCTATGGTATTGGCGCGCGCGTTTGCAATTTTTAACAGCGAACGCTCAGGCCCAGTTCATATTGAAATACCAATTGATGTAATTCAATCGCCTGCCGATCATTTAGATATCACGCCATTCGTGCTACCCAGCCCTCCAGGGCCTTCTACACAGGCCATAATTACCGCCACTGACTGGCTAAAAAATGCCAAACAACCGTTGATTGCTATTGGTGGTGGATCAGTTAGGGCGGCAAGTGAGGTTAGAGCCTTAGCCGAAAAGTTAGGTGCGCCAGTCATTAATACAGTGAATGCAAAGGGTGTTCTACCTTACAGTCACCCACTGGCTGTTGGTGGTTCGGGCTCATGCCCTGCGGTGAGAAAGGCTTTGAACTCAGCTGACGTTGTTTTAGCTGTGGGGACTGAATTCGGTGAAACAGACTATGACTATTTTTATCAGGGTGGTGTTGAGATTAAAGGTAGGTTGATCCGTATTGATATCGATAGTAGTCAGCTAACCCGAAATATCAGATCAGATTTAGCAATTTGTAGTGATGCAACTCAAGCATTGCAAGCATTGAATCAATCGATTTTAGGGGCATCAGCTGACGGCAGTGGTGAAGCAAGAGCATTAGAAATACGTAAAGAATTAAAGGCATCACGACAAACGGGTTATGCAAAGTTCTTCGACGCCATCCAGTCTGCACTCCCTGAGGTCATTATAGCGGGTGACTCAACCCAGCCAGTTTATTACGCATGGTTACATTACGAAACCGAAAAGCCACGGCGTTATTTTCATTCAGCATCAGGATTTGGCACGCTAGGTTATGCTATTCCTGCCGCTATTGGGGCAAAGCTAGCAATGCCAGATAGTCCGGTTATGGGCTTAATCGGTGATGGTGCAGCTCAATTTACCATTGGTGAAATGGCGGCAGCAGTCGAAGCGAAGCTCCCTGTGATTTTTCTAATATGGAATAACTATGGCTACGGCGAGATAAAACGGTTTATGGCTGAAGGGGATATTCCTCAAATTGGGGTTGATATTTACACGCCTGATTTTATCGCGCTAGGAAAAGCATTTGGATGTCATGCGGTGGTTGTAAATAATCTAAATCAATTACAACAAGAACTAGTAACCGCGTCTGAACGGCAATTACCGACTGTAATTGAAGTAAAGCAGGGTGACTTTGTCGATATTTAGTTACTCTTTAGATGTAATGCCGAAGACGTTATTGCCGCTTATCCTGTTGACGATAAGAAATTGCTTCCAGTAAATGCATTTGTTGGATGTTTTTTTCATCCACCATGTCGGCAATAGTCCGCGCCAGTTTGAGTAGCTTGTGATAGCTACGTGCGGTCAGTTTGAGTTTATCGATGGCCGTCATCAGTATCTTTTCTGATGACACGTCCAGTTGACAAAAAGCATCGATTTGATGGTTGGTTAACCTGGAATTGAGGCAGTCTTGTCGTTCTAATTGTCTAGTTCTAGTTTTTGTGACCCTCATCCGTACAATCTCGCTTGCTTCCTGCTTTACTTGTTTTCGATTTAAAAGTTCATGGCTTTCGAGACGAGGCAATTCTATTTGAATATCAATACGATCCATTAAAGGTGCAGACAACTTATTGCGATATCGATTGAGTTGTTCGGCGCTGCAATCACAGCTTACAATCGAATCACAGCCTCTAGGACAGGGATTCATTGCGGCAACTAATTGAAATTGTGCCGGAAACTCTGCTTGACGCGCTGCACGAGAAATATGGATTTTTCCAGTTTCTAACGGTTCGCGTAAAACTTCGATAGATTTGCGATCAAATTCAGTCAATTCATCAAGGAATAAAACGCCATTATGGGCGAGTGAAATTTCACCCGGTTTAGGATTACTGCCACCTCCCACTAATGCAACGCCTGAGACCGTATGATGTGGAGACTGAAATGGACGCTGCAACCAATTGGCGGCACTCACCGGTTTGTGGCTAATCGAACGAACACTGGCACTACTCATAGCTTCAGTTTCTGACATCAAAGGCAAAATGGTGTTAAGTCTCTGAGCTAACATGCTTTTACCGGTCCCAGGCGGACCCATCATAATCATGTGGTGGGATCCGCTGGCAGCAATTTCGAGAGCGCGTCGCGCTTCATATTGGCCGTATACTTCGTCAAGATCACACTCAAATTGTGGCGTATATCTAAGGTCAGACGCCTCGAGTTGGGGTAAGGAATGACCGCCATTTAGGCTGCTACAGATTTGTGCGAGGGAATGGCTGGTGAAGATAGCCAACCCTTCTATCAGTGAGGCTTCAGCTTCATTTTTTTGTGGGATGATAACTTTTTTATTTTGTTTCTTACTCGATATTAATGCTGGTAAAAGCCCAACCACTGGACGGCATTCCCCGCTTAACGCTAGCTCACCATAGCAATCGAACTGATTTAATGTTGAAGCATTTATTTGACTCGACGCGGCTAAAATCCCCAACGCAATAGCCAAATCATAACGCCCTCCTTCTTTTGGTAAATCAGCGGGAGCGAGATTAACGGTAATCCGCCTTGCAGGAAATTCGAAACCAGAATTGATAATCGCTGACCGAACCCGGTCGCGAGCTTCCCGTACTGCAGCCTCCGGCAGACCAACTATGGTAAAAGCGGGTAAGCCATTGGCTATATGAACTTCGACATTCACTTCTGGGGCGTTGATACCCTCTTGTGCACGTGTCGATAGTTGAGTGAGTGACATGGATTCCTTTCCTCGTCGGTGAGTTTTTATGGGTTAGACAGTGTTTTTTCCAGTTGGTCGAGTTTTGATTCTAACGCTTCTAGCTTGGTACGGGTGCGTTGCAATACTCGCGATTGAATATCAAACTCTTCTCGACTGACAAAATCAAGCTGGGCTAACTGTTGCTGAAGAAGTGTTTTTATCTGAACTTCAAAATCAGATTTTACTTGTTGTAATCCCGAAGGTAATAACTGACCAATTTTATTGGAGAGTCGATTGAGGGTTTGATTGTCTATCATTGAGCTTCCTTTAAACCTATGTTGGCTTAAGTTTAACGATTTATGCAGACGAAGCCTAGCGTTGTGATGTTCAGTCCAGCATCGATTTGATATCATGCATCAATAATTGGAATTTTCATCTTTACTTAGCAGGCATCTACATCATGTTGGTTCATATTTACCGCAGCAATCGAAAGCCAGATACCTACCTCTATTTAGCTGAGAAGGACGACTTTTCTATGGTGCCTGACAGTTTGATGACTGTTTTTGGTGAACCCGAATTTAGTTTCAGTTTTCAGTTGTCGGCACAAAAAAAGTTAATAAAAGAAGACGCTACTACTGTACTCAATAATTTAAAAGAGCAGGCCTATCACCTGCAATTAAGAAAGGATGTTTTGATCGAGCAAATGCTGACAATGAAATCTGCCAATTAATATAGACTTCGCTCTATCCATTGCACTGACAGCAGTCATAAAGTCTTGATCAAATAAAGTCACTCTGACAGAAGGCTCTGCAGATAAATGGAGGGTAGTAGGGTATGAGTGGCAATTATTCAGTCAACCCATTGAATTGTGATCACCTGATCAGCACTGTTACTATTGATGAATTTAAATATTATCAGTCTCGGCTAAAAGCGGTCTCTTAGTGCATAGTAACTCATACCGAGAACCAACCCAGGCCAACGCAACCAGTCTCCACCGGGAAAGTTGTGAATGGGTAGTTTTCCAAACAAATCAAAATTTTCTGCTTCACCAGCAATGGCATCTGCAATTAATTTTCCACCCATAGTGGCTGCAGCGACACCGTGACCAGAGTAGCCTTGAGCAAAATAAGTATTGTTCTTTCCAAGGCGACCAAAGTGTGGCATTCGGTTAAGAGTGACAGCTAATGTTCCACCCCAAGCGTAATCCACCGGTATGTTTGCGAGCTGAGGATAAATTTTAGTCATTGGCTTACGAACAAATGATTCGATGTCATTTGGAAAATTGCTACTGTAATTTTCACCACCACCAAACAGTAAACGTTTGTCTGCTGACAGGCGAAAATAGTTAACGACAAAACGCGAATCTGCAAACGCGATGTCTTTAGGATTAATCTGTGCGACTGTTTCATCATCCAATGGTTTTGTAGCGATAATAAAATTATTAATGGGCATTATTTTGCCAGACAGTCTTTTGTCAAGTTTCCCCAAATAACCATTGCAGGCGACCACTACAGAGGTCGCTTCTATGGTGCCACGGCTGGTAATCACTTGATTGATTTTGCCTTCTTGAAAACTTTCAACGACGGTTTGCTCATGCAGTATGGCACCATTTTTTAATGCGGCTGTGGCAAGCCCGAGTGCATAGTTGAGCGGATGTAAATGGGATGCACTGGTATCGAAACTGCCGCCAAAATAGGCGTCGCTTCCGACCAAATCAGCCATGTCGTTTTTTTCGAGATATTGAATGTCTTCGTATTGGTAATTTTGCTGTAAAAAGTCAACGTACTCTCGACTGTCATCGTCATAGCCTGACTTATGGTTGGGATGTGCTATACCCGGTTTAAGGTCGCATTCAATGTCATGTTCTGAAATCAATTGTTTCGCTAATGCTTTTGCGTCTTCTGCTAGTTCCCACAGGCGCTTAGCGGCATCTGCACCAAGACTTTTGGTGAGTTCTATTTGGTCCTTACGTTGACCACTGCCCAATTGCCCGCCGTTACGCCCTGATGCGCCCCAACCGATTTTTCTTGCTTCAAGCAATATTACCCGATAGCCTCGTTTGGCAAGATGAAGTGCACAGGACAAACCAGTATAACCACCACCAATAATGCAGACGTCAGCCTGAGTTGACCCGTCTAGTGAGCCTAATTTTAGGTGACTATTTTGACTGGCGTGATAATAAGATTCCGGGTAGTCATTGGTATCACTTCGATCTTGAGATAGTTTAAATGTCATGGTTGTTGCCAAGTATTATTATTTCTGGAAAGTCTAAACTTTAGACAATAAATGCTCTCTTTCCCACGGTGTGACTTGGTTTAAGAAGTCATCAAATTCAGCTTCTTTCACAGCGGTATACACTTCGATGAATGCTTCGCCAAGTATCTCATTTAATGCTTCACAATCGGATAGACGGTCTAATGCGCCGTACCAATCACGCGAAACCTTCAAAGGCTCATCATAGGCATTGCCAAGTAATGGCTCTGATGGATTCAAACCTTGTTTCATACCAATGAAACCACAGGCTAGGGACGTTGCAATTGCTATATAAGGGTTAACATCGGCCGCTGACAGGCGGTTCTCAATTCGCATCGAGTTAGGCTTATTGTCCGGAATCCTAAACCCAGTAGTGCGGTTATCATAACCCCAATGGAAATTAATGGGGGCGGCCATGTCACGCACTATTCGGCGATATGAATTGATGGTGGGAGTTACCAATGCCATCGCTTTAGGCTGGTATTTTTGCAAACCCGCAATATGTGACAAAAGTAAATTGTTTGGTTTGCCATCGGGAGTCGAAAATAAATTATTGCCTGTCTCTAAGTCGACAATGCTTTGATGGATATGCATGGCGTTGCCGGGTTGACCTTCTAATGGTTTGGCCATAAATGTTGCGCATAAGCCGTGAGCAAACGCAGCTTCACGAATGGTGCGTTTGTATAAAAAGGTTTGGTCAGCTAGATCTAACGGGTCCCCATGTAAAAGATTCACCTCCATTTGAGCAATGCCTTCTTCGTGAATCAGGCCATCAATTTTTAAACCCTGAGCTGTGCAATACTGATCTAGCGTCTGATAAAGTGCCGAAAACTCGTGCAATGCTTCGAGACTATAAGATTGGCCTTCTTTTTCTGTTCGACCTGTTCTGTCAAAAGGTGCTGTTAATGGCTGAGTTGGATCTGGATTGGCCGCGACTAGATAAAATTCTAGTTCAGGGGCAATAACGGGTTTCCAGCCCTCTGCTTGGTAAAGGTCTAAGACTTTACGCAAAACATATCGGGGTGAGAAAGTGATCTCTTTTCCAGCTTTATCGACACAGTCGTGAATAATCTGAGCGGTTGGTGTTTCTGCCCAAGGTAAATGACGAATTGTTGTGGTATCGGGTTGCAATAACATGTCGTCATCACAGGGTAATTTTTCTTTTGTAAGGTTAGGATAGTGCCCATTAACGCCTTGAAAAAAAATCGACTGAGGCAACCTTAATTCGGCGCCTTCTATTAATTTAGAGGCGGGTACCACCTTGCCTCGGGCTGCACCAGCAAGGTCGGGCACGATACACTCAATATTAGTGATCTTATTTTGTTGTATCCAATTTTTCATGGGTGGCTCAAACGGGTTGGAATAGTGAGTGATAAAGGATGATGTGACTATTGTCCTCAATTTGGTTTTAATTTATCGATTGGTCTACTTAAATCAGACAGATATTTAGTTACCCGATAATGTTTCTTCAAGTTTACGCTGTTTCTGTTGGCGAAGCATTATCCAGCCAGCGAGTAAAACACCAATTGCAACAACAACAATAATAATCGTACCAAGCGCGTTAATATCAGGGTGAAGTCCCACACGTACTCTTGAATATATCAGCATGGGTAGCGTTACAGCACCAGGGCCTGAAACAAAGCTAGCAATAATCAGATCGTCTAGTGATAAAGTAAAAGCCAGTAACCAACCCGCCATCATGCCAGGCATAAGCAGTGGAAGAGTGATGTCGATCAATACACGCAGTGGTTTTGCCCCCAAGTCTTGGGCCGCTTCCTCAAGATCCTGTGTCATGCCGGCCAGTCTTGATTGGATAATTACGGCGACAAAAGCCATCGAGAAAGTAATGTGTGCAATGGTAATGGTGCTAAAGCCGCGCTTTTCAGGCCAACCAAAAACATCACCCAAGGCAATAAAAAGTAACAATAGCGATAAACCAGTGATGACTTCTGGCATAACCAGTGGTGCTGTGATCATGCCAGAAAATAATGTGTGGCCTCTGAACCGGCCAAATCGAACCAGAGCAATGCCGGCTAATGTGCCGAGTATTGTGGCGAAACAGGCACTAATAGAGGCTATTTTTAAACTTAGAATGACGGCCTCCCATACCTCTTCACTTTCAAATAAGGTGGTATACCAACGCGTTGAAAATCCACCCCATACGGGTACGATCTTTGAATAATTAAATGAATAAAAAACCAGCATAAACATAGGAATATAGAGAAATGCCATCCCAAAACAAAGCATGGTGACTAGAAAGGGAGAACGCTTTGAATTATGACTCATTGCTTAGCCTCCACTTCTTGTGCTTGGATACGTTGATAAAGCATCATCGGCAATACCAGTACGAGTAACAGTGCTATGGCGACAGCTGAAGCGACAGGCCAGTCAAAATTAGCTGCAAATTCGTTATAAAGAACTCTACCAATCATCAGAACATTGCCCCCGCCTAGTAAATCGGGGATAACATATTCACCCGTAGCTGGAATAAACACCAGTAGAGAACCCGCGATGATACCTGGAATAGTTAACGGCAAGGTAACGGTTAGGAATGTGGTAAATGGTTTTGAGCCCAAATCTGATGCCGCTTCTAACAGGGTGAGATCAAGCTTTTCCATGTTGGCGTAAAGCGGCAATATCATAAATGGGAGGTAGGTGTAAACGATACCAACATAGACTGCAAATTGGGTGTAAAGCAGCCGAATTGGCTCGTCAATTATGCCGATATAAAGCAATAGATCATTGATAGACCCCTGATCTGACAATAAACCTATCCAGGCATAAACACGCAGCAAAAATGAGGTCCAAAAGGGCAGGATGATCAACAGTAATAAAATATTTTTAGTGGTTTGAGGTGCTCTTACGATGGCATAAGCTATTGGATAGCCGAGCAACAAGCAGATGAAGGTAGATACTCCCGCAATACGAACAGAATTAATATAAGTATCAACGTATAAATCGTCTTCCCAAAGGTAGGCAAAATTATCAATAACGATCTTTATCTGCACAATACCCTCGTCAAGCCAGGAAACCATGGGCAAGTAGGGTGGGCTAGCGATAGTCGCTTCGGATAGGCTTATTTTTAAAACAATGAAAAATGGCGCAAGAAAGAACAGTAATAACCAGAAAAAAGGTATGAAAATGACTGCACTTTTCCAATTCTTTTGTAATTTATGGCTTAATTTCTGCCATAAACTGGTGTTGGGCAATTTATAACTGCTGGTATTGAACCCAGCCATAGAATTGTTTTCTTGACTCATTTTGTCAGCACTGCCGCGCTTGAGTCATCCCAGCTTAAAAATACTTCGTCATCCCAGTCAAAGGCATGAGCGCCATCTTTGGGTCTAATTTGATTCGGCGATGTCACTTCAATGTTAGTGTCACCTTCAACCTTCACATGGTAGGTAGAGAGCCTGCCTAGATAACCTATATTGGACACAATGCCCCTCAGTTGATTGGGTGCTTTAGTGACTGGTGGCGTATTTGAAAGCTTTATTTTTTCAGGACGAACAGATACCCAAACTTTTGTGCCCTCGGGTACGGACGACCCGTGATCGATACGAATGTCGCACTCAGGATTTTTAGCCCGAACGGTCACGTGGTCGGCGCTATTCTTTGTAATTCTGCCTTCAAAGATATTAGTGTTACCAATAAAGCTGGCAATTAATCTTGATTCAGGATATTCATAAATTTCGGTTGGCGTACCAGTCTGTACAAATCGTCCTGTATCCATTACTGCGATGCGAGTCGACAGCGTCATGGCTTCTTCTTGGTCATGCGTGACTACAACAAAGGTAATGCCCAGTTCACTTTGAATATTCATTAATTCAAATTGAGTTTGCTCTCTTAGTCGTTTATCCAGTGCTCCTAACGGCTCATCGAGCAGCAATACTTTCGGCCGTTTAACTAATGCCCTTGCGAGTGCAACTCGCTGTCTCTGACCACCAGATAATTGATGGGGTTTACGTTTGCCAAATGGGCCAAGTTCCACCATTTCTAATATTTCTTCGACGCGTTTTTTGACTTCATGCTTATCAATACCATCGCGATTTAGTCCATAGGCGATGTTTTTTTCAACAGACATATGCGGAAATAGGGCGTACGATTGAAACATCATATTGACAGGTCGCTGATAAGGCGGAATGTCGGTCATGTCGATACCGTCAATAAATATCCTACCTGCACTCGGTGTCTCGAATCCTGCCAGCATTCTCAATAAAGTAGTTTTGCCACAGCCTGAGCCGCCCAGTAAAGAAAATAATTCGCCTTTATAAATTTCCAGATCGATATTATCGACAGCTATAAAGTCGTCAAAATGTTTAGTAATACCTTGGATTTTTATAAAAGGCTCAGCCTCAGGGTCCATCCAAGGACGATCTATGTAGCTATCTTGTTGAGACATTTCTAGTGATCCAAATAAATAAAATCATTGGGGGTAGGAACGAAGGGTTATTGACTCATAATGCAAAGTCAAGAACCCTTCTTTTTGCCTTAACCACTAACTGAGTTAGCAGTTAAGGCATTGCACATTGATTAATTTTAGTTAGCGGATTTGAAGCTAGTCCAAGCTCTGGTTCGGATGCGTTCCATCTTCGGTGGTAGAGGTGAAGTAGTGTACATATTTGCCACTTGCGCATCAGTAGGAAAAGCTGCTGGGCTGCTTGTAACTGCTTCGTCAATTAATGAAACCGAGTCGGCATTTGCAGTTGCATACCAAGTATAGTTACTGTCTGCAGCACCGACGTCTGGACGCATCATGTAGTTTACAAACAAATGAGCGTTTTCAACGTTTTCAGCACCAGTCGGAATAATCCAACCGTCAACCCATAAGGTTGCAGCTTCATATCCTGGTGGAAGGAAAAAGTCGAGTACGACACCCGTATTAGCTTCCTCAGCACCTGACATTGCTAACAGTCCATCGGGTCCCCAAGTTATGGCAACACAAAATTCTTTTTGTGGCATTCTTTGATAGGCATAGTTATCAAATGTCTTGATATAAGGACGAATTTGCTTCAATAGCGCTTCTGCATCTTTATAATCAGATTTTTTAGTTGAAGACGGATCTAGTCCCAGGTAAGCGAGTGCCATTGGGATAATATCTGTTGGAGAGTCAAGGAATGCAACACCACATTTTGATAATTCTTTAATGTGAACGGGATCAAAAATCATATCCATAGAGCCAATGGGCGCACTAGGGTATGTTTCCCTTACCAATGCTTCATTATAGGTAACACCATGAGTACCCCACATATAAGGAACAACATACTGGTTGTCTGGATCCCAGTTTTTACTTAACTGAGCCATGATTTCAGGCCGCATGTGTTTAAAGTTAGGTAATTTTGATTTATCTAACTTCTGTAAAATACCTGAGGGAATTAATCGAGCCACAGCTGAGCTAGCGTGTGAGATCACATCGTAACCTGAATTACCAGCAAGTAACTTGGCGTCTACTGACTCCTGTGAATCGTAGGCATCATAGGTGACTTTGACATCGAACTCTTTTTCAAAATTTGAAATGGTCTCTTCGCCGATGTACTCGCCCCAATTAGTGACATTTAATACACCTGCTGCGGATGCTGTTGTAGATCCTATGATCATTACAGCCGCGGCGATGCTGGTCAGTGTGCCAGCTTTGGTTAGTCTTTTCTTATTTAAACTAGGCTTTGTCATTACTTCCTCCCGGAGTAGGTTTTACATTTGTAGTTTCAGGTCTTGCGATAGATTATCTCATTTTACGATATCAGAAATAAACGCCCTAATGCTAATGTTTATCAACTTTACCATATCGTGGGAATGCTTAATGTTGTAACTAACAGTAACAATAATCTATATAGAACAATCTATACAGTGATCACAAATCATTGTTTTGTCAATTATGTATCGTTTTTATCTTGAATATTTTTATTGATAAAGTTTCAATCTTAATGATAGAGCTGAAAATCGTGATCACAAAATCAGGTTTCTTTTTCTAAACGTTTAATTTCATGGCATCTATCAGGATAAATTAATTGGAGTAGTTTGAATACAATTGAAACGGCTTCTTTTTGCTTGAAACCAGGTGATCCAATTAACAGCTCCTGCCAAAGCCCGCTGATCATACTTTCAATACTAAGTGCCGCATCATTTGCACCCATCGTTGATAGCACAGTAGCCTCGAGACTTTGGCATTGCTTGAGTAAGTAGCTGGTGTAGGCGATATCTTGTTTGCCACATAGATCTTTATAAAGCAGGCGCGAGCGAGAATCACTCCAAAAAGCGTACCAGACGCCGACCAACTTTCGATTACAAACGGTGGACGAAAATACCGCCTTAATTAGCGCACACAATCTTTCTAACGGCGCGGATTCGGCATTATTGTAGGCTTTCTTCCAGCAGTTGCTATAATCGTCACTGAGGCGCTGAAGGGTTTTTTCCAAAAGTAATTCTTTGGTTTGAAAGTGGAAAACAACGATACCTTGAGACACGCCAGCATGTTTCGCAATGCTAGCAATAGTCGTCTGTGAGAGACCCAACTTCTCGATGCAATCAATAGTTGAATTAATCAGTTGGCGCTTTCGAAATTCGCTTTGGACCGCACGGTTTCTGCTGGGTAAGTTTTTTTCAGTTACGCTATTTAATATCTTATTAATTAAATTATCCGTTTATTTAAAATAATAAACAGCTTATTATTGGCTGAGTGTTTAGTCAATAATTCTCTTTAAGCACATGAAAAACTTGAATAATAAAATAAAATAACTAAAATAAAGTCACTATAATAGCATTTTGAATGGGGAGTAAGGCGTATGTCAGTTAGAACTGGTGATTTAAAACAGCGTGATAATCAGTTTATCCATCCTTGGGACGACATTGTTAAAATTGGCACCAATCAACGAACCGTTGTCGAAAAAGGCGAGGGTGTCTACGTTACTGATACTGATGGTAAGCGTCTGCTTGACGGCCCTGGCGGTATGTGGTGTGTCAATATTGGACATGGTCGTGAAGAAATGGCAAAGGCCATTTACGATCAAGTAATGAAACTTCCTTACACATCACCATGGTCCACAACAAACGGTCCAGCCGCTATATTTAGCTCTGCACTTGCCAATGAAACTCCGGGAGACTTAAATCATGCCTTTTTTACTACTGGTGGATCGACAGCAGTTGATTCCGCCCTGCGATTCGTTCAGTTTTACAATAACGTGCGTGGTAAGCCAGAGAAAAAGCAAATAATTTCTCAAAAGAAGGGTTATCACGGCAGTACTTATTTGTCTGCTAGTGTCTCTGGCAAAGAACGTGATAAAAATTTCCTCGACTTTGCAGACGACCTAGTTCATCACATTCCTGCACCTCATCCGTTGTTGAAAGATGCTAGTCAAACAGATGCTGATTTTCTTGATCAATGTGTTGCTAATCTGGAGTCAAAGATTCTTGAAGTTGATCCAGACCTTTGTGCTGTGTTTGTAGCGGAGCCAATATTGGCATCAGGCGGGGTTATAGTGCCACCAGAAGGCTATCACAAGCGTTGCCTAGAAATTTGTCGAAAGTATGACATGCTCTATTTGTCTGATGAAGTGGTGACTTCTTTCGGTCGTTTAGGGCACTGTTTTGCATCAGAGGCCGTTTTTGGCATAGTGCCCGATATTATTACAACGGCGAAGGGTTTGACTTCAGCTTATATACCCATGGGTGCATTTATGGTGTCTGACAGATTAATTGATGAAGTGCGTGAATTAGGAGGTGATAGCGCTGTTTTTTCAAATGGGTACACCTATTCTGGTCACCCAGTCGCAGCTGTGGCTGGTTTAAAAAATCTCGAAATAATGAAGCGTGAAAAATTGTTTGAACATGTTCAAGACGTTGGTCCTTACATGCAAAAACAACTGAAAACATTGCTTGATATTCCAATTGTGGTTGATGTCCGTGGTGTTGGTTTAATGGGTTGCGTTGAATGCGAGTTAAATCAGGGGGGGGACGATCTAGAGTTAGATTATGAAATAGGTAATCGGATAGATGAACATTGTCAGCGCTTAGGGCTTCTCGTAAGGCCGATCATCAATATGTGTGTTATGTCACCACCCTTGACCATAACTCGGGTACAGATTGACGAAATGGTGAGTATCTTACGTCAAGGTGTTGAGTTAGCGATGCAAGACTGCATTGATGAAGGAATTTGGAAATCGGATAATTCTTAAGAATATAGGTCTCACCACTTACCATTCTTGTCTTGTTCAGATTTAAGTGTCCTAAATAATATCTGGAACTTTACTACATCATCATATTTCATTTAAGGGAAGCTGAAAATGAACTTTACAACAGCACAGGCAATTTTTGAGAAGGCAGAGGGTAACCGTTCAGGTCTTCCGCCTTGGACCTATAACAATCCCGAGTTGACTGATTTAGAAACCAACGAGGTTTTCCTAAAAAACTGGATTTGGTTAGGCCATATCTCTGACATTCCTAGCTCTGGTGATTATAAGTGTTTCGACATTGGACATGAACGGGCCGTTGTTATCCGTGGTGCATCAGGTGCAATCAAAGCCTTTAATAATCTTTGCAGTCATCGAGGTTCACGCGTAGTTGAGGGTGAAAAAGGTCATTGTGGTAAGTCGATGATTTGCCCTTTTCATGGTTGGACTTACGATCTTGATGGCGGGCTTAAAACTATCCCAAAATCTTCAACCTTTCCAGAAATTGATCAATCACAACTAGGTTTGAAGCCTATGGATTGTGAGGTATGGCACGGTTTAATCTTTATTCGTTTTGGTGGTGAAGGTGAATCAATAGCGAATATCTTTAATGAAGCCGAAGCAGAAATTGGGCTTTATAATATAGAAAAAATGCAACCAATGAATGAATCTTGGCGTTTGGAGTATGACCTCGACTGGAAGTCGGTGCTAGATATTGACAACGAGGGTTACCATGTGCCGATTGGTCATCCAGAACTCTTTGATCTCGTTGGTGCTACCTATAAAGATGAGGTGCTTGAATGCGGTTTGTCGCGGTCTTATGGTAACTTTGAGAATCGCAAGTTTAAAAAGCCGCTAATCAAAAGTTACGTAGAGACTCTGCCAGAATCTAGTTACTTACCGAAATCTCACCAATCGGCATGGATTTACTGGGGTATGTTTCCGGGCATAGTCATTACATTATTTCCTGATTCAATAGAGGTATATCAGGTTTATCCAACGGGTTATCACAAAAGTGTCATGGCAGGTGCCGGTTATGCATTAGAAGATGATCGGCCTGCAATGCAGAAAGCCCGTGAATTAAATCGAGAAATAAACTCGAGTGTGGGCGAAGAAGATTCTAATTTAGTTAAATGGAGCGCAGAAGGTATGCGTTCTAGTGCGTTTGAAGGCGCCATGATGTCAGATCTTGAACTTGGCATTGGCGCTTTTCAAAATCAATTGCGAAAATTGCTTCCAGTGGTTAAACAAAATCAACCACCGACACCTGGCACAATCAGTCAGGTAAATCAAACTCTGCTAGACGAAAGAACCTAATTGATGGGAGTCTCATTAATGGAAACTGGAAAGCGTGACCCTCGTTACGACCCATTGTTTGAACCACTCAAGATTGGTCCGGTTACTGCCCCCAATCGTTTTTATCAAGTGCCTCATTGCAGTGGTATGGGGTATCGTCGCCCACAAATGATGGCTGCCATGCGCGGTATGAAAGCGGAGGGTGGTTGGGGTGTAGTCTGTACAGAATATTGTTCAATACACCCAAGCTCTGACGACATGCCTTATCCACACGCCAGCCTGTGGGATGATAGTGATATCGCAAAGTTGCGTTTAATGACCGATGCCGTGCATGAGCATGGTGCATTAGCCGGCGTTGAGCTTTGGTATGGTGGTCGCTCAACCGTCAATCTTTATACGCGTGAACCTGCATTTGGTCCCAATAGCTTGCCAAATACCGCCAAGGAAGGAATGCCCTTGCAAACTAAGGCAATGACGATAGAGGATATCGACACACTCAAAGGTTGGTATCAAGCTGCTGCAGAACGGGCATTGGAAGCTAACTTCGATATTGTTTATGTCTATGCCAATCACGAATACTTACTGCATGATTTTTTATCACCCACAATCAATTCGAGGCAAGATCAATATGGTGGTTCAGCTGAAAATCGAGTTCGGCTCATTCGCGAAATTATTGAAGAAACTCGAGCCACAGTTGGCCATCGTTGTGCGGTAGCAGTCAGGTATTCGATACCTCGAGAAATAGATAACGATAAAGATGAGTTAATCAAAATGTTTGGCATGATTGCTGAACTTCCTGACCTGTGGGATATCACTGTAAATGACTACAACTGGGAAATGGGCAGCTCACGATTTGTTAAAGAAGCTTCGAATCAGGATGCGGTAGCCAAGATCAAATCGATGACTAGCAAACCGGTAGTAAGTGTGGGTCGTTTCACTTCACCTGATACAATGTTGAGTCAAATTAAATCGGGTGTGCAAGATCTCATTGGTGCGGCTCGCCCGTCAATTGCTGACCCTTTTATTCCGCAGAAAATAAACCACGGTCGGCTTGATGACATCCGTGAATGTATTGGCTGTAACGTTTGTTATGCCCACGATTCACTAGGCTCCCCATTGCGTTGTACACAAAACCCAACCATGGGTGAAGAGTGGCGCCGAGGTTGGCATGCCGACCAAGTGCCCGAGCGGCATGCCGATGAGTCAGTGTTAGTGATTGGTGCAGGTCCTGCTGGCTTAGAGGCCGCCTGCACTTTGGGGCAGCGTGGTTATCAAGTGACACTGGCCGAAGCGCAAACCCGTTTAGGTGGTAGGGTGACAGCAGAAAGTCAACTTCCTGGGTTTGCTGAATGGGCGCGAGTACGAGACTGGCGTATGGGCCAAATTGCGAAATTGCCGAACGTCAATGTTTATCCCGACAATAGGCTCGATGTAGAGGCAGTACTCGAACTAGAGCACCAACATGTCGTGGTTGCAACGGGTGCCACGTGGCGAGATGATGGGGTCGGCCGATGGCGAGAAACAGCGTTCGAAGGTTCTGAAGATCCGGCTGTGTTTTCAGTCGAAAGAGTCCTTAAGGGTGAGTTTCCAAAAACTGAAGGCTCAAATACTCATGTGATCATCTATGATGATGATCATTATTATATGAGTGCAGCCATTGCACTAAAATTACGTGAAGAAAATATAGCGGTTACGCTGATAACACCTGCCGGCCGGCTGGGTGAGTGGAGTTATCACACGCAGGAACAATATGGATCGATGACCGCATTACTCGAGCTAGGCGTTAAGGTTGTCACTAATCAGGGGCTGATTAGTTGGAATGGTTTGGCAGCTACTATAGAGTGTGTTTTTAGTGAAGTTGAATCCACTATTGAAGCCGATTACCTGATGCCAATTACTGCCAAACTACCCAATGATGACCTGTGGTTAGCGCTACAATCAAAGCAAGATGAGTTTCTCAGTAAAGGGGGACTGTCGATGCAATTAATTGGAGATGGATTAACCCCCGGTTTAATTGCTGCGGCGGTTTATTCGGGACATAAAGTAGCGCGCGAGCTGGGATTGACTGATGCCGAAAAAAATCAGACGGGTCGAGATACGACGACGGTTAGTTTTACCCATTAACTAGGCACTATTACTAAACACAATTTTTCAAAAAATATGAATAGAGATTCTAAATACGATATTTTATTTGAGCCAGTCCAAATTGGACCAGTAAAAACTAAAAACCGTTTTTATCAAGTGCCACATTGCAATACCTTAGGACATGCTCGGCCTAGAGCCGAAGCGGCCAATCGTCGTGTCAAAGCGGAGGGTGGTTGGGGTGTAGTCTGTTCGCAAGAAGTTGAAATTCATCCGAGTGCTGATTTAACGCCCTATGTTGAAGGCCGTTTATGGGACGATCAAGATGTTCCGCAACATCGAATGATGACTGATGCGGTGCACGAATTTGGTGCGTTAGCCGGAATTGAGCTGGCCTATAATGCGAGTCATGCCGCTAATCATTACAGTCGTATTGCACCCATGGGACCGAGCGCCACCGTAGTGCATGGCAATAATCCGATTTATGCTCGGGCGATGACGCGCAAGGATATTCGAGATTTACGCCGTTGGCATGTCGATGCAGCAAAACGTTCTAGACAAGCAGGCTATGATATTGTTTACGTGTATGTCGGTCACGACATGTCAGTATTTCAGCATTTTTTGAAAACCCAGCACAACCATCGGGTCGATGAATACGGTGGTTCATTGGAGAATCGATTACGTTTAACGCGTGAAGTTCTGACCGATATGCGCGAAGCCATTGGAGGCGACTGTGCCATTGCATTAAGATTTGCGGTTGATGAATTGCGTGGTAAAGATGGTCTTCAGGCTGAGTGTGAAGGCCGAGATGTGATTGGTATGCTCGCAGAAATACCTGACCTATGGGATGTTAATATTAGTGACTGGGGTAACGATTCAGCGACGGCTCGATTCGAGCCTGTCGAGGGTTATCAAGAGCCATATACTTCATTTGTAAAGTCATTGACGACTAAACCAGTTGTTGGCGTGGGTCGATTTACTTCTGCTGACGCGATGGTGTCGCAAATTAAACGCGGTGTGTTAGATTTAATAGGTGCAGCACGTCCGTCAATTGCCGACCCTTATTTACCTCAAAAAATAGACACTGGCCGAATTGATGAAATTAGAGAATGTATTGGCTGCAACATTTGTGTTGCTCAAGATAACCTGGCAGCACCAATTCGCTGCACTCAAAATCCTACTCAGGGTGAAGAATGGAAGCGAGATTGGCATCCTGAAAAAATTGAACCTGCGGTCAGCAACGACCCTGTTTTAGTGGTTGGTGCTGGTCCAGCGGGTTTAGAAGCCGCAATGCAATTGGCTAATCGCGGCTATCAGGTAACGCTTGCTGAGGCAAATGAAAAGCTAGGTGGCCGTGTAACGCTTGAAAGCCAACTCCCTGGCTTAGCCAGTTATGGTCGAGTTCGTGACTATCGAGAAACTCAAATTCTTAAACCTGTCTCTTATACACATCTCCGAGCCCACGAGACGCTACGCTATCTC
>CAJXUC010000037.1 GCA_913061315.1 uncultured Gammaproteobacteria bacterium | reverse complement strand
CCTGAAGCGCTCTAAAGTGTAACTCAATTAATTTTTTATTTTGTATATCGGCGGGATCTACGCGAGTAGCTAAAGGTATATCCACCCCCCCGTACCCAATTGTGCTCAGCTGTCACAAAAGACGTGTTACAGAAGTTACAACACATGAGCCATTACAGGAATCATTGCAGGAATGAGATGGACTGGTTGGATAACTCTAACGTAATTATTGGGTTATACAGGCTTAAATCTAGCTTGCATCCTCTAATATTGGCGTTTATGGATTGACTGTTCAAGTCAGACTATAGGAGGCCATACGACCAAGACATTACTATGCCACTTCTTTTATCCATTAACCCCGTGACGGGCAACTGAGGGCGTCTCAGATAGGTTTATTTGGCTGCCGACAAGTATGATGCTTTAATCATTTTTAAATCAACAGTTTAACGTTCGATACAGCTAGAAATAACCCAGACAAGTCAGCTATGTTTTGGCAATGTGAATCAAGCATTTAGCATCTAATTCTTTGCGATATCTGCCACAAGAAAAAAGGTACTTTCTGGTAATTAGTGTTACGGGTGATTCGTATCGCGGCGTTCTTCTAGAACTTGAACTTTTCGGGTTTCGTTCGTATGTCGGTAGGGGCTGGTCAGAAGTCTACATCTGTCAACATATAGAACGGTGCTAAAATGACCTTGTTTTAAACGCTAAGAAAAGCCAGGTATTGGGGTGGGTCAAAAGTCTACACTTGTTAACATATAGAACGGTGCTAAAGCACTGGTGTTCTAAAGCTAACCAAAAGAAGTATTGGGTAGGGTGGGTCAAAAGTCTAGAGCTTCATAGGCTAGTGAACGACCCGGTAGCTACATTTTTATATCTCCAAAATGGATATTTTGGCTTTTAGGCTAACTTTTAAACCAATTTCCACCGAAAATATTTGTTGGTATATTTGTTGGTATAATTCGAATGCTATAAGCTTAATATCTATAAAAAACAATGCTTTAACATCTAAATTCGATACCGGCTCTGGGCACCATTTATATCCGTAACCCCTTATATTCCTTGTGATTTCTCGCGATTACAGGGACAGGGTAGACAATGCGGTATACACAAAAGCATCCTCAACACACGTACGTAAAACGTAATGTTTATTAGTATTCTAGATCAATTCCTACTGATTTACGCAGTCGTACAATAGTCAGCAAGTGAACAACACACCAGTTTAATTGGATGATGAGACTGTGCGTCGCTTTACTGGTTAGTTTAACGATAGAATTATCTACACGTTAATTAAGTATTAGATAAATGGGCTGAAATTAACTATCTCAATAACCCCACTATTATTTCAATCGGTTTGTGAGTTTAGTTTTCAAATTGTAATTGAGCCAGCCGTGCATACAACCCCCCTTTTTTACGAAGTGCCTCAGCGTCACCGGTTTCTACAATTGCGCTACTTTCCATAACAATTATTTTATCAGCTTTTTTTATGGTGGCTAACCTGTGTGCAATAATCAGAGTGGTTCTGCCTTGCATGGCGGCATTCAGTCCTTCTTGCACCAGTATTTCAGATTCAGCATCCAGCGCACTGGTGGCTTCGTCTAATAATAAAATAGGTGCATCTTTTAATATGGCACGTGCAATGGCGATGCGTTGTCGCTGTCCGCCCGACAAGCGGGTGCCACGCTCACCTAAGAAGGTTTCGTAACCATTTGGCAGTTGCGGTAAAAATTGTTCTACTTGTGCTGCATTAGCGGCAGTAATAACGGCTTCATCTGTAGCGTCAGGTTGTCCATAACGTATATTTTCAAATAGGTTGGCAGAAAAAATAACGGGGTCTTGAGGCACGACGGCTATCAGTCGACGTAAATCATGCAAACTGATGTCTCTAATGTTCTGATTATTAATGGTTATGCTGCCATTTTGGACATCGTAAAACCTTAACAATAATTGAAAAATAGTGGTTTTTCCTGCACCTGATGGCCCAATAAATGCGACAGTTTCACCTGCATTAATTTTTAAATTAATATTTTTTAGCGCGGGATTAAGCGGGCGCGATGGATAATTGAAGTCGACACTATTAAACTGAATATTAGCCATTGAATCGTTGGATAATGGTAATGGGTTAGGCACCTCAGTCACGGCTGTTTTAGTATGCAATAATTCGAGCAAACGTTCAGTGGCACCCGCAGCTCTCATCATGTCGCCCCATACCTGTGCCATTGTACTGATACTCCCGGCCACCATGGCAGCATACAGTACAAATGATGCCAACTCGCCACCCGTCATTACGCCTTCACTCACCTGGCGTGCACCTAACCACAATACAAAGATAATTGTACCCATCACGGCAATGATAATAACGGCGGTCAGAAGGGCTCTGACTTTTACTTGCCTGATGGCGGTGAGAAAGCTTAATTGTGCGCTCTCAGTAAAACGGTTAGTTTCACGCGTTTCCTGCGTATAAGATTGAACTGTTGGCATTGCATTTAAAATTTCACCTGCCATGGCTGAGCTATCGGCAATTCTGTCTTGTGATTCACGTGAGAGTTTTTTGACTGAGCGGCCAATGAGCACGATGGGAAAAATTAGGCAAACCATCATACCAATATTGATCGAAAATAAATAAAAACTCGTGACTGCAAGCATAATCATGCCGCCCGTAAATTGAAATAAGCTACGAAGACCCATCGATGCAGAACCGCCTACAACGGTTTGAATCAGCGTCGTATCACCCGTTAAACGGGACAAGACTTCGCCTGTTTGTAAGGTTTCAAAAAACTGCGGTGATTGCCTTAACACGCTGGCATAAACTGCACTACGTAGATCTACCGTTACTCTTTCACCTATCCATGAAACCATGTAGTAACGTGAAGCAACCATGAGCGCCCAAAATGCAGCTACACCAAACAGAACACCAAACTTTGTATCAATATTAATGGTCGGTGCTGTTCCACTGGTTTTGCCAAAGCCGATATCAATTAGATCACGAAATGCCAGCGGAACAATCAGAATTGCGACAGAGGCCAGAGTGAGTAATATAAAAGCAATGCCTACCTGCAGGCGATAAGGCTTTAAAAAGGGCCATAAATCTTTTAATGAAACGAGAAGCTTAGATTTAGAACTGTTTACTTGAGTCGTCGTATCGGTTTGCGCCATTGGTTAAAGTGTCGGTAGAAGAAATTAACTATTTCAGATTTAACGAGCAAACTTGTTTGCTAGTAAGCATAAAATGAAGGAATGATCATAAGAAGTAGGGGTGCTTTTTATAATTTCAAGTCGCAATCTATGTTCACTTGCCTCCCTAGATTCAACCTTAAAGTCGAATCCTGCCGTGGGTAATGAAATATTAAAAATAAATATCAGGAGACAACTATTTTTCTATTTAGTGATCTGAATAGACGCTCACTACGTAATAAGGGTTCAATAATCAACTGGAAATGTTATGTCTTTTACAATCGATACTCTATTAGAAAAAGCAGATATAAGCTTAGCCTTACTAAAGGTGTTAGCTGAAAATAGCTTTGATTCGATTCTAGTCACTGATGCATCATTAGAAGGGAAAGTGATCTATGCCAACCAAGCTTTTGAAACTCTTACGGGCCATGACCCGGTAGAAGTTTTGGGCCAAACCCCTCGAATTCTTCAGGGCGTGGGTACAGATAAAAAAGTGATTGACAGACTCACCAACGCAATGAAAACAGGTACTGACTTTGAAGGAAAAGCCATCAATTACAAAAAAGATGGTACTCCGTTTATCATGTATTGGCGGGTGCTTCCTATTAAAGTCGATGGTGCAATTGAAGGCTGGGTTGCTATTCAAAGAGAAGGCGCGTCTATTTAATTGTCTGCTGAAAACCTCAATGGGACATCTCCATTGAGGTTGTTATTGTCAAAATTCAATTGTTTCAAATAATCTCACTTCCATTTTGACAGAGCTCAAAACTCAGTTTTAACTCTCAACTGAATCTAGTTTAAATCGTTCTCGTAGAAATCTGGCAACACCGTCTTCATCATGATGTCCTATAATTGCCGTCGCAGCAGATTTAATCGCTTCGTTGGCATTAGCTGTCGCGTAACATTCATCAGCAGTTGCAAACATACTGAGATCATTGTCACTATCACCAAAGCAAATGACACGTTTGTATTCAAATAATTTTTTCAGTGCTTCTATGGCTATGCCCTTACTGGCGCCACTGTGATGAATATCTATCCAATGCCATTGGGCACCTTCTATTGCAACGCCTGAATAAGCAACAAGTTGTGGCGTTTTTTCAATACTCTGCATCATTGCATCAATGGCAGTTAAGGCACCTATCGAATTAATGTGAGTGACACTGGCATCTAATGGCAACTCTTCAAGTGATCGCGTTGTAACATGACTATCATTACAAAACCCCTCGACGAGAACCTGATCGGCTTTAGACCGAAGCGCTGAATAATACACGGTACTTTGATGATTTTTATCTAGGGTGAAGACGAAGGGCGTTAATCCTTGTTGGAGGCAGTCTTGAACGACGTCTCCAAGCTCTGAAGCTGTCAACGTAGTACTATTTGAAAATTGTTGTTGGGCTGGATACCAAATCATGACCCCATTTTTGTAAACGTGTGGCAGATTGAAGTGGTGACCTTCTAAAATTTGTTGTGCACCGTGAAGGGTGCGTCCTGTAGCAACAGTGTAGGCAATTCCTCGTTCTGATAGTAGCTTAAGTGTCTCACTGGTATATTCGGATATTTGTGAACTTCGATTGAGCAATGTTCCATCGAGGTCAAATATTATTAGGTCCATAGTTAATAGCCTGAGGCGAATTCTGGGTGATCTAAGTCACTTTTTGTTTTTAGTTTTGGCCCGTTAATCGATCGTAATAAAGTGGTTGAACGGTTTATATTTTATTTCATGTCTGATAGGGATATTCACACTATATTTTTTAATGCGTCATCCAGCGTTTTATACTTAAAATCATAACCGGCATCTAAAACTTTTTGCGGTAATATTTTTTTTCCTACCAACAAAAGTTCCTCGCCCATTTGGCCCATTAATAATTTTATAACTACCTTAGGCATCGGAAAAATAGTAGGACGCTTTAAAGCCAGACCCAGTGTTTTAGTAAATACCTGATTGATGACTGGGTTGGGCGATGTACCATTAACGGGGCCTTTTAAATTATCATTATTGATGCAGTATATAATAATGCCAACCAAATCATCCAAATGAACCCAAGGCATCCATTGTTCACCGTGACCTATTTTACCCCCCAGTCCCATCTTGAAGGGGGGTAACATTTTACTTAATGCGCCACCATTCTTGCCCAGCACAATGCCCGTACGCAGAAGACAGGTGCGAATCCCAAGTGGCTCAGCTTTTAGGGCAGAAGCTTCCCACTTTTGGCATAAATTACTAGAAAAACTATCATCATAACCTGAATTTTCATCAATAATATCATCTGTTTCGTTAACGCCGTAGTAGCCAATAGCTGATCCACTGATTAATAGCTTAGGTTTATTTTTTGAATTTTTTAAATAAGTAATCAGTGTTTCGGTAGCCACTATTCGGCTACTATAAATCAGATTTTTTTGTTGGTCGCTCCAGCGTTTATCGGCAATGGGTTCACCTGCAAGATTAATAACCACATCAAAAACATCATCATTGGTTAAGTGATTTAAACTCGACACAGATCTAATCGGTAGCTTGATTTTTTCAGGGTATCTACTCAACACAACAATACTATGTTTTTCATCTAGTAATCGAGTACAAAGAGCTGAGCCAATAAAACCAGTTCCGCCTGTAATTAGTAAGTTCATTTTTTTCCTTGAGATTAACGCCCAGTGTTTTTGATAAACCTAACCCATTAGCCTAAGGTGCTAGTAGCTTATTGGGCAAGAAGCTGTTATTTGAGACACTCATTTGTCTATTAGCGCTAACCTTATTGCGCTTTATTTTCATTAAAGGCCAACATTTTGAGTAAAGGTTGTATTGCTTTTAAACGAGTGGGTTCGTCAATGGTGATTTCGTTATTCATACTTTCCAAAGTACTCGTTAAATTATTCAGGCTATTCATTGCCATCCAAGGACAATGCGCACAACTTTCACAAGTAGCACCTTCACCTGCAGTTGGTGCTTCTATCAGTTGTTTATCGCCAGCTACCTGCCTCATCTTATGGAAAATTCCATTGTCGGTAGCAACAATGAATTGGCTGTTAGATAACTGAGAGACGGCTTGAATTAAACGAGTGGTTGATCCGACTACGTCTGCTTGCGCAATAACATCCATAGGTGATTCAGGGTGCACAAGCACTGCAGCGTTTGGATAATGTTTTCTCAAGTTCTTTAAGGTATCGGATTTAAATGCCTCATGGACAACGCAGGCACCATCCCAAATTAACATGTCAGCCCCTGTTTTTTGTTGTATGTATCGGCCTAAATGCTTGTCTGGCCCCCAGAGTACTTTTTGTCCTTTTTGCCATAAATGTTCAATAATAGCAACCGCATTGCCAGATGTGACTACCCAGTCAGCTCGCGCTTTGACGGCTGCACTAGTATTGGCATAGACTACAACCGTTCGATTTGGATTTTGATCACAGAATTGACTGAATTTGTCGACAGGCGCGCTTATATCCAATGAACACTCTGCTTCTAACGTTGGCATAACAATCGTCTTTTCAGGGTTGAGTATTTTAGCGGTCTCACCCATAAAACGCACACCTGAAACAACGAGGGTAGAGGCCGGATGGCTGGTTCCAAAACGGGCCATCTCAAGTGAGTCAGCGACGGTACCTCCCGTTTCTTCAGCAAGCTCCTGTATTTCAGCGTCCACATAATAATGTGCTACCAATACGGCATCTTTTTCTTTCAGTAACTGAATTATTCTTGTTCTCAGCTGCGCTCGTTCGGACTTTGAGTATGAAGGAGTCGCAATACTTCCAGCATCCAATAAACTGACCACTGGTAGTGTTGATATATTCTGTAGGGTGTTCATATTTATTCTCCAAGCCAAAATCATTCTGGCTGACTAAAATAATAACCTTTTTCAATGCATAAATGGTGACAATTGAACAAAATTAAACGTTAAGTAATCAGACTGAACGGTATAAAATTAAATTTGAATCTAAGAACAACAGTAAATTCTAACGTAACCAACGGATAATAACTTTTTCATAACTCCATAAATAAAATTTTTTTGCTTATTTAACATTAAGTGCTGGTTTGTTGATTCTCAACAACAAATATCCTTTATAAAGAAAAAGAGAGAATGCGTTCAATATTTCTAAATCGTCAAAAGTGGCATTTATTCGAATAGTTTGACGTAAAAATTGCAAATAAAACGTCATATCACTCTTTTCTTGATCAGATGGCTTTCCAATAGCGGTAAACATAGTCGCGTGAAATATCTTTAACGGTCAGCTTGGTAAACCCCAGTTTTTTGAAGAAAGGAACTGCATCAACTTGAGCCTTGACTAGTAAGCCATCTACATTCAATTTAGCTGCAGTTAATTCAGCTTCACCGACCAACTGTGAGGCTATTCCTTGGCGGTGGTACATTGGATCAACATATAAGCCGTGAAACAACAAAGGGCGTTTAGCATCAGGAGTTTTGATTAAATCAGTTTCTTCCAACGCAGCCAGACCAACGATGCCAAAATTTTCTAATTCTGCAATTAGCCATTGCATATGTACCAAGTCGTCTTCTTGATAACGATAAAGTGGCCAACTAATTCGTTTGACACGTTCTGGCAATTGCCAGGTATATATCGCCACTTTTATAATTTCATTAATACGGTCAAGATCAATCAGATTTAACTTTCTTTGGTATACCCTAATGGGTAGCTTCAGATTCATATTCTTAATTTAACCATTGTGGACGTGAAGCCTTAATTATTTGACAGGGTTAATTTCATTGAGAATTTCTCAAACTCAAATCA
Source organism: uncultured Gammaproteobacteria bacterium (assembly GCA_913061315.1). Classification (GTDB taxonomy): domain Bacteria; phylum Pseudomonadota; class Gammaproteobacteria. Next base: position 23,211 of record CAJXUC010000037.1, on the reverse strand, counting down.
ATTTTTTAAGGCTAACGGCTAAAGCGCATTCCCTACCTTTACTAGTGTTCTTAAGTTAAACCGCATTATTCCGGTTTCTGCCACAATATTAGTTCGTGAGGCATTTTTTTCATTAACGACAACATTATTGATTCTTAACTTTACGCCATACAGATGATTATGGACCTAAATGGTCTTAACTTAAGTTATTTTTTATGCCCTCTTGTGACGTCAAGTGATGCGTCAAACACTGAGTGAAGTAAAATATATTACAGAAGCAGGGTAATATACAATACTAAATGTAATCTTGAAAAAATAGGGTGCAAAATCAACAATGTAATCAGGTTGGAATTTGAATCATTAGATTACTGATTCTTGATTGTATTGGGTACATTAATAGTGAGGTATAGAATGTTTTGGCGCTGTTTAATATTAATAAGCTCTATTGGGATAAGTCTGAGTCAAAGCGTTTTTGCAGCAGGGGTAACAGTTTCAACTATAGATCAGTTAAATGAAATTGATGCTAATGTTTTTTTGATGCGACATGCACTTGCTCCTGGCTTTGGAGATCCCGATGAATTCGTCATTGACCAATGCGACACTCAGCGAAATCTAGACAACGTCGGACGAAGTCAGGCAACACTGTTAGGACTTCAAGTAAGGCAAGCGGGATTAGTGTTTGACAAGGTTTATTCGAGCTATTGGTGTCGCTGTATTGAAACCGCTGAACTGTTGAATTTGGGTGCTGTAGTACCTTTCAAAGGTCTTAATTCGTTCTTTCAGACGTATGCTAATCGTGATGAAACATTAAAACTGTTACAAATAAAGTTAAAAGGCTTTGACGAAAAAAATTTAACCTTAATGGTTACTCATCAAGTCGTTATTCAAGCGGTCAGTGGTATTAGCGTAGCCTCTGGGGGTATAGTCGCTTATAATTCAAAAACAGGTCAATCAGTTCAAATTGTCTTTGAATGAAAGTGATATTGGTTTAATTTTTATCTGGGATCAGGCGGAAATGTTGGAATACAACCTTAATTATTGAGTCACTATTACAATAGGTCTGTTACGTCATTGGTTAATGTAATTGAGGGATTGCTCAAACCTAAAGCAACCCCCAATTTAAACGGCTACTAAATACCTAATAAATCTTTAGCTTTGCTTAGGGCCGCAACTGATCCAGAGTGGTTACCAGATTTATGTAATTTTTCACCTTCAGTGCGCAGCGCTTTAACCTTGTCCAAGTCTGTTGAATTTAAATATGAATTTCCGACTGCTGAATCAATCTGTTTCATATCCATTGGACAGCTACCAGCGAAGACCGTGCCTACATTTAAAGCTGCAAATAGTACTAGTGTGCTAACAATTGTTTTTTTCATGATTAAATCCTGTAAATAAAAATTAAAATATAAACTGACAGACAAATAGCGCAACCATTCCGTATTAATGGAAAGATTGTTAACTTATTATTTATACGAAGGTTATTTAATATGGGTTCACAATTAAATTAAAGCACAAAAATGACGGTTTAAAGTCTAGCTTTAATCGAACACGCATTTGACTTTACTGACAACAAAGCTAGGGGGTTGGTACAAAGTAGAGGCTGGACTCTATTTGGTTAATTGATATTGGTCTATAGGTCTTTTATACTTTTATGCTGACGGCATGATAACTCAGTATAGAGTTACCGCTTAATTAAATTGTTATTGTTAAAGCAGAACTATTCATTGTGGCGAGAGGCGCAATCCAGTTCTATTTTATTCTGTTGATCTCAATGAATATGTGGTCTTGCTGAAGACTTAGTTTTATATCTTAGAGACACTTAAAGAGTATTAATGAATGAGTATTAAAAATGCCTTCTACGCCCAATCGGGTGGTGTTACTTCTGTCATCAATGCATCAGCTTGTGGTGTTATCGAAACCTGTCGTCAGAATAGTGATCGAATTGGCAACGTTTTCGCTGGCCGCAACGGAATCGTTGGTGCGTTGACAGAAGCGTTAGTCGATACATCGCTTGAATCAGACGCGGATATTGCTGCACTCAAAAAAACACCCTCAGGTGCCTTTGGTTCCTGCCGCTTTAAAATGAAAAGTCTTGAACAAAATAAGCGTGAATACGAGCGACTCATTGCCGTTTTCAAAGCCCATAACATTGGTTATTTTTTTTATAATGGTGGCGGTGACTCAGCCGATACCTGTTACAAAGTATCTCAGTTATCAGAAAAAATGGGTTATCCTGTTCAAGCCATCCACATACCTAAAACAGTCGATAACGATTTACCAATTACTGATAACTCCCCGGGCTTTGGCTCGGTTGCAAAATACATTGCAGTATCAGCTCTGGAAGCTTCATTTGATGTCAATTCAATGGCTAAAACATCAACCAAAGTTTTTGTACTGGAAGTCATGGGTCGAAACGCCGGCTGGATAGCTGCTGCGGGTGGTTTGATCGAAGACTACAACGTGCCTGTTTTGCTGCTACTACCCGAAATTGATTTTGATCAAAATAAATTTCTTGCCGCCTTAAAAAACAAAGTAGAGACCCACGGATATTGTACCGTTGTTGTGTCAGAAGGGGCCCATTATTCTGACGGTACATTCCTTGCGGAGCAGGGAACAAGAGATTCCTTTGGACACGCCCAATTGGGTGGTGCAGCACCCGTGGTTGCCAATATGATTAAAGAGGCTCATGGCTATAAATTTCATTGGGCAGTTGCCGATTATCTGCAGCGTGCCGCACGTCATCTTGCCTCAGCCAGTGATGTTGAACAAGCCTATGCGCTTGGAAAAGTGGGTGTTGAATTAGCACTTGAAGGTAAAAATGCCATCATGCCTACAATTAAGCGCCTATCTGATAAACCATATCGCTGGGAAATAGGAAGTGCCAATTTGGCTGACGTTGCGAACGTAGAAAAGATGATGCCGCTTGATTTCATTTCAGTCGATGGTTTTGGTATTACTGACAAGTGTCGAGATTATTTATACCCATTGATTCAGGGTGAATCCTACCCAGATTATGATGACCGAGGTATGCCTAAGTACGTTGTTATGAAGAATATTTTGGTACCGAAAAAGCTTGAGGACTTTGTGATCTAGTTAAACTGGTTATGTTTTTTTAATTGATTTGATAACTTTTAAGACATTTAAAAATTATTAGTAATAACACTTAACTGCGATGAAGGTATTCAATCCAGAATAAGATCTTGGGGAACAATACTAGTATCTAATACTTTACTCTCTTAATTAGCTTAAATTTATACCCCTATAAATTTTTTTTAAAAAACACGCAATCCTTCTACGTTATATTAAAAATAATAAAAGAGGAGAAACAAGTGACGACAAAAAAATCAGCGTCATCAGTCATGCCCAGAATGCGAGCTATTGGAGTACCTGTTAATGATTATTATGTAAAGAATTTTGTTGATATTCCTGAGTTTCGATACAACAAAGTTCCACTCGAAAAGGTGTCTAAAAGTAAAGACGGATTCTATTTACAACTAGACGACAAGAATCATCAAGAGTACTTTATTTCTAGGGAAAACGTTTCAGCTCCAACCTCTGGGGGAAACACTAGTAATGCCTTTTTGGGCTTAGTGGCACTTTATAGTGCGATGCAAATTGATGTCCAATTCAAAATTATTTTACCTGACGATCGTTCATCTATTGCACAACAAGAAATTGATGATCACGTATTTAACGATGTAAATGTAGTTCAGGTTCACACGCATATATGGGGGCCCCGCGAATGTTATAACGGTAACGCTTATGGCCGAACCTACCTTTTGGTATCTCCTCACCCGCCTATTGATAGTTTAGATGATGAAATTAAAACGAGGTTTCGTCGCGCTGATAACATTCCGATCATTACACCTGGTTACCTCAATAGTTACTTAGGGCCACAAATAATAATACCTACGGGCATTGGGTTTGATAGCATCATGCCGCGCATCGGCAATAACGATATTATTGTTTGTTTGAATGATGATGAATTAATAGAGAAGTTTGGAACACCTATTTTTCCTGATGAAATGTCGAATGAAGTGCTTTTGAATATTACACAACGTTTTACTAAGAATCATAATCCTCATATGGAGCCGAGCATGACATTTGCATTAGGTTTTTCAAATGGTGGCTCGTTGACCTGCTATCAATATCAAAATGAACAATACCTAATTCATTTGCCATTAGATGTTGAAGATTCAAGAAAAGTTGCTGAAGAATTTGATGACCCACTAGTTGAACCATCATTAAACGGAAAGCATGCTGTTGGTCGTGGTGATGCTCGAATTACAGGTCACTTGTTTTACCCCTATTTTGTTGAGGTAATGAAAGATGGTTTGTCTGCTGCGATGGCTGCATCTGAGCTGGGTGCGGCTCTCTCTGCCTTAATGCACCATTCTAAAAAATCAAATATCACTACCTTCGATCAAGACGCGTTAAACAAATTAGTGGTTCGCTGTATTGATAAAGTTATCGAGAATAGATCGAGAGCTGATAACCTAACTTAACCTTTTAAGCAGGATTTTAGCGAGAATTGATAACGGTTAATTAAGGGAGTCACTAAGTCACTTTCTGAACATGAATAATAGCTATTTTCCCTGATAATGAGAGTACATAGCTGCACCACAGAATCCGTAGACATCTACCAAAAGTCTTTATTAATTGGAACAGTCTTGGTGTGCTAATCTTGTCCCCAATATTCTAGAACGTCGGTTGAAGGGATGATAACCGTGACCCTTTAAATCACCCACTGAATTTTATTCTTGAGCTAGCGTGTAAATTTAAGACGTAATATGTTCCGCCAATCGCAGCATATTACAGGTATAACCATATTCGTTGTCATACCAAGATACCAGCTTGACAAATGTGTCATCTAGAGCAATACCGGCACCGGCATCAAAGATTGACGACGCGCTGACGCCGCGAAAATCTGAAGAGACCACTTTATCTTCGGTATACTGCAATGTACCCTTCATTGATCCTTCAGAAGCCGCTTTTACAGCCCTACAAATGTCTTCATAAGATGCTGGATTGGTTAACTCACACGTCAAGTCAACCACGGAAACGTCGACAGAAGGAATACGAAAAGCCATGCCTGTCAATTTGCCATTAAGCTCAGGTAAAACTACGCCGACCGCTTTTGCTGCTCCGGTGGAGGACGGAATAATATTCTCAAATACAGAACGACCACCACGCCAGTCTTTGCTCGATGGGCTATCAACCGTCTTTTGGGATGCTGTTACAGCGTGAACTGTGGTCATCAAACCACGTTTAAGCCCCCAATTGTCGTTGATGATTTTAGCAATAGGCGCCAAACAGTTAGTGGTACACGATGCAGCAGAAACTATACTTTGACCCGCATATTTTTGATGGTTTACGCCATAAACAAACATGGGTGTATCGTCACTCGGGGGCGCCGACTGGACGACTTTATTAGCACCAGCGGCAATATGCCCTAGACAACTTTTTTGGGAAAGAAAAAAACCTGTGCAATCGAGTACTACGTCAACTCCAATATCACCCCACTTTAATTCTTCAGGCTTACGTTCGGCAGATAACCGTATGCGTTTGCCATCAATTATAAAATGATTACCATCAAGCCTAATATCACCCTCAAAACGTCCGTGTGCGGTGTCATAACTTAACATATAAGCAAGATAATCGTTATCGAGTAGATCGTTGATGGCTACAACTTCTAGTTGGGCAAAATCTTTTTTTATAGCCCGAAAAACCATGCGTCCGATACGTCCAAACCCATTGATACCGACCTTAATTTTACTTGTCATTTGTTTCTCCTTTAGTATTTTTAAAATTCTGATATGTCTCAGATATACTGATTTGATAGAAGTCGTGCTTAAATAATCAATTGGCCTCCGTTAATCTCTACAATTTGACCTGTGATATAGCCGGACAATCTTTCAGACGACAAAAATACGTATGTGGGCGAACAATCTTCGGGAGCACCTAGGCGCTGTAAGGGAATAGAGCGTCGTGTTAACGCCAGTTTTTCTTCACTTGAATAGCGCTTATGAAAGTCTGTTGCTATCGTTCCTGGCGAAACCGCATTAGCCCTAATATTGTCTGGTGCCAGTTCTCTGGCTAGCGCCTTCGTGTAAGTGCTGACAAAAGCCTTTGTAGCGCTGTAAATTGATGAACCCGCACTGCCACCGGTGGTAGCAGAGATAGATACCGTATTAATGATGGAAGCATTTGGAGATTTACGAAGCCATGGAATCAAGGCACTGGTAATTTGAACGACAGAAGTTTGGTTAAGGCTAACCAGTTGTTGATATTGTTCGACGGTTATTTTATCGGCGTCAAATCGGCCTAGCATAGTTCCTGCATTGTTAACCAAAACATCAATAACTGATGTCTCAGCTTTTACAAATTCGATAAATGCGTTGACTGACTTTGGGTCTGTAAAATCAGCCTCAAGCACAGAGTCTGAAATGCCAGCGAGGTTTTTTGCTGTCCCTTGTCGACCACTATGCGCTATTATTTTTGCCCCACAATTGGCCATGAGAGTGGCTACATCAAGACCAATGCCCCGACCCGCACCTGTTATTACAATTGTTTTACCAGTCAATAGATCGGTATTAAAAAAATTATTTTTCATTAGTTTTCCATAATCACTGCTCTATAATAATTATTAATGGATTGAGCTCACTGCGATATAGAGTCTTACACTGTCGATAACTTGAAACTTGAAACTTGATTTTGATTGAGTCATTCAGCCGTGAACAAGCCTTAGCCCGAGATACTTTAATTACGAGGTGAAAATGATTTATGATGAATTACCGTAACCTGTTTTAAAGAAGCTTGAGTCCACCGTCGCTGTCTCTATATATAAGCAAAGTTAAAAAAGACCTGGGTTGCCCCAGGTCTTAAGAGCCCATCTACTTTAGCGACTGCTAACAGAAAATAAGCTCAGTTTTTCTACTCAAGATACAGACTACTGAGTCCAACTCTTTACCAGCTCATCATATGAAACAGTGACGCCTGCGGGTTTCTCATTGGCCAGTTTAGCCTTTGGAGCGCCTGATTGTGCCAACCAGTAACTAGCATCTTTTTCATCGTTTAACTTAGGGCCAAGTTCACCTTGAACACCCGCACGCTCTATGCGAGAAAGCACTTTTTCTTGTGCGGCACATAGACTATCCAATGCACCTTGTGCTGACTTAGCACCAGACATTGCATCGCCAATATTCTGCCACCACAACTGTGCCAGTTTTGGATAATCAGGAACATTAGTACCTGTGGGTGACCACTGAACACGCGCTGGTGAACGATAGAACTCGATTAAACCACCGAGCTTATTAGCACGTTGGGTGAAATGCTCTGAATTAACGGTTGATTCACGAATGAATGTAAGTCCTACATCAGATTTTTTCAGATCGATCGTTTTTGAGGTAACGAACTGAGCATATAACCAAGCCGCTTGAGCACGGTCAACGGGGGTAGATTGCATGAGAGTCCATGAACCGGCGTCTTGATAACCAATTTTAGTACCTTCTTTCCAATAAGCTCCGTGTGGTGATGGTGCCATTCGCCATTTTGGTGTGCCGTCTTTGTTCATTACAGGCAGACCGGGCTTAACCGTTGCTGCAGTAAAGGCGGTGTACCAAAACATTTGCTGCGCCACATTACCTTGAGCAGGAATTGGACCCGCTTCACCAAATGTCATGCCAGCTGCTTCAGGAGGAGAGTACTTTTTTAGCCACTCAATGGCTTTCTCTACAGCGTAAACTGCTGCTGGAGAGTTTGTGGCTCCACCACGTGCAACACAAGAACCTGTAGGCTGTGACTTATCGTTGACACGAATGCCCCATTCATCTACAGGAAGACCGTTTGGTTCACCAATGTCGCCCATGCCAGCCATAGACATCCATGCGTCCGTGTAGCGCCAGCCAAGTGACGGATCTTTTTTACCATAGTCCATGTTGCCATAGACGCTGCCATCTACCCCTAAACGAGAGAGGTCACGTCCAGTAAAAAATTCAGCAATATCTTCGTAGGCTGACCAATTCACTGGAACACCGAGATCATAACCATATTGAGTTTTGAAATCGGCCATATTCTTTTTATCGTTGAACCAATCGTATCGAAACCAGTAAAGGTTTGCGAACTGCTGGTCAGGTAACTGATAAAGCTTGCCATCGGGTGCAGTTGTAAAAGAAGTTCCAATAAAATCAGCTAGATCAAGACCAGGATTTGTAACGTCTTTACCTTCTCCCGCCATCCAATCAGTTAAATTACGAACTTGGTTATAACGCCAATGGGTTCCAATCAAATCAGAGTCATTGACATAAGCGTCGTAAATATTCTCACCAGATTGCATTTGAGTTTGAAGTTTTTCAACGACGTCTCCTTCACCGATCAAGTCATGGATCACTTCAATACCGGTAATGGCGGTAAAAGCTGGCGCAAGTACTTTAGACTCATACTCATGAGTACCAATAGTCTCAGAAACAACTTTAATTCTTAGGTTGGTATAAGGTTTTGCTGCATCAATAAACCACTTCATTTCTGCTTTTTGCTGTTCGGCGCTTAAAACTGATACGCCCGCAATCTCATCCGCTAGAAACTTGTCTGCGGCTGCCATATCAGCTTGTGCAGAACTCATTCCTATCATCAGACCAGCTATTGCTGTTGACTTTAGTCCATGTATTCGCATTTTAATCCTCCTAAGGGTTAATGCGTAGTTAAAGAACGTGCCTATAAAAGCGCGCCCAAGTTTGCCATTACACTGTTTTAAAAACACCGATGGCGTAAAAAAATGAAATACCGAGAGCCCACCATAATCCAGCTGCACCAATGAATCCTAACCATGCAAGGTGAATAAAGGCTGTGCCGATCAGCGAAATGAATAGACGATCACCTCGAGTGGTTTCAAATCGAAGAATACCGATCCGTGGATTACCACCCGGTGAAAAATACTCCCATATACACATCGAAAGTATGCAGCTGACTATTCCAATCCAAAATATTGCGGTAGGTCCCGTCCATGCCATCCAAGAGAGTTCCATTTGTTGTCGCTCCGATGAGTTGTTTAAACGCGGCCAAGGGCAAAGCCCTTAGCGATATAATTACGGACGAAATAGATAACTAATACGCCCGGGATAATGGTAAGAACTCCAGCTGCGGCCAATACACCCCAATCAACACCCGCTGCGCCAACTGTTCTAGTCATTATTGCGGCGATTGGTTTTGCATCAACAGTGGTTAATGTTCTAGCGATCAGTAATTCAACCCAAGAAAACATAAAGCAAAAGAATGCTGCGACACCGATACCCGAGGCAATCAATGGAATGAAGACTTTCACAAAAAATCTAGGAAATGAATAACCATCTATATAGGCCGTTTCATCAATCTCTTTGGGAATTCCTGACATAAATCCTTCCAAAATCCAAACAGCCAATGGCACGTTGAAAAGACAATGCGCTAACGCAACCGCAATGTGCGTGTCAATGAGACCAAAAGAAGAATAAAGCTGGAAGAAGGGCAGTACAAAAACTGCTGCAGGTGCCATCCGATTAGATAACAGCCAAAAAAACATATGCTTATCGCCTAAAAAGCGATACCTTGAAAATGCGTAGGCAGCTGGCAGCGCAACTGAAATCGAAATGACCATATTTAAGGCCACATAAATCATTGAATTGATATAACCGTTATACCAAGATGGGTCACTAAATATGACAACATAGTTACTTAATGTTGGGCTCTCAGGGAATAGGGTGAAGGTCGAAAGAATTTCTTGATTGCTTTTAAAACTCATATTGATGAGCCAATAAATGGGCAACATCAAAAAGAAGACATAGAGTGAAGGCGTAATCCATTTCAAATTTAAGGTCTTAGGGATCGTTTTTTCTTCGCGCATTGCACTATCGACTAGCAGTGTTGTTGGGCCATTATCGTTAAGCATTATTCTACTTTCTCCTCTATTGGCTTATCGGTTCCCACGTGACTCATCACAGTAAAAAAAACATAACAAATGAGAAGCACGATTAACTGATAAATCAGAGACATGGCAGCTGCAGGACCTAAATCAAATTGCCCAATAGCTTGCTTTACGAGATCGATCGATAGAAAGGTTGTTGAGTTTCCTGGACCACCGCCTGTGAGAACAAAAGGTTCGGTATAAATCATAAATGAATCCATAAAGCGAAGCAGAAACGCTATGATTAAAACTCCTCGCATTTTGGGTAATTGAATAAATCGAAATATTGACCACTTCGATGCCCCGTCAATTCTGGCGGCTTGGTAATAAGCTTCTGGAATAGACACTAAGCCAGCATAGCAAAGTAATACTACAAGGCTGGTCCAGTGCCACACATCCATAATAATAATAGTGACCCAAGCATCAAAAATATTATTGGTATAGTTGTAATCGACACCGAGTAAAGACATCGTATGTCCGAGAAGACCAATATCACCACGAGCAAAAATTTGCCATATCGTACCAACAACATTCCAAGGTATTAAAAGTGGAAGTGCCATCATAATGAGACAAACTGGCACCCAAATACCTTTCCTAGGCATTGACAGTGCAATCCAAATGCCTAAAGGAATTTCAATACAAAGAATAATAAATGAGAACAGTAGGTTGCGTCCTAGTGCGTTATGAAATCGTTCGGATCTGAGTACGTCTGTAAACCATTCTGTACCCACCCAGAAGAATTTATTGCCACCAAAGGTATCTTGAACTGAATAGTTCACAACCGTCATAATTGGAATGATCGCTGATAGAGCGACTAGTATAAAAACAGGGATGACCAGCAACCATGCTTTATTGTTGTCGGTTTTTTCCATGACTTATAGTCCTCTTCCGTTAACCAGGGGACGAACTAAGTGGTCGTTTTGGTATATATTGATGCGTGAAGTTTCGAGTGCTATATTTGGATTTGAGGGAATGCTTTGTCCTTCATTTAAAACGATATTTATTTCAGAACCATCAATTGTGGCATGAACAATTTTGAATCGGCCAATATCATCAATACCTGTGATTTGAACAGGAATGCCTAATTCGGTTTTATTCAGTGTGACAAACTCTGGTCGAATTCCAAGTTCAACCTTTCCCGTCAAATCAGCATAATCACCTTTAAGATCGATTGAATGAATTCCGATTTTAGCTTGATTACCCACAACATCGACAGGAATGATGTTCATACCAGGTGATCCAATGAAATAGCCAACAAAAGTATGTTTTGGCTCATCATAAAGCTCTTCAGGGGTCCCGATCTGCACCACTTCTCCTTCATACATGACCACCACCTTATCGGCGAAGGTCATTGCCTCTGTTTGATCGTGAGTGACGTAAATCATGGTGTGATTAAATTGACGATGCAGGTCTTTTAATTTAGTTCTAAGCTGCCATTTCATATGTGGATCAATAACAGTCAATGGTTCGTCAAACAAGATGGCATTGACATCATAACGAACGAGACCACGACCCAGAGAAATTTTTTGTTTTTCATCGGCCGTTAGGCCGCGAGCTTTTAGATTGGCTTTATTACCTAAATCAAGCACCTCGATCATTTCCTCAACACGTTTAGCTATTTCAGCCTTTGGAACGTTACGATTTTTTAAAGGAAATTCTAGATTCTGGCGTACTGTCATCGTGTCGTAGATAACTGGAAACTGAAAAACCTGTGCAATATTACGTTGCTCAGGTTGAAAGTTTGTGACATTGCAGTCATCAAATAAGATCCTTCCTTTTGATGGTACTAACAAGCCTGATATAATGTTCAGAAGCGTCGTTTTACCACAGCCAGAAGGACCTAAAAGAGCATAAGCACCACCGTCATCCCAGACATAATCAATTTCCTTAAGGGCAAAATCACCATCTGTCTTAGGATTATTTAAGTAAGAGTGTGCCAACTTATCAAGTGTTATTTGTGCCATTAGGCAATTCCCACGTTGGGTGCCGAAACAAGCGCATCGTGTTGATCGAATATAAAAAATTTTGAGGGGTCTAAATATATATCAATGTGATCACCGATCCCGACTCTATGAACGCCATGCGTCAATACAACTAATTTAAGGTCGTCCTGCGATACATGAATAAAAGTTTCAGATCCAGAAATTTCAGTACTAGAAACAGGGGCTTGAATTTTAAGAGTGGTTGCCTCAGATTGATTTAGCATTAAGTGATGAGGCCGAATACCGATATTGTAAGCACCATCAGGCAGGCCAAGCAAATCTTTTGGACAACTCACTTGGCCGTCAGAAAATGTAAAATCAACGCCCCGTTTTTGCATTGGGATTACATTCATAGGTGGGTCTGAAAAAGTCTGTGCTGTCTCAAGATTAGTGGGGTTATTGTACACGTCGATAGTTTTACCAAACTGAGTAACACTGCCTTCACGTAATGTTACCGTCCTGCCGCCAAGCAGTAATGCCTCTTGTGGCTCAGTCGTAGCATAAACAAATATGGCACCAGCCTCAGCAAAGATTCGAGGTAATTCTATACGAAGCTCCTCTCTTAATTTATAGTCTAAATTAGCCAGTGGTTCATCTAACAGAACCAGTTCAGCGCCTTTCACTAAAGCTCGTGCAAGTGCCGTGCGTTGCTGTTGCCCACCTGACAAATTGAGAACGCCTCTATCTAAGTAAGGGGTCAGTTTCATCAAATCGGCTGCCTCTCGAACTTGAATATCAATAGCCTTTTTATTAACGCCCGCTACACGCAGTGGAGAAGCAATGTTTTCGTAGACGGTAAAGCCGGGGTAGTTTATAAACTGCTGATAAACCATTGCAATATTACGTTTTTGAACAGGTGTTTTAAGAACGCTCTGGCCATTCATCAAAATCTCACCAGAAGTTGGCTTATCAAGTCCAGCCATTAATCTCATTAACGATGTCTTTCCCGACAAGGTTGCGCCAAGCAGCACATATAAAGAGCCTTTCTCTAGTGTCAAAGACACATCATTAATGTGAGTGGAACTACCTACTTTCTTGCTCAAATTTTGCAGTTCTAACAATGTTGACTCCTTTGTTTTTCTGCATACTGATGAGACTCAGACTTGTTTTTCATCCAATGATCAATAACTGATACTTCCATTTCACTCAGTCGAATACCCAGTTTGGACCTTCTCCACACCACATCTTCTGCACATTCAGCCCATTCATATTTCATTAGGTACTCAATTTCACGTTGAGATAAAGTTCCACCAAAATCTTGGCCCATATCCTCAACGTCTAAGGCACCTTTCATTATAGTCCAAGCATGGGTTCCATAAGAACGAACGAGCCTTGTTGCCAGTGTCGAATCCAGAAATTTAAACTCCATCTCGAGTTTAGCCACTAATGAATCGAAATCAGACACATCGAAATCACCGCCAGGAAGATTGGAGTCTGCAGTCCAAGCACCTAAGCGAGTACCTATCAATGTTGCAATTTTGTCCATCATAGATTCTGACAATTTACGGTAAGTAGTAATCTTTCCACCGAAAATATTGATGACAGGTAAATCATCACCATCAACCCGAAGAACGTAATCTCGAGTTGCTTCTTGTGCTTCGGTTGCGCCGTCATTAAAAAGTGGTCGAACACCTGAATAGGACCATACGATATTATTGGCATCGATTGGTTTTTCAAAATATGCACTTGCTGAAGAACAAATGTAGTCAATTTCAGACGCTGTAATTTTTACATCGCTAGGATCGCCCTGATAATCTTGATCCGTTGTACCAATTAAGGTGAAATCTTGTTCGTAAGGTAAAGCAAAAATGATGCGATTATCTGCATTTTGAAAAATATAGGCTTTGTCATGATCATGAATTTTGGGAACAACTATATGGCTTCCTTGAACAAGGCGAACATTATTTGAACCTTTGTTTTCGAACGCTTCGCCCAATACTTTATCAACCCAAGGTCCTGAAGCATTTACCAGTAAACGGGCTTTATGTATTGATATTTCATCAGTCCGTAAATTTCTAGTCGATATAGACCAATGATCATTTTCTCTTGAAGCTGATATGACTTTAGTATGAGTTTCAATTTTAGCTCCATGCTCCTGTGCATCTTGAGCATTCAATACCACTAGTCGTGCGTCATTTACCCAACAGTCGGAGTACTCAAATCCTTTTGTATAGGTAGCTTTGAGCGGTTTTCCAACTGAATGGGTTGTTAAGTTTATCTGCTTGGTACCCGGTAATAACTTACGTTTTCCCATGTGGTCATATAGAAATAGACCCAGTCTCAAAAGCCATGCAGGACGCATTGAACTATGATGAGGTAAAACAAATCGCATCGGCCAAATAATGTGAGGAGCCATTTTCAAAAGTGTTTCACGCTCACCCAATGCTTCTCGTACTAACTTAAACTCATAGTGTTCTAGGTAGCGAAAACCACCATGAATCAGTTTAGAAGACCAGGAAGAGGTTCCACTGGCTAAGTCATTCATTTCAGCCAGTCGAACAGAATAACCACGTCCAGCAGCATCACGTGCAATTCCACAGCCATTGATGCCACCACCAATAACAAAGATATCGTCTATCTCAGACAATCCATCTACCCCTCATAGTATATTTCCCAATTATGCTGTTTAAGCTTTTCCAATTTAATGCAAGCTAATCGAAAATAATACGAATGTCAAAAGAAAGTCGGTGCTAGATGAGTCATTTTCTGTTAGCCAGGAATTTTATTTATCGAAGCCTATTTTATAAAACAAATTTTGACGGTGGGATTAATAGGAGAAAGGCTAAAAGCACACATAGAAACAGTGGGTTTCGATCAGTTTCAAGTCGAAGTGCCTATCAGAGCCAATTCGATAAGTACAAAGGAGTGCTATTGAGGAATCGAAAGTTCATAGTATGTTGTGCTCTTGAGTACTCATTAACCAAGGGCTTAAACTATTTAATAGTCGTGTCGACTATTCCGCTTGAACTTCAATGACCTGAATTTCGGCCTTAATACAGACCTCACGAAATTCATCATCAACAATGGTATCGGTAATAAAAGTATTGATCTGAGATATGTGACCAATTCTGACAGGTGCACTTCGTGCAAATTTAGTGGAATCCGCAAGCAGTACAACGTGGCGGGCATTTTTAATAATAGCCTGTGCAACCTTTACCTCACGGAAGTCAAAGTCCAAAAGTGATCCGTCAGAATCTATCGCAGATGTGCCAATAATAGCGAAATCAACTTTAAAGTTTTCAATAAAATCAACAGCGGCTTCTCCAACAATTCCACCATCTGAAGGCCTTACAACGCCGCCCGTAATAATGATTTCATTCTCTTTATATAATCTTAATCGACTGGCGACATTGATATTGTTAGTAATGATCATTAAACCCTTATGATCTATTAGAGCGTCGCTAAATGCTTCTGTAGTGGTGCCTATATTAATAAAAAGGGAGGTGTTATCAGGAATGATCTTAGATGCCGCTTTCCCTATTAGCACTTTTTGAGGTGCAGCAATTTGTCGCCTAGCTTCATATTCTACATTTGCTCGACGATCGATTTGTCTGGCACCACCGTGGACTCTAGTGATTTTATTCGCGTGACTCAGTTCATTAAGATCCGTCCGAATAGTTTGCGGAGTGACCCCAAACTCAATAACAAGTTCATCAACCAGAACCTGTCCATGGGTGGTGAGTAAATCTAAAATGCGGCTTTGTCTTTTGGTCACAAACATTACATAAAGCGCCTATATAATTTTCCTTTCGTCAAAAAGTACATATAACGCAAGTTGAAAGGATTTTTTAAAATATCATAATAGCTCGAAAATAGGGTTAAAAAATAATTTTTCCTCAGCATTTAAGACTATTCAAGTTGAGTTTACTTTCGTTTTGTTTAAAAAACCATTAAATTTTATCAAATATAACATAACGAAAGAAAAGTGAATTTTTTAGCCCTAGGGTTTATTCATCAATAAAGATAAATGAGAGATGATTTGTATATTGATGTCTTTTCAAAAGGCTATAGATTAAAGGACTACACATTTGATTTTTTTAGGTCATTACAATGATTAACAACAACTTTAAATCTAAACAAAGCCACTTTAGGTAATGTTTTTCTGTAACGATATTAGACCTACTGATGAGTCCCGTGATATGCAGGGTACCAGTATTACAGTTGATGGTGGTTATATGATATGTTGAACGAACTAATTTAACCGACCACTGGGAAAAAGTGGCCCACGGACTCTCGCACAACTTTAAAATGTGCTCCCAGTCATGGGCAGGTCCTTGACCGATGAGATGCGCCTATCGTGCGATGAGTTCATACCACCCGGCAGTGCTGTTGCTGATTTTCTTAACTCAGGCCTTGGATGTAAGGACAACGATTGAAAAGTAGACTTATTTAATTGCGTTTGGCGACAGCTCAAAATAATTTTACTAGGCTTTACAATCGGTGCTTAATTTAAATAAAGCCTGATATATTGTTGAGTTTTGAAGCCTTAGCCGGGTGCATTTGTGTCAATTTTAAAAAGCCTCTCGCTTTTGTTTAGGTAGCGTTAATTGGGTAAGATAATTGAAGGGTAAAGGTCTCTTTGGTTCAGATAAGTTCAGTTCTTATAATATTACGGTGTAATGGCTTTATATCGCCAGTTTAATGAAAGTCAATGCAGTTTCGGAGCATCTCAATGACCATCAACGTTAGTCAAATTTCAAAAGATCTCGTGGCGCAAAGAGGCCTACCTGCCAAGGTATTTAAAGATGATGATGTTTTTGAAACAGAATGCGATGTTTTATTTGCTCAAGGTTGGGCTAGCATAGGTTGTGGACAACAACTCCAGAATTCAGGTGATATTTTACCTGTAAAAATTGCGGGACACTCCCTCATTGCGATTAAAAATAAAGTGGGCGAAATTGGCGTATTTCATAATGTCTGCCGCCACAAAGGGTCTCCACTAGTAGATGAACCCTGTAACAAACGAACATTGGTTTGTCCGTATCATAGATGGAGTTATGAACTCGATGGCAGTTTAATTAGTGCGCCACGATTTTATGGCAGTGACAATAAACCAATCAGTCATAAAGATAAATTGGGTAAAGGATTAATACCGGTCAGGTTTTCTATTTGGTGGGACATTATTTTCGTTAATATCTCTGCTGATGCCGAGCCATTTGATCAGTTTATCAAACCTCTGAACGAACTATTAAAAGATTATCCAAACGATCACCTGTACCAGGTCAGTACAACAGACTATGCGGGAGACGTAAATTGGAAGCTTGCAGTGGACAACTTTCTTGATGGTTATCACGTACCTTTTGTTCACTCTCAAGCTTGTACACTTGAGTCCGCTCTTGACCAAGAAGACTTATTTGTTTCCGAAAGTATTCTTGGTTTAAGGTTAGTCAGTGGCGCCAGTAAAAAACCGGCCAAAACATCTAAAAAGCTACCTCATTTTGATGGCCTTTTACCAGAGAAGCAGGGCAGCCAGCAATGGTTTTGTATTTTTCCTAACACCCTTTTTTTTGTTGATCCTTGCTGGGTTCAAACGATAGTGGTTAAACCTCAGAAGACCTGTTTTAGCACGGAGTCCTTAACGGTCTATGTGGTGAATGAGCAAGCGGCAAGCGATGATTTTATTGACGAGCGATCGATCCTGCAAGATGTGTTAAATGAAGTGAATCAGCAAGACATTGAATTACTGGATAAAATTCAAGTTACTCGTGCCTCGGAGGCCGCTAATAATGGTAATTTAAACGATGCTTGGGACCAAGTTAACAAGGCTTTTCACTTGCAATGGCTCACAAAAATGAACAATCAACCATCAACCTCGCGTCAAAGTTAAATGATGGGCTGTAGGTTTTAGTTAAAACCATATGACCTTTAGTCAATGTGTGATACATAGGCGGTTGTCGTATTTCAATCACGGTTATGCAAAAAATAATAACACCATTAAACAATATCTCCACGCGCAGCAATCGCGTTACGCTTGCTGTAACGATCACTATTATTGGGGGCCTTTGCTTTTCGATTCAAGACGCCGGCATAAAATGGCTAACAGTCGAAGTGGCCGTATTGCAGATTATTTTTTTACGAAGCTTATTTGGTATGGCCTTCCTTGGCGTGAGTACCCTAGTAACGGGCGAGCGCATTTCAAGGCGCATTAAACGTCCAGGCTTGTTACTAACGCGCACCGTTATCAATATTTTGTCGTGGATCTTTTTTTTCATCGGATTGAAATAT
The DNA here is from genome assembly GCA_913061315.1 of uncultured Gammaproteobacteria bacterium. Classification (GTDB taxonomy): domain Bacteria; phylum Pseudomonadota; class Gammaproteobacteria. Next base: position 5,091 of record CAJXUC010000037.1, on the reverse strand, counting down.
TTGCCATTGGCGACGGCTGTTGCATTATTTTTCTCCTTTCCTTTATTTTTAGCCATTACGTCTGTGCCTATTTTAGGTGAGAAAGTAGGCCTGAGACGGAGTCTTGGCATCCTCGTTGGTTTTATTGGTGTGTTATTGATTACTAACCCGACGTCAGGCATTGAATGGCCCATGTTAATGATGCTGAGTGCCGCTTTTGGTTGGGCGCTTGTCGCAAATATCACGCGCATACTAGGAGAAACTGAAAACACCAGTACCCTGCTTTTTTATACCTTATTCGGATTTTCAATCGCTCTTGCTGTACCCCAGTTTTGGATATGGCAGCCAATTGATATACAGACAATAGGCATAATTGCGGTGGTAACATTTTTTGGTGTCATTGCACAATTTTGCCTCACCAAAGCATATTCTATTGCGTCACCATCGCTGATTGCACCCTTCGAATATACGGCTCTAATTTGGTCCGCAACCTTGGGTTTTTTAATATGGGGTGATGTACCCGATATCTATGCAATAATTGGGGCAGCACTCATTGTTGGCAGTGGGCTCTATATCATTCATCGAGAAAGAGTGGCTAATCGCATCTATCGCACACTGAAATAAAAAACGCATTGACACACGGCTTCTTTTGTAAACACAACGGATCAACCGCTTCGAAAGGTCACTATGATTGATCGGGCTAGCATTATTTAAAACGAGAGATTAAGCTATAACCATGATATATCTGCTCATTGTCACTCTTGTGATCATATTAATTTACGGTCCTCAACTCTGGATTAACTCAGTCTTGAAACGCTATAACCGTGTGTCGGAAGACAATTTTCTGGGTACGGGTGGTGAACTGGCACGTCACCTGCTCGACCGGTACGATTTGCAAGAAGTGACGGTTGAAGTGACTGCGTCTGGCGATCATTATGACCCTATGGCCCGAGCAGTCCGCTTAACAAAAGACAAGTTTGAGGGTAAAACCTTGACGGCTATAACCGTTGCGGCGCATGAATGTGGCCACGCTTTTCAGCATGCTGGAGCAGAGCCACTGTTTCTAATGCGGACTCGCCTTGCATCCAGTGCTTTATGGGCCCAACGTATCGGTTCGTTGTTGCTGTTCGCTGCACCATTCAGCGTTTTGATCACGCGTCTGCCATCGGCAGCCATCTTGAATATCACGGGTGCAGTTCTGGTGATGGGTTTCGCTTTGTTGATGCACCTGTTAACGCTTCCAGTAGAAATTGACGCCAGTTTTAAAAAGGCACTGCCCTTACTGTCAACGGGTTATCTATCGGAAAAGCAAGTGCCAGCAGCGCGTTCCATACTGCGTGCTGCAGCTTGGACTTACGTCGCCGCATCGTTGGCATCGCTTCTTAACTTTTGGCGCTGGGTGGCATTTTTGCGACGCTGATGTGGTTAGATGATGTTGAGAAATAGTCTCATTAATTAATTTTAAAAAGTTAAACGTTGTTAGAGCACGGCAGTATCAAGAATGGGTCAGGTTGTATGGATTTAATTTAATTTTATTTTTCATCGACACAATTTGCCTTTATCCCCCCCCAGAGTTAACCCAATTGAACGTGCCATATGCCAAGCTAAAGCGAGATTACTAGAAATTGCGACTTTGCCCGTTTGCTTTTCAATTTCAGGAATTACATGAGCGCATTTCATATTGGTACAAGAAATAAAAACAGCTTCAACTTGTGGGTTATCATTGACTAATTCAATCGCATCCCTTTTGATCGATTGGGGTGAAATTCTGCCGACGAAACGATCTTCTACTTCGTCATAACTGGCGGATGCGCTCACATTGACGCCAGCTTGAACAAAGTGGTCAATCATTCCCGCACAAACTTTCTCACTATAAGGCCCAAGGTAAGCAATGTTTTTAGCCCCAACCGCATCAAAAGCCGCTAACGCAGACCGCAGCGGATTCGACACTGATTTAGTGAGGCGCTCTGCTGCAATTAATTGTTTTATTTTATCCCCTCCTATGTGCAGTGAACCAGAAGTGCAGCCATAACCAATTGAATCAAATTCTGTTTCCAATGGAAATAACGACATGGTTTTTCCCACGTGCCCTTCCATCTGCTTCAAAGTATCGGCCGTCACTTCATTTTCAAAGGGAATCCTATTGGTGAATAAACTCACGTCTTTCCCTGCATAGTAATACCGAAATTCATCTTCGATAGTGACATCTGACTGCAACACGATTAAACCGAGTTGCTTCACATGGTCACGAGAGAGTAACTCGTAGTTAATTTTTTTCATTCGCTTGAACCTTTAAAAAAGCTTTTAAGAGCGTCACAAATAGACAGAAATGACTCTCTTAGCCGACAATTTCTTGATATAAATCTGGATCAGTTGCGCCCTCAGTCCCAATGATTAGAACGACCGAATCTTTATCAATATTAGCTGACTTGGCTAATTCTGGGTTATCCATCATCGTCTTTAACGTAATCAAACCTGAGGCAGAGCATTCTCCACCCACTATATTGGGTCGTTCGCCTTCTGACTTCGCTAAATAACGCATCATTGGTTTGACCCCTTCATCGCCTACGGTGAGCACATGGCTGGCACCGTGGCGTAATATTGGCCAAGCTAACTCAGACACTTCACCACAAGACAGACCAGCCATTATAGTTTCATCAACAATATCGACTAGATATATTTCATCACGCTGCATACTTTCTAAAACACAGTCTGACATATCAGACTCCATTATAATCACCTCAGGTAAATCATCGCGCCAGTATTTCCAAAAGTAAGCCAATAAGGCTCCTGCCATTCCACCACACCCCGCTTGTAAAACGATGTGGGTGAGTGTTTCTTTCTGTGCTTCTAATTGTTCGATTGTTTCGGCTGCTAATACGGTATAACCCGCCATTATTTGGGTCGGTATTTCACGATAACCTTCCCAAGAAGTATCAGAAACGATCTGCCAGCCATTCTCATCGGCCATTTTAATGCAAGCGGCGATAGAATCATCATAGTTGCCATCAACGCGGTGGACGGTTGCTCCATTGGCCGCTAAGATTTTGGCGCGACCCTGACTCACACCCGCATGAATAAAAATATGACAAGGGATATTCTTTTTCTGGGCGCCCCAAGATACCGAACGGCCATGATTTCCATCCGTAGCAGTGCAAACGGTTAGGGGCGAATCGTCCCCAACAGCAGCCCGTGTTTCTAAAACATGTTGAACCGCATATGCACCACCTAAAGCTTTAAAAGCACCTAAGTTCAACCGGGTAGATTCGTCTTTATAAAAAACTTTGCGAACGCCCTGTTGTTTTGCAAAATCATCCAGTGAAATTAAATCAGTCTGCTTGTAATCTGGCCATTGTGTGATCGAATTAAATGCTTTCTCGCACTTTCCTTCAGGGAAAAGTTCGTCAGCCACTTGATGCATTACATTGTCTTGTTTTGTATTCTTGTAATAGTTAGCATATGAATATTTCATTTCTCCCTCCAGGGATAAGACGAGTCATTTTAAAAATCTAAAAAGATCGTGCGTCACTTAATTAATAATGGTTTTATTTGATCGTTTTACTTCTAAAAGCAGTGAAACAACTTAATATTAAGAAAATTATATCAAACCTAGATGATGAAAAAATATCGTGTTTGATCTATATTTGACTTACACCAATCATTTTGAGTAACCCTGTGACTAATGAATATTGATAAGGCGGATATTGCAATTATTAATGCATTGCAAAAAAATGCACGGATTGGCATAGAAAATTTAGCGGAACTTGCCTCACTTTCTCCTGCTTCTGTGCAAAGAAGGTTAAAAACATTGCGTGAGAGCGGCATTATTTTGCGCGAGGTTGCGGTAGTTGATCCAAGCAAAGTAGGGCAGCTAATGAGTTTTGTAGTTTTGGTGGAGTTAGAAAGAGAAAGACGTGACCAGATTGATCAATTTATTCGACGAGTACTAAAAGAACCACAAGTTCAGCAATGTTATTATGTAACCGGTGATGCAGACTTTTGCTTAATTTGCACGGCTCAAGATATGGATGACTTTGAGATGTTAACCCAAAGATTGTTTTTCGAAGATGCCAATGTGAGGCGTTTTAGAACTTCAGTTGTCATGGGCCGAAAAAAAGTCAGCATGGAAATTCATTTAAAAGAACATGAATGAACGGTCTGTAGGCTAGTGATCAGTTCAATTATCTCAAATCATGCCGTTTGTGAGCGCTGCTCGTTTACTTCAGCTAAGATAATTAATCGACCTGTAAAAGTGATCCCATCATTTTACCCGGTGTTTTGCCAACACGGGGAAAGACACTAATTTTGCTTAGCCTGAGAGCTACCTTGAGCAACAATTTTGTAGTTTCCTGTGAAGACGCCCCACAGACACCAATAGGATATTGATCGAAACCCCAAAAGATACCATTAAAAAACTTTAATCATAAATCAACACCCACTGAAACGTTTACTCCGTTTGCATTCTAAATAAAATACCAAAGGCTAGTGTATCTAGACCGCTCAGGCGTCAAATGTCACATAACTGAATCCAAGGGTTGGTGTGCCTTAGAGGCAACTGTAATGCCAAAAAAAGTGGTGTGATAAATAATAAGGGTCATTTTGTTGACTAATAATTAAACTAGTGGATAGTTAGCTGTTATGCTACGACGAATCCAATTGAGTATGTTCATGAACCCTAAATTCAAGCGCACCCCTTTAGTGGCAGGCATCCTGCTAGCACTGAGCTGTCCCGTCTACAGCCCGCAGGTTATCGCGGCCCAAGGTGATACAGCTGGAATTGAGTTTCGGGTGAATACAGAGACTTCCAATAACCAACAAAACTCCAGCATAGCCATGGACGCCGATGGTGACTTTGTCATTGCTTGGCAGAGTAAAGGTCAAGATGGTGATGGTTATGGCGTCTACGCCCAGCGTTACACCGCTGATGGCATCAAAGCAGGTACTGAGTTTCAGGTGAATACAGAGACTTCTGATCAGCAACGATCCCCCAGCATAGCCATGGACGCCGATGGTGACTTTGTCATTGCTTGGGAGAGTAACCTTCAAGACGGCGATTTTTATGGCGTCTACGCCCAGCGTTACACCGCTGATGGCATCAAAGCAGGTACTGAG
>CAJXUC010000036.1 GCA_913061315.1 uncultured Gammaproteobacteria bacterium | reverse complement strand
GAGATAGCGTAGCGTCTCGTGGGCTCGGAGATGTGTATAAGAGACAGGTTCAATATTAAGCCTCCGTCCCCTCTCGTCATAGGCCAAATATAAGTTCAACCCAATATCACTTAAGTAACCTTCAGCCTTCTCTGGCCATTCAATTATACAGAGCGTATCGGCTGTTAAATAGTCTCTATAACCCAAATACTCCAGCTCTTCACCATCTGATAAGCGATATAAGTCAAAGTGCGCTATCGACAATGGTTGAAATTCATAGTGCTCAACCAAAGTGTAGGTTGGACTTCGCACACCAGAACTCACACCAAGCGATTGCAACGCCCCGCGAACCATAGTCGTTTTTCCCGTGCCAAGCTCACCATACAGCGCTATCACTCCGCCAGAACTACAGGCAGCAATGAGCTGGGCACCAAGGTGACGCATTTGTAATTCGTCAGTTATTAATATTGATTCAGGCATTTTACAATCGAGAAGTGGGATGATAAGGGAGACTCATTAAATTATTAGATTATATTTATGAATAATGAATTTGTCTTGGTCTGATTCAAAAAATAATGTTAAAAAATAGGTTAATAATTGAATACGAGTAGCTTCCAGTAGTCTAGCAATATTGCACTTGAAGGTAGATCCTGTAATAGCATCATTGAAAACTGCATCCTTCACCGGAGCTTTTTTAAGATCACCATTATTTCATAAGAACATGTCGTCAGAGCAATCGAAACAATCGGTTTTATGACAACCGCCAAAATCTAGTTTGTTATAGTAGTGAGATTATTATTACTGGAAGTCCTATGAGCACTCAGGCAATAAGCTTTCATGCAAAGTCGGATAAAGAACTACGCTCGCGCGTAAAACTCTTAGGTAAGCTAGTTGGTAACGTGTTACTCAAACACGAAGGCCCTAACGTTTTTCATGCGGTTGAATCGCTTCGAACAGGGTTCATTCAGTTACGTCGACGCAATAGCGAACCACAGCGGCATGCCTTGATGAAGCTGATTGAAGGTCTGGATCCTTATGTTGTTAATCAAGTTACTCGTGCTTTCACTATATACTTCAATTTAGTCAATATTGCAGAAGAAGATTTCCTCCATCGCCAAAGGCGTAGCTCTATTCAAAAAGAAGGTCATGCGGCTTGGACAGGCTCATTTTCACACACCATACAAGAGTTTCGAGACCAAGACATTACTGCTGAAGAACTACAAACTCTTTTCGACAATTTATCTTACACGCCTGTATTTACCGCACATCCGACCGAATCAAAGCGTCGAACAGTAATGCAATTGCAAAGATCGTTCTTCACTATTATTGACCAGTTAACCGATCCTAGATTAACCCAATTTGAACGGGACGAACTAGTTGACGATTTACAAACACAAATCGAAGTTTTGTGGTTGACTAATGAGGTTCGTGGAACCAAACCAACCGTATCAGACGAAATAAAGCTTGGCTTGCATTACTTTCAGCGCAGTTTATTTGAAGCAGTTAAAATTGACTATCGAAATCTAGAAAGAGCCGTTATCCAATCTTATGGCGAAGACATTTTTGGCAATCCGATAGTCAAGGTACCCAGTTTTATCAACTTCGGTTCGTGGATTGGTGGTGATCGAGATGGCAACCCCTATGTAACATCAGACATTACTCGTATGGCTTTACGCATGCACGCTGAAGAAATTCTAACCGAACATGTCAGCGCTATCTATACACTGACACAAGTACTCACCATGTCGACCAAGTGGTTCACACCCAGCAATGAATTTATAGCGAGCCTGCGCGAAGATGAAAAAATGGGAGTCAAAGCATTTGATGATAAACGCGACCAGTTCGAAGATGAAGTTTATCGGCGCAAGCTTTACCATATGCATTATCGATTAAAGAAGAACCTTGCCGTTATTCGAAATCAATTACGCGATGTTGATACACCAGACAGTGAACATGCCTATTCGAGCGAAAAGGAATTCATCAATGACCTTTACCTGATTCGCGACTCATTGATCAGCCATGGCGAATACTCTGCAGCTAACGGCAGCCTAAAAGATGTTATCCGCATTGCCGAGACTTTTGGCTTTCACATGGTAGCGCTTGACCTTCGCCAGGAATCAACGTTGCACACCAATGTAGTTAAAGAAATAATATCACAATCTAATATTGGCAATTATGAAAAGCTCGACGAAGCAGAGCGCATACAGTTTTTGAGCAGTCAAATTGAGTCTGGAAAACGCCCTAAATTCGACATCAAAAAATTAACTGAGGGCAATCAAAAGACCTTTGATCTATTCCAGACTATCTATGAAATGCGCAATGAAATTAGCGCACGCTGCATCGGTAGCTATGTCATATCGATGACCCACACGGCTAGCCATATTATGGAAGTGATGTACCTAGGGTATCTGGTAGGGCTTGCTGGAAAAAGGGACAATGGCTATTTTTGTGATATGGAAATATCACCATTATTTGAGACAATCGACGATCTGGCTCATATCGATATCGTACTCGACACCCTGTTACAAAATTCTACTTATAAAAGTCTACTCGCCAAATCCGGCAATATGCAAGAGGTCATGCTTGGCTATTCAGACTCTTGCAAAGATGGCGGTATTGTTTCTGCCTCGTGGGGGCTGTATCAGGCACAACAGAAAGTGGTTCAAATTACTAAACGACATGGCGTTCAATGTCGTATGTTTCATGGACGTGGTGGTACCATCACTCGCGGTGGCGGTCCGACTCATGAAGCTATCATGTCGCAACCGCCACAAACGGTTCTGGGTCAAATTAAGTTCACAGAGCAAGGTGAAGTGCTATCACACAAATATGGCAATGTTGAAACTGCGCATTACGAATTGGCAATGGGCATCACTGGTTTGATGAAGGCAAGCCTCTGTATTGTGCGTGAAGATAAAACAAACTTCGACAAATACCTGCCCATTATGCAAACGCTATCCGATTTATCTGAACTCTCTTATCGAGAATTAACTGATAAAACTGAGGGTTTTTTCGAATATTTCTATGAAGCAACTCCCGTTAGCGAAATTGGATTAATGAATATAGGGTCAAGACCATCACATAGGAAAAAAGGTGATATGTCCAAGTCCTCAGTGCGAGCTATCCCCTGGGTATTTGGCTGGAGCATGTCCCGTCACATGATGCCTGCGTGGTATGGTGTTGGCTATGCGATGTCACAATGGTTGGCACAAAATCCCAAAAAGATAAAGCTGCTTCAGGAAATGAACCAACAATGGCCGTTCTTTGCGGCCATGATTAGTAATTTACAAATGTCACTATTCAAATGTGATATGCGCACTGCACTCGAGTACAGCAAACTGTGCCAAGACAAAACACTTGGAAAAACCGTCTTTGGTAAAGTTCAAAAGGAACATAAGCAGACCGTTGAACAATGTTTAAACATAGCCAATATAAAGCAACTGTTGTCTAATGATCATGTTCTCATGTTGTCGTTAACTCGTCGTGATCCTTATCTCGATCCACTTGGATACTTACAGATTAACCTGTTAAAGAAGTATCGAAACGAATCTACAACAAAAGAAGAACGGTTAGAATGGCAAGGTGCATTACTGAGTTCGATTAATGCAATTGCGGCTGGCTTGAGAAATACTGGTTAGTGTTTTCTCCACTTTTTAATACCACTAATTTTTAGCACTGAGACGAAGTTAGCAGTTAGCACTCTAAAAATAGTTCGCTATATATTTTAATGCATTTACTTCTCCACCCTGCTCCTCTCAAAAATAATTTACTCGTCGCAATGTGTAATGCTAAACAGATTCAAACTTTGATCGTTTGGCAGTAGCACCTAAACTTCATTGATAGATGAAATTTCCCTAAATAGTGTCTGATTGGGAGGGTAAGTGGTAAATAAAAATCGGTATATTGTCTAAGTTCTTTCTTATTCTTTGAACCTATACAGGTACGCCATACACATTTAAATAGTTCATGCCAATAACGATGAAAACGCCAAAATATAAATTCACTTATAAGCGTGAGCGACAAAGGGCATTGAGTTATTGCTATCAACACTGGAATGTTTTTCGAAAATCGCTTTTAACCCTATGTTCTGGTCAACTTTAAACGGATACTTTTTTTTGGACATAGAAAAATTCTCCCTTTTATTTTAGTAACCCACAATTTAACTAGTACTCGCTAAAGTAATTAGATCCTAACGTAGGCAAATAAATTAGTTGATAAACGCTCAACACAACTTACGATTAGTTCGCAACACGACTGGGTATGTTAGTTATCCCTGTTGTTGTATCAAACAGAAGCACGTACTAGTTTGCATTAGCATCGACTTCTTTAAATGAATCTTTTGGCAGTCGATAAGATTTTTTTATAATCCCGCATAGCCCATTGCGCATGGGCAGTTCTTCGCTGCTGAAATTTCAAGTCTGTTAATGATGATGGAATTAAATTTTTATTAATATAATCTAACTCTTGTGGTTTTAAGTCTTTTTGTAAAATAACAACCTTCTCTATTTTTTAAATAGGCCTGATTACTACCATATTGCATTATTACTCGACCCGGTATCTCTGGAAGATCTGGACGTGTTAAATCTATGCCAATCGCTGGATGCACAGCAGTCACGCCAATAAGGGAAAGAAGCGTAGGTAGCGTATTAATTTGATTCACAATGCATTCTACCTCTTGAGGTTTAATATTATTTACCAGAATGAAACCTGATCAGAGGCTCCCCAAAAACCGAAAAAATTCAGGGTCAGTGAAACTGACCCTGAATTAGCCCCGTACCTTTATAGATTTCATCAAAAAAAAGAACAGTTGCACTCTAAATAATGCTTGGTTTTATATCTGTTGTCCTCTACTTTGAGGATCGGTTCATTCCTGCAAGTGCTAAAACAGCTACCGATGAAGAGAACAGAAGCTGGAGGGGATCAACCTTCCATAACATAATGATGATTTTTCGGATACTTCAAATATTCTAAAAATAATATATCGGGTCTAAAGTCAAACTGGAAAGTAAAGTTTGGCGTTGCCAACTCTATAAATATTCGAACAGCTGTTAGTAATAATAAATAAGGCTTAATAATGTACAGTGCGATTCTCAGGCTAATTGATGAATACTCATTATGGGCAGTAACGCAAAGGGAACAATCAGGAGCATTGCTAATAAGGATGGGGCAAAGCGAATACCTTGGAATATTATAAATCCAATTCCACCTTTATCGGCAACCCGATCAAACTGCCAGCCGATCAGAAATAATCTCAACCGCGAAAGAAAAGTTAAAATCACCAACAAAAGGTAGCTATTGGTAATATCCAGTTGAAATCAGAGCTCTTCATTTGCTATGTAATTCAAATAATTCATAAAGTGCTATAACACAACTCACCTAGGCCAAATATCCTATTTAATAAAGTCATTGATAAAAGTTATAACTTCATTGGTCATTCACGAGAATATTTTGAATTCACAAAGTCAATTTTAACTAGACAATTTAACTTTAATGAACTACTGTTACGTTATAACATTTTATTGAGATCAACATGAAATCTTTCAAACCCATTACTGTATTACTTACCAGTTTAATTGCAGCCTTATCTTCATTCCAAATATTAGCGGTTGAAACATTAGATTCTCATGAACATGGCAGTGCCAACCTAAACATTGCTATAGATAACAAGGTCATTGCTATTCACTTCGAGTCACCCGCCGTGAATATTATAGGCTTTGAGTATCAACCCAATGATGAAGCGCAGAGATCTTTGATTTCAGCCGCTAAAAGTAAGTTATCAAATTTTGCAAATTCTTATGAATTACAGGGTGAACCAAATTGCCTAATGATCAGCTCTTCTGCCGATTGGGTTTCTGAACATTCAGAATCAGAGCATTCAGAATCAGAACATTCAGAATCAGAACATTCAGAATCAGAACATTCAGAATCAGAGCATTCAGAACAAGATGAAACGGTCGGTGCGTCTTTGGAGACTGAACATGCAGAATTTGTCGTTGAATTCGAACTGCAATGTGAGCAAATAAATAATTTAACCGCAATTGATGTTTCATTGTTAGCACTATTTCCCGCTATTGATGAGATTGATACCCAAGTTATTTATACTGGAGGTCAGATTAAGCAAGAGCTAACGCGTAACAATACGCTCATTAAGTTAATGAAATAATGCTGCCATCAGTATCAAAAACTCCACTCATTCGTTTAGATGAAGTGGAGTTTTGCTGGCATGCAAAGGCGAGCCCGAGCATTAAATCAGGCAAGCTTTGCATCGAAAGACAAGAACATGTGTTTATTCAGGGTGCCTCAGGATCAGGCAAAACCACCCTACTAAATATAATCGCCGGCATAGTCACACCACAAAAGGGCCGGGTTGAGGTAATCGGACAAAATTTTCTTGAGCTCAAAGAAGTACAACGCGACAGAGTTCGGGCTGACCATATTGGTTTTATCTTTCAGCAGTTTAATTTAATACCTTATTTGTCTATTTTAGAAAACGTCACTCTACCCTGTCGATTTTCTGATCTCAGAAGACAAAATGCCATTGATCGATCTGGATCAGTGGCTAACGAAGCCATTTATTTACTCAACCGCTTGTACTCAAAATCAAAATTGGATTTTGATCACAATACGAATGAGTTGAGTGTCGGTCAACAACAACGCGTAGCAGCCGCTCGTGCACTCATTGGTCAGCCTCAATTGATTATTGCTGATGAACCCACATCTTCTTTAGATTATGATTCACGGCAAGCGTTTATGGATTTATTATTTGACGAAATCAAGATTAGTGGGTCTACATTGCTGTATGTCAGCCACGATCCAACCCAAAAACACCTGTTTGATCGAGTCGTTAAAATGTCGACAATAAGTAATCAAGGCTCAGTAAACTTGTGAACCTCAGATTACTTGCCTGGAAAAGCCTCAGTAGTCGTCGATCGACTGCAATCTTAACCGTTGTCTCAATTGCAGTGAGTGTTGTGCTATTACTAGGTGTTGAGAAGATTCGTGTCAACGCGCAAAGTAGCTTTGCGAATACTATCTCTGGAACAGACCTCATTGTTGGAGCGCGCAGTGGTTCGATACAACTATTACTCTACTCAGTATTTAGAATAGGCAATGCCACCAATAATATTAGCTGGAATAGTTATCAGGCTATTGCACAAAAAAGGGGCGTTAAATGGACTATTCCTATTTCACTCGGTGATTCACATCGAGGCTTTCGCGTTATGGGCACAAGTAAAGATTACTTCTCTTTTTACCAGTACGGTCAAAAGCGTAATCTCCAACTTACTTATGGAAAGCCTTTTGATGATACATTTGATACTGTAATCGGTTCAGAAGTTGCAAGATCGCTGCAGTATTCAGTGGGGGATGAAGTCATCATTTCGCACGGTTTAGTGAGTACCAGTTTTTCCGAACACAAGGATAAACCCTTTATTATTAGCGGTATCTTAGAACATACCGGAACGCCCGTTGACAGAACCGTTCATGTTAGCCTCGAAGGGATAGAGGCCATGCATGTCAACTGGCAGGGCCTAGTCAAAAAAAGGAAGGACGGTAAAACTCTAACCGAAGCCAACCTAAAGCCAGACTCTATCACCGCATTTTTGATAGGACTCGATAGTAAAATAATGTCTTTTAAACTTCAGCGTTATATCAACGAATATTCTGCTGAACCCTTACTCGCCATTTTTCCGGGCATTGCCCTTCATGAACTTTGGAGCTTGATGTCAGTAGCGGAACAAGCATTGTTAATTATTTCGATATTCGTTGTTATTGCCACGCTCACAGGTATGCTAGCCGTTTCTCTCGCAGGTCTCAATGAACGCCGGCGGGAAGTCGCTATTCTAAGGTCCATCGGGGCTAGTCACTGGCATATTATGGGCTTGCTGATTACAGAAACCCTATTGTTAACCCTAGCCGGCATATTGCTGGGAATAGCCATTTTGTATTCGGTTATTGGATTAAGTCAGCCCATTATTGAAACGAATTATGGGTTATTTATACCGATCAGCCTACCGAATGAGAGAGAATTTATTATGGTCTCGATTTTGCTTCTCACGGGGTTTGTTGTTGGCCTCATACCAGCTTATCGAGCGTATCGAAACTCTTTGGCTGATGGTATGTCTACTCGACTATAAAATCGGACCAACAGATGACACACATAAAATCCGCTTTAAAATGCCAAGTGATTATTCTTCTACTGGCCTGTCTGCATTTGAATGGCGCCATTGCGGTTAATTCTAATGAAACTAATGTGGAAAAAATACAGTGGGAAAATTTAACACCGCTCAATTGGAATCCCACGCAAATTTTAGATAACATGACTGATGAGCAATACTATGCGTTATCGGATGATGAGCTTCTGCGTTTAGAAGAAACCGTTCAAGCATTATTTAATGCGGCACCTGTCAACGATGATTTAAACGGTAAACGTGTAAAAATTCCTGGTTTTGTGCTACCACTAGAATTTAACAACACATTGCTTTCAGAGTTTTTACTAGTTCCCTATTTTGGAGCCTGCACTCATACTCCGCCACCACCAGCCAATCAAATTATCTTTGGCAAATTAAAAACAGAAACTGAACTGAACGATATTAATCAACCTGTTTGGATTACCGGTACCATTCAAACCAGTCGGTCAAACAGCCTGCTCAATGAGTCGGGTGTTGCGAATGGTTTAGAAGTGCAGTCAGCCTATTCCATGGTTGTAGAATTAGTAGAGCCTTATATAGACCAAGAGTAGTAACAATTAAAACTACTTGAATGTCGTTAAGATCCATTCTACTTTTTCCAAAATTTCAAGTTCACTAGAAAACTAAATCGCCTGTATAAAGCCAGTGCAGCCCTATTGTTAAATCAGTCCAAAGTTAATAATCATATCAATATAAACTTCATCCCACTTCAAAATATACCAATCAGCGCATGACGAATGGATTGGGAATAACATCATCAGACGTGCATAACCAAACCGATGTCCCCTCGGTGTAATCTAACGCGTCGTCCAACCTACCTTCACGCCCATGCCCAAACATACCTTGACCTCCAAACGGAGCGATAGGGCTCACGATTCGGTAGGCACTAACCCAAACTATACCTACTCGAATGCCACGAATCATACGGTGGGCTCTTGTTAAGTTTTGTGTAAAGACTCCAGACGCTAAACCATAGCCAGTGTCACTGGCTAACTGCAGGGCTTCTGCTTCAGAACAAAACTAACCACTGACAAGTACTGGGCCAAAAAATTCTGTTTTAACATAAGTGGCATTTGGTGCACAGCTGTAATCGAGAATGGTGTGGGAAATAAAAGCCATCACTCTCAATGGCGATACCGCCAACGAGGAGCTTCGCACCTTCTTTTATCGATGCATCAATACCCGCAAGTCCGTGATTGAGTTGTTTGATTATGCACGGCCGTCGTACTTCGGTAGCCATATTCTGAGGGTCACCAATGATCACAGCCTTAGCTTTTGCAACTAACTTGGATAACAGCTCATTCTTAATTTTACGACTGCTAATCAATCGCGAACCCGCCACACAGATTTGTCCAGTGGACGCAAATATAGCCGATACCTGTGCATTCACAACACTGTCAATATCAGCATCATCAAATACGATAAAGGGGGGAGTCCCCAAAACTGTAGGGCAGTAGATACTAAGTTTTGGCGGAGTGTCAAATAATGTGGCGAGCAGTTTATGGCCCACCAGTGAAAGCAACGTGATTTACTTTTGGGTGTGACATCAGCACTGCCCCACATTCGGCACTAAACCCAGTAACAATATTCAACACTTCGGCAGGGAAGCCCGCTTCATGTGCCAGCTGGGTCAATTCCAACATGGGAGCAGGACCCAATTCAGAAGCTTTTAAAACAATGGTTCAATCAGAAGTAAATGCTGGGCCAAGCTTAACGGCTGAAAGAAGCAGCTGCGAATTCCAAGACACTACTGCAGCAACAACCCCAATCGGTTCTCGTCGTCACCAGGCCTCCATATCGGGTTTATCGATGGTAAATGGTTACCTTCAATTTTATCAGCGAGCCCAGCATAGTAACGATAGAACTCGGCAACATCGGCTATTTGAGGGCTGGTTTCACGGATAATTTTACCAATGTCTCTGGTTTCAAGTTCAGTCAGTTTAGCTGCATTTGATTCTACCAAATTAGCCCGCTGAAAAAATAACTTGCCACGAGCTATTGCCGTCGTAAAAGAGCACTGTGGCGAATACAACGCACGGCTAACCACTTCAACTGCAGCATTCATATCGGGCTGCTTTGGCTTCAGGCATTAAAGCCCAAGGCTGTCTAGTTGCGAGGCAACACAAGGAAACTGTGCTGAAGCATCACTAAAAACACCATCGATATATTGTTGGAATTTTGCATTTTTAACTTACCAACTTATACGGATGCATTTACTTATGAGTTGAAAGAAGGCATTACGTCTTTTATAAAGCGCTCTAATGATGCTTTTTTGCGTTCAAACGTCATGCCGGAATCAATCCAAAAAGCGTATTCGTCATAACCTAATGCCTCATAAGCTTTAAGTCGCCCTATGACTTCTTGAGCCTCACCTATTACGCTGCTTTTGCGATGACTGGCGGCTGAGAACATCGGATTATTGGCAATCTCTTCTTCTGTTGGCGCTTCTATCAATCCCTGTGAAATTGGCTTTTTGTTCATAAACCAAGCACCAAAAAAGTTATAAAAACGATTCATTTGATCGGCACCCAACTGGGCATCTTCTTCACTATCCGCAACATAAGTGTGTCTTAACAGCATAATTTTAGGGCGAGGCATATGCGCGTTTTTATCACAGGCAGCATTAAATTTGGCCATTAAATCGACCACTTCGTTATCATCATTCCACAATGGCGTTACTTGCACATTACAACCATTGGATATGGCGAATTCATGGCTACTCGGATCACGCGCAGCTATCCAGATAGGTGGATGTGGATTTTGTTTTGGTTTGGGGGAGGACGTTGTCTTCGGAAACTGCCAAAACTCACCCTCATGAGTGTAATCACCTTCCCATAGTTTTTGCACTGCGGGAACAAGTTCTCGCATTTTTTGACCTGCCTGCCAGGCATCTAGCTCAGGATCAAACCGTTCATATTCATAGGTGTAGGCCCCTCTAGCAATACCTAAATCAAGCCGACCATCCATAATCAAATCAGACATCGCTGCCTCACCTGCAAGTTTAATAGGGTGCCAAAATGGTGCAATAATAGTGGCTGTTCCCAGACGTACATTTTGGGTGCGGCGTGCCAGGTCAACAAGATTAAGAAAAGGATTGGGGGCTATAGTAAAATTCATAGCATGATGTTCACCCGTCCAGATGGCATGCATGCCACCCTTATCAGCGATTACACAAAGCTTTATAAATTCCTCATATAACTGTTCCTGACTTTCATCCGTGGTAAGACGTTCCATATGTGCAAATAACGAAAATTTCATGACAGATTCTCCTTCACGATAGGGCGTACTTCGCCATTATTTTGATTACCAAAATACAAACCATAATTTCCTAGTTTACTCTCTTTATCAAACCGCTCCAGCATCACTCGAACAGCTGAATCAGCTACTTTAGATAGGGTATCTGGTGTCAAAGGCAGAAAGACACCTTTGCCAGAATGATTACTAGCGGCCTGACATAAAAAAGAAATATGCTGTTGCTCTTTATCAATGACCTCAAATACCGAGTAAATGAAGCCAGGCTTTGCATCGGTATCATTCTGCTTAATCAGGTATTCCAGCGTCGCTGTTGCACCAGTTTTACCCACTTTTTGAGAGGGTAAGTTTAAGCCACCTTGCTTATCTGCCAAAAAGAATACGTCACCGGAATGCTCTATCAAAGCAGAAACAACAATATCCGTGCCTTGTGAAATGATTTCGGCTTCCATCGATGGGGTCACGTAAGCACCACGAGAGTATCCAAGTCCTGGTGCTGCATTCGATTCAAAAGCTTCAACTTTACCAATAAGAATTACGTGATCGCCCGCCTCTACCTGCTTGTAACTGGAGCAATCAAACCAAGCAGACACATCCTCAATTATCGGCGAACCGTGAGGTCCTTTTCGCCAATTAACGGTACCAAATCGATCTTCTACCGGTCGGGCAAAAGTGTTTGAAACTTCTTTTTGTTGTTCACATAGAACATTAATTGCAAAACGGTCCGCTTTGACTAACACATCATAATTAGCCGAACTATTCGCCATACAAACTAACACCAGTGGTGGGTCAATCGACACGCTGGTGAATGAATTGGCAGTAAAGCCCAACGGTTTGTTATTGGTATCATGAGTGGTAACAACGGTTACCCCGGTCATAAAACTACCAAAGGCTTCGCGCAGAGCACGCGGTTCAAATTGACTCATTTAGATATGACCTCTACTGCGGGCTTGTTATTTGATTTAATTGCCAGTGGTGTGGCTAGCCAAGACTCTAGTATGACATTAACTGCGTCAGAAGCGGTCAAATTTAACATGTGGCGATGGCCAACAATAACCTCAGCATGGCCGTTTATAGCTGCCGCTGCCATGGCATGGGACATTTCGGGTGTAGAATTTGGATCGCCATCACCCGTTAACGCGAGCATGGGACTCGTTACTTCTGACCATCGTGCCGCAAAAGTTCGATCACCTCGAGCAAAGGCCCGATAGGCAGTTGAATAGCCTTCTGAATCGATTTTCTGCAGACAACCTCGTACTAATTCACGGGCAGCACGATCAGACCCAGGCTTTTCAAACCATCGAACTAATGGCGTATTGATATCGATTTGACCAAGATTAATTTCAGCTGAACGTGCTTCAACAGCCGCACGCGCCTTTGCAGTCCTGTTATAAACACCATTCAACACGGCCACTCGTCGAGTCAGAAGAGGGTGACAAATCGCAAAACCACCAGCAATAAGCGCACCCATGGAATGTCCAGCCAGATTCACTGGACCCACATCAAGTGCCGTGATTGCAACAAAAAGCCAATCGATGTAATCAGTTAATTCCGACCCCACTGGAAGTCGGCTACTGCCACCATGGCCAGGCATGTCGAGAGCAATAACCCGCATTGATTGGCTAAAATGGTCAATCTGAGGACCCCATACAACTGACTGCATGCCTACCCCATGGACTAGCAACAGCGTTTCTCTCGTTCTTACGCTACCTTTAACTATGTCGTTAGGGCCGGCCTCTCGGTAGGAAAAGGTGCCATAACAAGTAGAGCAAGTATCAGACGGCTGCAGGGTTATCAATGTCATGTCCTAACTCTTTTAGATCTTGATAACGATCACCAATTCTATGATGGGGGCGTCCCCCTAGAGAAGCTCCTAATCCGATTAAGATCTCATCCGCACCTGGGGCATCAGCAACTGACAATTGAATCGTCAGATAATGAGAACGTCTTCCACCATCGTTTTTGTCCATCAGTGGGATCATTACAGGCGCATTGGCTGGGCCACGAGTATTACAAAATGCGAGATAAGATTTCGCACCTACGGCATCACGATAATAATTTCCAAAACGTAACGTGTGTATCAACGCCGATGCGTGCTCAACCTCACCATTCATTCCGACAATAGCCGTTTTACCATAACCTTCGACCTTATCTCCACCACCAGAAGCATCTAGAATCATTTCGGTCAGCATTGCACCAAGACCTGGGGCACAATCTTGAATACCAGGGCGCAAGTCTTCAACGAATCCCTGACCTGCCCAAGGATTTTTAATGACCGCTAAAGCAGCGACCAACTTTAATGGTGTTTCAGCTGATTTACCACCTTCAATAAAAGTATTTTCAACGTGAAGTAATGTTTTTCGAATCTCAGCGGGCATCTGTCAGTCCTGATCAATTAGCGTTTCAAGTAGGTGGTAATTACCCCGTATTATGGTATACCATAATATGGGTGTCAAAATTGAATCACTGTTTTTAAAAAAGGAATATTATTTCTCATGAATAGAATTACATGAGCCAACCAACAACCGTCTTTTTAGAAACAGCGCCCTCACCCCAAACGCTTCGAGACATTGTGCAGGACCGGTTGCGCGAAGCGATTATTGAAGGGCACTTCAAACCGGGAGAACGATTGGTAGAAAGACCTCTCTGTGACCAGCTAGGTGTCAGTCGTACGGTAATTCGAGAAACTATTCGTTATCTAGAAGCGGAAGGGTTAGTTGAAATTCTGCCTAACAAAGGTCCAATTGTCGCCCCCATGAGCTGGGAACATGCGCAGCAAATTTATGATATTCGACTGTTGCTTGAGACTAGTGCCGCAGTAGATTGTGCTCAAAAAACGTCCCCTGAATTAGCTGAAAATCTTTTAATTGCTTTAGAAGAATTAGCCATTGCGTTCAACGACGGAACGCCAAGAGCTATATTTAAGGCAACAACCCACTTTTATGAAGTGATTTTTAAAGAGGCTGAGCATTTAATAGCATGGGAAATTGTGCAAAGACTAAACGGCCGAATTAGCCGCTTGCGCGTAATGACATTATCAACTTCAGATCGTCATATTTCTGGACATTCTCATATGAAAAATATTTGTGCTGCTATTATAAAAGGCGATGTGAAAGCCACCCGATTCGCTGTAGAAAATCATTTGAAGGACGCATCGTCCATTGCCAAGCAGTTATTAGCTACATCTGAAAATAGCTAGCGTTTAAAACTCCATAGAAAAAAGATATCTGAACTTAGATGGAGTGTACTCCTCACTTTAAAGTTATTTAAGGTTATGCCTTTTAATGTTTATGGTGAGAGACACAAACGAACTTGAGACATTAATGATTTATGACTAATTAAGTCTCTAACTCAATTGGATTAACTAGGAAATCATTTGGTAATAAAGATTCTGCGGATGCTTCGCTTCGATAAAGAAATACCAACGTTCAGCTAACAGTCCTGCGTATTGAATTAAAAATGCTAAAGCACAGATAACAACTGATGCCTCATTACTAATAGCTAACAGTAAAACTGGAACAATAAAACCAGCTATCAAAAAGAATCGTCGAGCAAACTGGACTACTGATGGACCATAGGTATGGATGAATGCACGCGTATTGTAACTTCCACCCATCGCACCCTGCGCTATCTGCCTAATATTGGGATGATGAATGCCGATAGCAGTTTGCAAAGTACTGGGGCTTCGTAAATTTTTATTACGAATCAATGAAGCATAGCGTGAAATCAATGCAGCAACGCTAAGCACTATTGCCGCACTAGATATATAGCCAAAAACCTGTGGGTCAAAGTAAGCAGCCATCGCACTGGCCATGACAAAACCTGACGCACAACCCATGAGAACAAAATTCAAAACGGTCAGAGGACTATGCCATTCTTGTAAAAATTTCAAACAGGTGTAAATCATCGCAGTACAAATGAACAACACAAAAACTGAAACCATTGCAAAAAAACCAACCACTGCGGCGAGATCTAACTGATTACCATTGCCTAAGCTAAAGATAACCTGTTGATTGCCTGTCAGTTTCAATGCGGTATAAATAAAAATGAAACCCATCGTTATCGGTAGGGCGATTACCTCACGTGACAACCAGGATGTGCGCCACATAGTCGCCGAGCGCCAAGCCCGTTCTGGATGACCTAAATGGAAAAATGATGCAATCAAACCACCCACCAAAAGAATAAGACTAATAATGCCGGCCCAACTTGATCCAACTAGCACTTGATTCGGTAAGATCATTAGCAGAGAAAGAAGCTCGGCACTATAGTAGGCCAGAAATAACCCCTGAGCCACACCGATTAAGGTGGTAAGAAGAATGACAGATATTGCAGGTTTCATAGTTTAGTATTCATCTAAATTTTACTTATTAAAAGTATTAACTCACGACAAAAGTCGATATCACCAAGAAGTAGAGTCATCAAGAGTGACTCGAGTCGTTGGCTCACGTTGTCCTCGATCCTCTTTGTCCAATGGATTAGACGAGCGCATTAAATCTTCTTCATGCACTTTGATATCCACTTTACGTCTAGGTAAATAGTGGTTAGCAGCTTGTGTTCCCCACTCTGGCATGAGTTGATAACCATTGGACAAATTAATTGCAATTGAAGCTTCGGACTCTGGGTCATGAATATCACCAAAAATTCTAGCACTGGCTGGACAGGCTAAAACACAGGCCGGTTTACGCAGAGATTTTGGTAATTCCTCATCATATATTCGATCAACGCATAAGGTACATTTTTTCATCACCTTTTTACTTTCATCGAACTCTCTTGCGCCATAGGGACAGGCCCAAGCACAATATTCACAACCGATACATTTGTCATAATCAACCAGTACGATGCCATCTTCAGGTCGCTTATAACTTGCTCCCGTTGGACATACCGGAACACACGGTGGTTCTTCACAATGCAAACATGACTTCGGAAAGTGAATCGTTTCTGTTTGAGGAAACACACCTACTTCGAAGGTTTGAACTCGATTAAAAAAATTACCCGTCGGATCGGCACCATAAGGGTTTTTATCCGCCATAGGACCTGCTTCTCCCGATGTATTCCACTCTTTACAGCTCGTAACGCAAGCATGGCAGCCAACGCAGGTATTTAAATCAATTACTAAGGCCAGTTGTGTCATTGTCTACTCCTGTCCTGATTTATTTTTTGAGCCACTGTTAAGCAGACCCTTTGCAAAAGATTGCCATAGGCCACGGGCGGGCTCCATACCAGGTACTCGTTTCATGGTGTCAAATTGCGGCGATGTTTCTTTTGGCTCGTCATCACCCGCTTTATAAACGCGAACTCGTAAATCATACCAAGCGGCCTGTCCTGTAATGGGATCAGAATTTGAGTAAACTCCCTGACCTTTGCCTGATGAAATTTCTTCACTAATCAAATGATTTAATAAGAAGCCTTTTTTCGATTCATTTGCTTTGTCATCGAGTGACCAGCTTCCTGAAGCTTTACCAATTGCATTCCAAGTCCAGACCGTGCCTGGCTCTACCGATTCACTAAAGCGGCACATACACCTGACCTTGCCGTGAGCTGACTCAGCCCAAATCCAGTCGCCATCATCAAAGCCATTCTCTGCGCCAACGCTCGGACTCATATATAAGTAGTTGTGAGCATGAATTTGACGCAGCCAAGCAT
The DNA here is from genome assembly GCA_913061315.1 of uncultured Gammaproteobacteria bacterium. Classification (GTDB taxonomy): domain Bacteria; phylum Pseudomonadota; class Gammaproteobacteria. The sequence goes on along the minus strand of CAJXUC010000036.1, from coordinate 14,350 downwards.
TTTGAGAATCCCAAGAGTGATACATTGCCATCGGACGCTGAGTTATCGCGTTTAAGGGATATAGGCCTTTATCAATAGTCTGCGTTTCCAGAGGTTCAGAATAAAACGGTAACGGATCGAAATGTAGGCGCACTCGTTCACGCAGGTGTTCAGGTGGCTGACGACCTTTACGTTTTCCTTCAGCCGCTAAACGAAATTTTTGAAGTAGTTCAGAATAAACATGTATATTGATAGGGTCTGTATGTCTGATCATGCTGTGATCTTGCGCCCAATGTAAGTAGCCTCTGTTCCAGTTACGCATATATTGATAAGACTTTGGTAACTCGTACTGAAAGACGCAGTTATTTTTGGCGTACATTTCCCATTGATTCGGGTTTGGCTCTCCACGCAAGGACTTTTCACCATTCTTACCGCGCCAGCCGGCCAGAAAGCCAATACCAGAACCTAACTCAGTTTCGTAATTAATGACCAAGTCTTTATAGTCTTTAAATTTACGCGTGCCATCTAGGTTCATGAACCGAGGCAATTTAAGCCTTGAACCCAACTCGACAATGACATCTTGAAACGGACGACATTCGCCTTTGGGTGGCACAACAGGCACTCTTACTGAGTCAGCAGGGCCTTGGAATTCAGAAATAGGCCGGTCTAGCATGGACATCGCATCGTGTCGTTCGAGGTAAGTCGTGTCAGGCAATACGATGTCGGCAAACGCTATAGTTTCAGAGTGGAAGGCATCACAGACAATTAAAAATGGGATTTTATATTCACCATCTTCTCTCTTATCGGTTAACATTTCACGAACACGTGATGTGTTCATTGATGAATTCCACGCCATGTTAGCCATAAACAACATGAGTGTATCGATGGGATAAGGATCACCTCGCCATGCGTTCGTAATCGCGTTGTGCATTAAGCCATGCACTGACAACGGATATTCCCACGAAAACCCTTTATCCAATCGTACTGGGCCACCTTCATCATCGACGAATAGGTCTTCAGGCGAAGCTGGAAAACCAAGTGGCATTCCTTCCAATGGGGAGCCTGGTTGCACATCTTCAGGTGACTTGGGTGGTTTTGCACAGGGTGGAATTGGCCGCGGAAAGGGTGCTTTATGACGAAAGCCACCGGGACGGTCAATCGTTCCCAGTAGGGACATCAATATGCCCAAAGAACGAATGGTTTGAAAGCCATTGGAATGAGCCGCTAAGCCACGCATAGCATGAAAAGACACCGGATTACCTGTGGTCGATTCATGCTCATTACCCCAAGCATCGGTCCATGGGATGGGCAACTCAATTGTCTCATCACGGGCAACAATACCCATTTCATGCGCAAGTCGGCGAATCGTATCGGCTGAAATACCAGTAATTTCTGCAGCCCATTCAGGGGTATATTTTTCAACGCGTTCTTTTAATAATTGAAATGATGGCTTTACCTTTGTGCCATCTTCTAATTCAAATTCACCCATTAATCTTGGGTCTGCACCTTGAGTATGCGAGGACACAGCTTGGTCGGTATGCCTGTCCCACCAAATTTTATTTTCAGGTTCAACACATTTTTTTTCTTCATCTAATTCAGACCGAATAAACATACCGAAGGTATCACTATCTTCATCTACATTAACCAGATCAGGTGAGTTACTGTACTTCGATAAAAAATCTCGATCGAACAAGCCTTGCTTTATAATTTCGTGATTAATAGCGAGTAATAGAGCGCCATCCGTACCCGGCTTTATGGGCACCCACTCATCGGCAATGGCGGCATAACCTGTGCGAACTGGATTAATTGCAATAAATTTCCCACCATTACGTTTAAACTGAGCTAGCTCTGCTTTCATCGGATTGGAGTGGTGATCTTCTGCTGTGCCGATCATAATAAATAGTTTTGAACGTTCAAGGTCCGGTCCACCAAATTCCCAGAAAGATCCACCGATTGTATAAATTAATCCAGCAGCCATGTTGACAGAACAAAACCCACCGTGAGCTGCATAGTTTGGTGTACCAAATTGTTTTGCAAACAGTCCAGTCAAAGCCTGCATCTGGTCACGACCTGTGAACAGTGCAAACTGCTTAGGATCAGTTTCACGAATGTACTCTAAGCGTTTGCTAATAGTGTCAAAAGCTTCTTCCCAAGAAATCTCTTCAAATTCTGACGTCCCACGTTCGGCACCTGGTATTCGTCGCAATGGTTTAGTAATGCGCGCAGGAGAATACTGCTTCATAATGCCTGAAGACCCCTTAGCACAAATAACACCTTTGTTGATTGGATGCTTTGGATTACCCTCGATGTAGCGGACCTCACCATCTTCAACTGTTACGTTAATGCCACACCGGCAGGCACACATGTAACAGGTAGTTGATTTAATTTGACTTTTTTCTATCGTGGTCACTGTCATTAGAATGTAATCCAAATCGTATCAGTAGAAAAATTATTTTTGATCGACAGAGTTTTATAAGCAACATAAAAATTTTAATTGGGGGAGTAAAAAAATTGATAGCTTAGGCTTTGTATTAGTAGTTTAGATTAATAAGTCGGCCTAGGTTTTAGCAGTACTTATGTGTAAAATTTTGCTATTAATAAAGCCTCACAAACCTATCACCAAAACAACAGACTGGGAAAATTAATGCCATGATTGTAGTTACAGATCTTTCCAAGCATTTTGGTGGTTTAAAAGCAGTCAACAATACTTCGATCCACATTGAAAAAGGCTCTATTACGGGCTTGATTGGTCCCAATGGTGCCGGAAAGACTACCCTGTTTAATACCATTGCCGGCCTGTACGAACCCACTTCTGGGAGTATTTTCCTCGATGGTGAAGATATCACCGGACTAAAACCTCACCAACTGTTTGCCAAAGGCTTACTTCGAACCTTCCAGATTGCACATGAATTCCCAAAGTTATCCGTCATAGAAAATTTAATGATGGTGCCAGGCAATCAATCGGGTGAAAAATTATTTAATGCTTTGTTTCGCCGAGGCCAAGTAAGAGAAGAAGAAAAAAAAGTGTATGACCAGGTCATGGAAGTGATCGACTTTCTTAAACTGACCCATATAGCAGATGAGCAGGCAGGTAACTTATCGGGTGGACAGAAAAAATTACTTGAACTGGGAAGAACTATGATGGTTGATGCCAAAATTGTATTTCTTGATGAAGTTGGCGCAGGTGTTAATCGAAGCCTACTCAGAGATATTGGTGATGCTATTGTTCGTCTCAACCAAGATAAAGGCTATACCTTTTGCATGATAGAACATGACATGGACTTTATTGCACGTTTATGTGACCCAGTTATTTGTATGGCGGAAGGTGCGGTACTTGCTCAAGGTAGCGCAGAACAAGTAAAAAATAACGAAGCAGTTATTGAAGCTTATCTAGGGCATGCTTTTAATAAGAATCAAAATGAAATTAAATTAAAAGAGACATCACCATGAGTTTTTTGATTGGTGAAAATATGGTCGGTGGCTATGGTGGTGCTGATATTCTAAAAGGTTGCACAATAGCGGTCGACCAAGGTGAAATAGCCGTTATCGTTGGTCCCAATGGTGCCGGTAAATCGACTGCAATGAAAGCCATGCTGGGTATGCTGCCACTCAAATCAGGCCAGGTTAAACTTAAGGATAACGATATTACAAGCCTGACACCACAGGCGAGAATAGCAAAGGGCATCGCTTTTGTACCTCAGACAAATAATGTATTTGTCAGTATGAGTGTACGGGAAAACCTTGAAATGGGCGCTTTTTTACGCGATGACGATTTCAGTCAGACTATAGACCAAGTTTTCGAACTGTTTCCCATTCTGGCCGAAAAACAAAAGCAACTCGCCGGAGAGCTATCGGGTGGTCAGCGACAACAGGTGGCAGTAGCGAGGGCATTGATGTCGCAACCATCAGTCTTAATGCTGGATGAACCGACAGCAGGCGTGTCACCCATTGTTATGGATGAATTGTTTGAACGAATTCTTGAAGTTCGACAAACCGGCGTTGCAATATTAATGGTTGAGCAAAATGCGCGGCAAGCACTCAATATCGCCGACAAGGGCTACGTGCTCGTTATTGGCGAAAACAGACATACTGATACAGGCCAAGCTTTGCTTGCAAATCCAGAGGTTCGCCGCTCATTCCTGGGTGGCTAAACAGATGGATTATAAATACGGGAAGTGTCAATTTTTGGAGAACTTATGGATGCTTTAGTCGACCTCACCAATGCGGTTATCTTACTGCTAAACTTTGTTATTGTCCCCAGTCTCGCCTATGGTTCTCAACTCGCATTGGGAGCGCTTGGTATTACATTGATTTATGGCATTTTGCGTTTTGCCAATTTTGCCCATGGCGACACGATGGCATTTGGTACTATGATTACTATTTTAATGACTTGGTGGTTACAGTCAAAAGGGATTAGTTTTGGATTCTTACCCACTGCTCTGCTGGCTTTACCCGTAGGCATTTTTGCCACAATTATAATGCTAATTTTTACCGACAAAGTAGTTTACAAGCACTATCGTCGGCGCAAGGACCCATCGGTCACACTAATGATTGCCTCTATTGGCGTGATGTTTATGATGAACGGTATCATACGTTTCGTTATTGGTCCGAATGAACAACGCTTCGCTGATGGTGAGCGTTTTATCTTGAAGGCTCGTGCCTTTAAAGAATGGAGTGGTTTGAACGAAGGATTAACGATTAAAACATCCCAAGCATTAACCGTTGTTATTGCCATTATGTTTGTCGTTGGGGTATTTTGGTTCTTACAAAAAACTCGATCAGGCAAGGCTATGAGGGCCTATTCAGACAATGAGGATCTGGCGCTTCTATCTGGCGTTAACCCAGAGAAAGTCGTGTTGATAACTTGGATAATTGTAGCCACCTTGGCCACTGTTGCAGGTACTTTGTATGGCCTAGATAAAAGCTTTAAGCCATTCACTTACCTTTCAATGCTGCTTCCCATGTTTGCAGCAGCTATTGTGGGTGGCGTTGGTAATCCGATCGGTGCCATTGTAGGCGGTTATGTAATTGCATTTTCTGAAGTGACGTTGACCTATGCTTATAAAAAGGTTTTTGTTTATTTACTGCCCTCCAGTCTTGAACCCGATGGATTACTTCAATTACTTTCAACCGACTATAAACACGCCGTGTCATTTATTATATTGGTTCTCGTTCTTCTTTTTAAACCAACTGGAATTTTAAAAGGGAAAATATTATGAGCAGCAATCAAAAAACAACGCTTTGGTTTTTGCTCGTCGCTCTGTTACTGGTAACAATAGGCTTCGCTCAATCTTGGTCAGTATCCTTGGGGATTATGAACCTTTGCCTAATATCTGCCATTATGGCGCTCGGTGTAAATATTCAGTGGGGGTATGCCGGCCTGATTAATGTGGGTGTTATGGGCTTCTCTGCTCTAGGTGGCATCAGTGCCGTGCTGATCTCACAAAAGCCGGTCACAGCCGCCTGGCAAGCGGGCTGGGGCAACCTTTTGCTTGCTGCTGTTTTCAGCACGATCACAATCACGATCGTTGTTCTTTGCTACCGTAAGCTTGCTGCCAGCAGACAGCGCAACATTTTGATGACAGTAGTCACAATTGCAGGCTTATTCCTGGCGCGTTACTTCTTTGACCCTGCAGTGGTATCAATAGAGTCTGTCGATTCAGCTAAAACGGGTTATTTGGGTGGTGCGAATCTACCTATTTTAGTGTCATGGGTCATAGGCGGGTTTGTTGCAGGGGGTATCGCTTGGTTAGTCGGTAAGGTTGCCCTGGGTTTGCGAGCTGACTACCTCGCCATTGCAACTTTAGGTATTTCAGAAATTATTCTCGCTGTCCTGAAAAACGAAGACTGGTTAACTCGAGGTGTGAAGAATGTTACTGGCCTCCCTAGACCCGTACCCTATGAAATTAATTTACAGTCAAGTGATTGGTTTATTAACTTAATGCAGTGGTGGCATAGTAATAACCTAATTGAGTTGACTGTTTTAGAAAAACAAACGGCGTTAAAACAGTTCGTGATTGAAGGCTCAAGCATTTTTGTGAAACTTTGTTACACCGGTTTATTTGCCACAGTACTAATTATAATTTTGTTCCTTAGTGTAAAAGCACTAAACTCACCTTGGGGCCGCATGATGCGCGCTATTCGTGATAATGAGGTCGCAGCCAGTGCCATGGGTAAAGATGTCACCGCCCGACATTTGCAGGTTTTTATTCTAGGATCGGCGATCATTGGGGTTGCTGGTGCGATGCTGATTACGCTAGATGGCCAATTCACTCCTACATCGTTCCGGCCTATTCGTTACACATTCCTGATTTGGGTCATGGTAATTGTTGGTGGATCAGGCAATAACATGGGCGCTGTGCTGGGTAGTTTTCTTATATGGATTGCATGGATAGAAGCCGAACCCTTAGGTGTTTGGTTGATGGAGTTTGGTACTTCTGGTATGGATCAAAACAATTGGCTAAAACTTCATTTAATTGAGAATGCACAGCATATGCGTTTATTTTTTATGGGATTTGTACTGTTACTAGTGATGCGATTCAGCCCGGGCGGCATATTGCCTGAAGTAATAAGGAAACGTTAAATACCTGCACTTTAGGAATTGTGATACCAACCGAACAACTAAATAATTTTGCTGGCTCTGGGATGGGGTTTTACAAGCTCAGACTTTAAAGAGGTTAAGTAGTCGTAGCGAAGTTGTTCTGCTTTACATTAAGCAGTCAAAAAAAATAAAGCTGTATATTGTGTAGAATGCAAAAAGTGATTTCGTATCAGATCTGGGCTCCGTTGCGAAGCCCAGACTTAGGTCTAATGGTTGTGGTCAATAGTGGTGCTTAATGCACCTTGATAGTATTCCACTTTCCAGCGTCAACTTCTAACTCTTTGTAGCTACCATATACTTCTCCAACGTCATTAAACTCGACGTTAGTCGCACCTTGATAGTCAACATCTCCACCTGCAGCAATAATTTTTAGTGCCTTCGATAGTTCGCCTGGGCCGATTTTTTTACCTGGTGCATTAGCGACCATGTTCATCTTTGACTGAATAGCAGCACGATCAGTAGATCCTGCTGCTTGCATTGCAAGAACAATAAGAGCTGCCGCATCATATGATTCAGGAGCATACGCGCCGTCACCAGCAACACCATTTTCTTTTGCATAAGCCATAAAAGCATCTGCACCCGTAGCGCCACCTGCAATAGTAGCAATTGTTCCATTCATTCCGTCACCAATGGCGGCTAAGATTGACTCACCAACCATGCCGTCACCCATGATAAAATTTCTAAATGCATCTGAATCGATAGCCGCTTGAACAATACCCTTACCACCTTGATCAAGGTATCCAAAAACAGCAAGATGCTCAGAACCAGATGCCGATAGTGCACCGACTTCCGCAGAGTAATCAGCTTTACCATCCTCATGACCTGCGCTGATAGAAATAGTGCCACCTTTCGCTTTAAAAGCATTGCTGAATGAATCAGCCAAACCTTTTCCATAATCATTATTTGTGTAAGTGAGTGCCACTTCCTTAATACCTCGACGCATTAAGATATCTGTTAATACCTGTCCCTGACGTGCGTCAGAAGGGGCTGTTCTGTGGAAAAAACCCTTATCGTCAATAGTCGACAAGGCTGGAGAAGTAGCTGATGGTGAGACCATAACAACACCATTAGGTATCGCAACATTATTGGCAATCGCCGTGGTAACACCAGAACAATCCGCACCCATAATAGCGACAACAGCATCTGAAGTAACAAGACGTTCAGCAGTGGAAGTCGCTGCTGCTGCATCAATGCAGGTTGAATCACCCCGTATCGGCAGAATGTTTTGACCACCAAGCAAATGACCAGACTTAGACGCTTCAGAGAACGCTAATTCAGCTGATGCTGCCATAGTTGGCGTCAGAGATTCAATAGGACCAGTGAAACCAAGAATGATACCAACATTAATATCTTTGGCGACAACCGGTGCAGATAAACTCGCCAGCACAGCTGACGCTAATAAGATCTTTTTCATTTATTCTCTCTTAACATTATAGTTATAAATCAGAATATCACTGTCGACACAAATTACAAGAACGAGCACAGGTGTCATCAGGACGGTATTTTTTGCAATATAGCAGCCTGATTACTGCCCCAGAATTGTGCCCAGTAATTGAGGAGCACCAACCCTTTTTTCTGTTCGTCTTGGTCAGTTGCTTCAACTCCAAGCCGATACGTTTGAACACCATCAATAAAATACCGTTCATAGTTTTCCCTTAGCTGAACATCTAATTTATCCAAAAATGATGAATTTACTTCAAAAGCTAATGCCATGCCAGCATCCATGTGAGATAAAGCCTGATCAATCGAAGTTTTTGTTCGGTTCAAATCTTTTAGTTGTCGACCTGATTGCTCTACAAGCTTGAGGGATTCTAAAAAGTAATAGGCTTGAGATTTATCTACCTGCTCTAAACTGACGTCACTTTCATCAGCGCTACCCGCATCATTTGCAGGAGAACAGGCTGTTAGCGATATTGCTATCAGCCCTGTCCAAATAAAAGAGCACCTAAAAAACGGGAAGAATGAAATCACCTTTTACTTTTGCCCGCAATTTTCAATCGCAAAGCATTCAATTTAATAAAACCTTCCGCATCTTTCTGATCATAAGCGCCCAAATCATCTTCAAACGTTACGATGGCTTCATCGTATAAACTGTTAGTATCAGACTTCCTGCCAGCAATCATTACGTTGCCTTTGTAAAGCTTCACGTTCACAACTCCGTTAACTGTGACTTGAGAAGCATCAATCATTTGTTGCATCATGAGACGTTCAGGACTCCACCAGTAACCATTGTAGATAACCGTTGCATATTTTGGCATCAACTCATCCTTCAAATGAGCGACTTCACGATCTAACGTAATAGATTCGATCGCTCGATGAGCTTTTAACATGACTGTGCCACCAGGTGTTTCATAACAACCACGAGACTTCATACCAACATAACGATTTTCGACCATATCTAATCGACCCACACCATGCTCTCCTGCTACCTTATTTAAGTGCCTTAACACTTCAGCAGGGGTCATTGACTCGCCATCAATGGCCACAATGTCACCCTTTAAATAGGTTAGCTCAAGGTATAGCGGTGTATTAGGGGCTTTCTCAAGTGAAACAGTATTGCGCCACATATCTTCATCTGGCTCTAACCACGGGTCTTCAAGAATGCCACCTTCATATGAAATATGCAGCATGTTTGCGTCCATCGAATAAGGTGATTTCTGTCCTAATTTTTGTTCAATCGCAATGCCCGCTTTTTCGGCATAAGCCATTAAACTTTCGCGGGAGTTTAAGTCCCATTCACGCCAAGGGGCTATAACACGGATATCTGGGTTGAGTGCATAAGCTCCTAGCTCGAAGCGAACTTGGTCATTACCTTTACCCGTTGCACCATGAGAAACAGCGTCTGCGCCAGTTTCTTTGGCTATCTCTATCAAACGCTTAGAAATTAATGGACGGGCAATCGATGTTCCTAATAGGTATTCACCTTCATAAATAGCATTGGCTCTAAACATAGGAAATACGAAGTCACGTACAAATTCTTCTTGTAAGTCTTCTATATAAATTTCTTTGACGCCATATTTTTCAGCTTTGATACGGGCGGGTTCGAGTTCTTCCCCCTGCCCTATATCAGCCGTAAAGGTAACGACTTCACAGTCATATTCATCTTCCAACCATTTCAATATAACCGAGGTATCGAGTCCACCTGAATAGGCTAGAACGACTTTATTTACCGATGATTTGCTCATAATTTTCCTATTAATCGTAGCCCAGAATTGATGGTGACCGGGAAATTTCAAAAAGTACGCTATTGTCGTTAGTATTGTGTTAAAAATCCAGCTTCTGGGTATAATCTGTCACACTTAATTATAAGGTAAAGACAATGTCTAACAGTGGATTCAAAATACACACGCTTGAACTAGGACCCATGTTGAACTTTGTCTATCTAATTGAAGATATCGCTACCCAACGCACCGCTGTAGTCGACCCCGCTTGGGATTCGCTTGCCATTATTTCAGCGGCCGAAAAATTCGACCTGACAATTACTGATATTTTATTGACCCATAGTCACCACGACCATATCAATGGTATCGAAGGCATTTTAGAGCATAACCATGCTAAAATTCATTTACTTAAACCTGAGTTTGAGTTTTGGGGCAGTGATATAGCCAAACCCTGTTTGCACCATGGTGGTGATGATATTACTCTCGGTGAAAGTCAAATAAAAGTCTTACACACGCCAGGACATACCCCTGGCTCAGCCTGCTATCAACTCGGCAATGAGATTATTACTGGCGATACTCTATTCGTCTTTGGCTGTGGTCGTTGTGATTTAAGTGGCGGCAATCCACTGGAAATGTTTGAGACTTTAAAGCAAATGAAGCGTGAACTTCCTAATGATATGCTGATTCACCCTGGTCATAATTATTCGGTTAAAAAAACCTGCACCTTTGCAGAGCAATTAGAGGGTAATCCTTTTTTGCATTATGAGGATGAATCTGAATTTATTAATTATCGAATGGATGTCCACGATAAAACTCGAGATGAACCTTACGATAGTTTAAACAAACAAAATCTTAGGATCGCCAATTTATTATAAGAAGTCATGAATTTCTGAAAACTGTCGTATGCTAATATCAGTCACTTCTGGCCAGGCGAATTCTCCCTCTGGATCCAAATGTATTGTCGCCACATTGGCATTTCTTCCCGCCTGCAAGTCAAACCAATAGTCCCCTACCATGACCGCATCACTGGGATCAGCCTGCCACTCATTGAGCAGATGATTAATGCCATCAGGGGATGGCTTGGGGGCACAAGAATCCCGATCTAACCGATGCTCAATAGGAAAAAAGTGGCCAATGCCGCAAGTATTCAGCGTGGTTTCAACAACAGGCATAACATTACGGGTGAGTAATCCTAATTTAGCACCCCGCATCTGCAGCTTTTCAAGTAACTCAGGCACACCAGGCATGAGTGTCGACTTCTGCGCAAAATAGCGTTCAAGCTCATCTAACTTTAACCAAAGAGGCGCTGATTGTTCATTTGACATAGCATGAAGTGCTTCTAAAATAGGCTCGTCAACTCCAAGGCCTAGCTCTTTACGCATGTAATCAAAATCATGGGTACTGATAGTTAACGTACCATCCATATCAAAAATCCAATGATTACGCTGGTCTAAACGGTGTAACTTCCACATTAACTTCTACCTGTACCAAGATTTAACTATTCTAAACGAAAGGTCTTAATTAGTGTTATTTTAATCACTAACAATTATGCCTGAATCACAAATAGTGTATTCTAACTCCTTTCAAAACTGAAAATTTAAATCAACGGACCTTAATATGACGATCAACATTGGTGAAAAAATTCCTTCTGTCACATTGCAATATATGGATGGCTCTAGCATTAAAAATGAGTCTACTGACGAATTGCTTTCAGGCAAAAAAGTAGCTCTATTTGCACTCCCTGGCGCATTTACGCCAACTTGTTCAGCCTCTCACCTGCCAGGTTATGTTGTTAAATCAGACGCCTTATTCGCCAAAGGCATTGATCTGATTGTCTGTCTTTCAGTCAATGATGCCTTTGTTATGAGTGCCTGGGGTTTACAACACAATGTGGATGATCGCATTTTGATGATGGCGGATGGCAGTGCAAACTTTACTCAGGCAGTAGGACTTGAATTAGATTTAACTGGTAATGGTATGGGCGTTCGGTCACAACGTTATTCGATGCTGATTAACGACGGTGTGGTCGAAGCATTAAACATTGAAGCTGCCGGTAAATTTGAAGTGAGCGATGCAGACACTATGCTGTCCAGCCTTTAAATCACCGTAGTCAACAAACTATGCCTACTAATAAAGAGTCCAGTGCATTCGTCAGTCAGGCCTACAGCTTGGCTGACGATAACCAGTCTCATGTCGACTTTTATAAAAAGTGGGCGGCTGATTATGATCATGAAATGTTGGATAAACTTGGTTACACCTCGCCAAGTACAATTGCCAGCTTGCTGATTGAGAGCCTACCTGAAAAATCTTCTCGCATAATTGATATTGGTTGCGGTACCGGACTAACCTGTACTTTACTTCATGATCAGGGGTATACCCATCTTGAGGGCATCGATTTATCACCTGATATGTTACAGGTGGCAAGCCATCGAGATATCTATTTGTCACTTTTCACTGGTGACTTAAACCTGCCTTTGAAAATTGAAAGCAATATCTATGATGCCGCAATTTCTTCAGGCACCTTTACTCATGGTCATGTTGGTGCCGAACCTTTAGACGAAGTTGTGCGGATTTTAAAACCAGGGGGTATTCTAGCGATTACTGTTCACTGTGATTTATGGCAAACCCATGGCTTTGAAGCCAAATTAGAGTCTTTGGTGTCATTACGTGAAATAGAGCTTATTACGTTGAAGGAAGGTGCCTATTACAAACACGGGGTCTTAGAAGGCTGGTTTTGTGTTTATCGAAAAAAAGGTCTGTAACTCTGGTTAAATATTGCACTTGAAACGTCAGACTTAAAAGTACTAGGGCCCATTTGATGTATCAATAAAATGTTTAAGTAGGGATGTGAAAAAACAACCGCTCGGCAGAGTCGCGGTTACTTTAAGCGACTGTGAATCAGAGTCATGAGAGACACTAAACCCTTCTATCATTACTCTAGTTGTACGCATTTGAAGTTTTACCTTTTGCCCTGCAAGACACGCTACGATCTCGGGATATTGATCAAGAACAGCGTCTTCTATGGCTAAAGCATTTCCAGACAGCATACTAACACCCTCACCATACAAGCTGGCAGCACTGGAAATATCTTGCTGTTGGTAGCGATCAAGAATACTGTCATCGATCACACTGGTAAATAAAGAATGACTGCCTGACAACATATAAACATCGCCTTGTAGAGGCTGATGCCAGTGATTTTGTTCTAGACGCCGAGATAAAATCTGATTAAACAGAAAACTCCGAAGTGAAGAGATATAAAGGCTTCGTTTGGTTCGGCTAAGCTTCCTGGTTCGTCTCTCATTGCTAAAGGTATGAATCGCACGCTGGACATTATCTTGCTGAGCACCAAAGCGTTGCTCACCAAAATAGTTTGCCATTCCTGACATTTTAACATCGTTAATTTGCTGCTGGGTTTGGTCTGATAGCTCAGCAATGCCTCTCACAATAACCTCAAAGCTATTAGAGCGATGACTACCTGATCGAATTTTTTTATTATGCCAACCATGTTGCAGGAGTGTGTAGTATGAAGATGACGTTATTTCGACGCTATTCATTTGACCCGGTAAATGTACGCTGAGCCACTGCTGTGTCACGGCTAGTTTATCCTTTAAACCACTGTAACCAATGTCTCGAGGTTTTACTGAAAATTCACGGGCAACTTGCTCTATTAAATCCTGCGTGGTCAGATTTGTTTTTTCTATTTGGAGACAAAGGTGCTCGCCCTCGCCACAGGCATCGAAACCTAAATTTTCACTCACTCGAAAATCGTCAGCTTGGCTTTTAATGACACCCGTTTGGTGGGGTGTACCATAGGGATATTTCAAAGCTTTAGCCTCTCGCCAAGGGATTCTTTTTCGATTTCTCAGCGACGTTATTTCGAAGGTAGTTAATTGAAACACACTCAGCAGACACAACGGCTCCATTGCCAATTGCCCGCTGCGCCAGTTTTAGCAAAGCGGTCGAATTGGGCAACAAAGCTGAATCGAGTGTTATTTCTTGAGCCCCTAAGAACTTCTGGCGCCAGATATCTTCACCTACCGCCCAACCATGGCCTGTTCCAGCAGCAGGTATATCTTGAAGATACACATCAGCTAACTTATTCAAGTTTTCGCAACCTTTGAGCACAGCCAAACCTAGAGTGTCACTTTCATAGACAGCCCAGTAAACCTCGCTCATACGGGCATCAAGAGCGACCAGAACATTGGGTACGGAATACTTATCAAAACTAACTTGAGCTAGTACGGCTAGTGAAGAAATAGATGCAATCGGAATATCTAAGGCCATTGCTATACCTTGAGCAGTCGAAGCGGCAATTCGAATACCAGTGAAGGCGCCAGGCCCATTGGCAAAAGCACAATGTGTAATATCACTCTTTGATAACTGAGAGTGACTTAATACAGTATTCAACATCTGTGGCAATAATTTAGTATGCTGACGGGGAGCAATTTCAAACATACTGAATACTTCACCATCGTCGCGAAGCATGGCAACTGAGCAGGCCTCGGTAGAGGTATCAAGGGCTAAAATATTCATACGACACTTAGATTGTAATAGATAAATAACTGTCTCTTATACACATCTGACGCTGCCGACGACTCCTTACGTGTAG
>CAJXUC010000035.1 GCA_913061315.1 uncultured Gammaproteobacteria bacterium | reverse complement strand
TGTTCAGGCATTTGTGCTGAGATAAATCGCTTCTTCGAAGATCAGAACCTATTGCAATATCGTTCATTTGGTTACGGCCATTCGTTCGGCGTATTGTCACATTACTACGGCCGTGAAGCCGGACTCGAACTGCGTGAAGATATCGACACAGTACTAGAGCCAGGTATGGTTATTTCAATGGAACCTATGCTGACATTGCCATTGGGCACACCGGGTGCGGGGGGTTATCGTGAGCACGATATTCTGGTTATCGGGGAAGACAATAGTGTCGAAAACATCACGCACTTTCCCTATGGGCCTGAGCATAATATCGTTAGCGCTTAGTAGCCCAATGAGCAAAGAGCCAAAAAGCTGAGTGAAAAAAGAATATGACATCTGGTAAGTAGGGCCAGGTGTTACATCCACTTTTAGCAGCTAGGCCGTCTCAAATAATGGTTCCATTTATTTCCAGCCTTGTAACCAACGGCTATTGTCTCTTAAATCGTGCCAGTTGATTGAAATAGCAGATTTTGATAAAACCGCCTCTATTCGACAAGAAGTCACCCTATCCTCCTCATCAAATTTAATTTCAGAAATCACGAAATGTTTTTCTCTATTGACCGGCGTTACAGTGGTCCACTTGCTGTTGAGTAACTTTTTGGGGTTAATTTTATTCATTTTAATATAGGCTTTTTATCGTCGAATATTTTTATAGTTCTCACAACCAAAAAGATTAGTGAGTTTCAGCTTAGACCTTCTTTTCTTCGGCCAGGAAAGATTCCCGCCTGAACACATAAATACCTGAACTAATGATAATCGAAATGCCCAGCCAAGTGATGGTATCAGGAAAATCATCAAAAAAGACGTAGCCCAGAAACGTAGCGCCAATAATTTCAACATATTGAAATGGCGCGAGCGTTCCTACGGATGCTAGTCGAAAAGCATTAGCAACCAATAGATGAGCAACCGTTGCTATTAAACCAAGCCCCCCTAACAGCAGCCATTCAAATGTTGAAGGCCAAACTGCAGTAATTACCTGAACCTGATACTCTGTCCCATATATTAAGGCCATACTCATCACTATAAAACCAAAAATTCCAGCCAAAAATTGCAAACGAATAGGGTCTTCAGTTTGAACTAATTTTCGAGTCAGCAGGATATAAAAAGAAAAGCAAACGGCGGCACCAACGGGGAGTAAAACTGGCCAACCCACTTCGGCAAAGCTAGGCCTAATGATAATCAAGGCACCCAATAAACCGATGCTTATGGCACAGAAACGTCGCCATCCTACTTTTTCACCCAGAAAAACAGCGGACATTAGTGTCACCAACAGCGGTTCGATAAAAAAGATTGATATAGCGTCTGCAATCGGCAAATACTTTAACCCACTAAAAAAAAATAAAGTAGCGAAGGCAATGAATGCACCACGAAGCGCATGCAGGTAAAGTAATGAAGTGAGCCATGGGCCACGGGTACGCAGCAATAGCGGTGCCATGAATAGTATTTGAAAAAAGAAACGGCTCCAAGTCACTTGTCCGGCAGCGATGCTACCTGAAAGCCACTTAGCAATCGTATCGATACCTGGCAGAAATAACATAGCTACTATCATCATTAACATTGCTTTGGCAGAGTCATTTTGTGTCATATTTTTTTTCACTCAATGAAAAGCAAATCTTATGGGTTTATATAGTGTTTAAAAAAACATCATCTATAAATAATAAATCAAAATTTTATCAAACTGATTTTTTGATTATGGTGGTTATCCAGTTTGAATACTATTCTCAAATGATTTTCTAAAGTGCCTAGTTATTGGGTGTAAAATTAGACTACCTTGACAACTCTGACTATTTAAATTTTTAAAAATAATTGTTTCATATATTGCTCTCTGTTTCACATTGATCGAATCATCAAGTCATTCCTTAGCTCATAATAAAACAACCATCTTGAAACTGAATCACACGCAATGCACAATGCGCAAGTAAGATTTCACCGATGGAACATAAACTCATGACTGAGAGACCTAAATTATTCGTAACCCGTCCACTGCCAATGAACATTACGGATAAACTCGCTACTGATTTTGAACTAACGCTTCGGCAAGAAGTGACCGCGCTAACGCCCTCTGAAATCACTCATATATTTGCAGCATTCGACTGCGTGCTAACAACCTTTGGCGACGTCTTCAGCGCCTCTGATTTTAAATCTAATCAACGCTGTCTATTGCTGGCTAACTACGGCGTTGGTTACAGCCATATCGACATTCAAGCGGCAAAGGCTGCTGGGGTCACCGTTACCATTACACCGGGTGCAGTTACCGAGGCAACAGCCGACATTGCGATGATGCTAATGTTGATGGCAGGCAGGCGCGCCAGCGAAGGCGAGGCCTGTGTTCGGGCTGGTGAGTGGACCGGTTGGCATCCGAATCAGTATCTCGGTCAGCATATCACGGGGAAAACGCTGGGTATCATTGGCATGGGTAGGATTGGGCAAGCCGTTGCGACTCGAGCTCATTTTGGATTTCGGATGAACGTGGTCTTTTTCAACCGATCTCAGGTCATCCCTCTAGACCTTCCCGATGCCCGACAATTGAACACAATATCGGAGGTAATGGCACAATCAGACTTTATTCAAATCTGTGTTCCCGGGGGTGTTGGTACTTATCATTTAATTGGAGCGAAGGAACTGGCTTCAATGCAGGCACATGGCGTAATTATTAACACTTCCCGAGGTGAGGTCATTGATGAAACAGCTTTAATCAACGCTTTAGTCAATCACCAGATTTTCGCTGCTGGCTTAGACGTATACGAAAACGAGCCCATTATACCCGAAGCACTCAGCAACCTGCCCAATGTCACGTTATTGCCACACATGGGAACCTCCGTGCTGGAAGTAAGAGAGTTGATGGGAATGTTAGTTATCGACAGCTTGCGCGCTTTTATTGCAGGTAAACCTATCCCCAACGTGGTATCACATTGATGTATTTTAACTTTAGGACTCAGGCCTGAAAATCTCTTACGCCTGGGATCAATTTGAGAATAGTAAACTTAACCATTGCGCTTCAATCGTTTTTCTTAACTAAAATAACTAGTATTTCAGTCCATGATCAAATAAGGCAATAGAACAAGATTAATGCCCTGAAAGTCTCAAATTTACAGCTATTATTAGTGTTACTTAAACATTTTAAAGGAATAATTTATGTTGAAGATAAGGACATCTAACCGGTACTTGTTCGATACTATTTTTGTTACGACACCTCGCTATAAAATATCAATGCTTCGTTTATGTCAGTTTTTTTTATTGACTCTCTTCATGGGCCATCCGGCTATTGCTGAGCAAGACTTGAGAGACTCTTCACAGGTTATTCAGGCAATTAAAAATTTAAATTGGATAACGGAAGAATTTCCACCATTTAACTACCGAGATCCTAGTACTGGAGAGATTACAGGTGCTTCAGTCGAAGTTTTAATGCAGATTTTCTCCAAATTAGGAATAAAAAATGAGGACATCGACCTTAAAATTTACCCCTGGGCGCGGGGTTATCACAAGGTTTTAAATGACAGTAAAACCGTTTTATTTTCGACTACATATACGTTGGACAGGTTGCAAAACATGAAATTTTTGGGCCCGATTGCACCCAATGTTATTGCGGTCACTGCACTCAAGTCCAGACAATTGAATATTACGTCAATAGAGGATCTGAATCAGTTAAAAATCAGCGTAGTAAGAGACGATATTGGTGAAGAGCTTTTAGTTGGACTCAAAGTTAATCCTGAGGCAATCGACCCACTTAATTCTGGATTGAGCATGGTAAAAAAACTAGCTTCTGGAAGAGTAGATGCTGTTGCCTATACCTTCATCACGACATTAAGCCTATTTGAACAAGCAAAGATTAATCCAGCCGATTTCGAAATAATCTATGTATTAAAACAGTCTAGCATGGGCTATGCCTTCCATAATTCGACTGACGCTCGAATTCTAGAGCCTATGCGTAAAGCGTTAGATGAGTTAATTATTGATGGTACACGACAAAAAATACTGACTAAATATGGCCTAGGATTATCGAATGATTAAATTCAAGAATTCGATTGGCTTACGTCTACTGCGTTACGTCTTTGCTTGCTATCTCGTTGTTGCATTAGCTGTTACTGGCTTACAACTTGTCTTTGAATATCGCCATGTTAAATCCAATTTATTCATTCAATTATATGGTCTAGAAAACACATTCAAGAACAGCATCATGACTTCACTATGGTCATTTGATACGCCTCAACTTGAAACGACACTATTTGGTATGCAAAAAATAGATATGGTATCGGGCATTAAAATTGAGAACCAACAACGAGAAATTATTGCATCTATTGGCACAGTATTAAGCGAGGACAGCCAGATCGTTTCAAATGAACAGTTGGATCATGCCGGTCTATCTCAGGCGACAATTATTCAGTCTAACGCCACTAAAAGATTAACGTTGTTTGAATACCGGTTCCCAATCGAATATCAGGAAGACCCAAGTGGTTCAATTGACTTACTAGGCTATGGCGTTATATACGCCAGCGAAAACACGATAATTGAACGTGTTAAATATAGCTTCATATTAATCATTATCAACTCGGCCATAAAAACAATTGCGCTTTGGTTTTTCTTTCTATTTTTTGCTCATCGAGTGATTGGACGACCCCTTAAAACATTGGCAAACGTAGCAAGCACTCTTAACCCTGACAAATTGAAGACACTCGGAAATTCAAAAGAATTAGAGATCATAATCAATTCAAAGCATAAGGATGAAATTTACTTCTTAGCGGACAACTTTAAACAGATGAGAAACGCTATATTAGACAAAATCGGGATCATCGAATCACAAAAACAAACATTAGAAAACCGCGTTTTAGAACGCACACAATCCCTCACCGAGGCCAACGCCGATTTACAACACTTGGTTTTGCACGATACATTAACATCGCTACCAAATCGGACCTTATTCAACGATCGTCTGAATCAAATGCTCAAAATAGGTTTACGGGATGGCATGCAGTTCATAGTGGCCTGTATCGATCTTAAAGAATTTAAATCAGTTAACGATAACTATGGCCACCAGATCGGAGATCAACTACTGATAGGCGTAGCAGAGCGAATGTCGAAGGTTTTACGAAGTACAGACACACTAGCTCGAATTGGTGGTGATGAATTTTTTGCCTTACTACCCGTTGAGAAAACCGCCGACAGCAAAGTAATTGCTGAGCATATCGTCAATGCTTTTATAGAACCTTTTGTTTTTGAAAACAACAACAATATCAGTGTCCTTGTAGACGCCAATATAGGCATGGCTATTTATCCAGACCATGGAGAGAGCGCTTCGGCTTTAATTAAAAATGCAGACATGGCAATGTATCAGGCCAAGCTATCGGGCATCAGTTATGCTAATTACAGTAGTAAACAAGACTCGATACTGAAGAGACAAATAAAAATAAGTGAAGACATCAAACCAGCCATAGAAGAAGGTCAATTTTATTTAGTCTATCAGCCAATATTTGACTATAGGGCCAAACGTGTTAGCAAACTAGAGGCCTTAATACGTTGGCAACATCCGACTCTAGGTTTGCTGTCTCCCGTAGAGTTCATTCCAATTTCTGAAAGCAATGGAAGCATCTATGAGTTGACAACCTGGGTATTGAAGACTGCCTGCAATCAATGCAAAGAATATCACCTGTTAAATAAATCCATGTCAATATCAATCAATTTTTCGGGGTGCGTATTTAATCAGCCAGAGATATCTGACTTGCTAGAGAAAACATGCATAGCGTCTGATGTGCCACCCAGTAGTATTAATCTGGAGATTACTGAAACTACGGCGATGGCTAAACCAGAGCAGGCAATCATTATATTAAACCAGCTGACCAACAAAGGGTTCACTGTATCTATAGACGATTTTGGGACAGGTTATTCCTCTTTTTCTTACCTGACAGAGCTGCCAGTGAACGAACTAAAAATCGACAAGAGTTTCTTGCTCAGCATGACTGAAAACAGCCATAAAGTTATAAAATCGATGATTGACTTAGCGCATTTGTTAGATCTAAAAGTAGTAGCAGAGGGAGTAGAAACCAGAGAATTATTGGATATGTTAAATGAAATGAGCTGTGATTTTGCACAAGGTTTTTATATCGCAAAGCCCATGACCATTAAGTCTCTTTGTCAGTGGTTAATCATAGAAGAAAATTATCTAGTATAAACGAGGTCTAATTTGTCTAATCCAATACAAAAATCTACATCCAATTTCTATACAAGCCATAGACTTCAGTCATCAGAATCTATTTAACATGTTTTGGGGCCCATATCGCATTATCAAAGTTCTGAACAACTTTAATGACTTGATTTATTTTTCCAACCTGCCCACGGGTCATTCTCACTTTGGGAGGATGAGCTTGTTGATTTTGATGATTTCAGGTTATCTCTCTCACTCTGATTATTTTCGCACCCACTTGAAGACTTATTTCGATGGGTGCTTGCGTTATTGTCTGAGCGATACCTTGCGTTAAGTTCCCAGGCTGCCGACTTCACTGCACGCTTTTCGCGTAATTGCTCAGCAGCTTCAAGACTCAATTCAGCCGGCAACCCTGGTGCTTGATCATTTGGGATAATTCGATTTCTGGGCGGTAATTCAAACTGCTCTGACGATGCTTTAGGCAAGTTTTTAAATTCATATAAATAGAAGGCTTCAACTTTTTCACGTGCCCAATCGGTTTTCTTCAAAAACTTGACACTAGATTCAATACTTGGATTAGTCTTAAAGCAATTGATATTTAAATAGGCAAACAGAATCTCAAAATCATAGTGGCCTACTATTTCGATCAACAAGTTTTTTAAACCAACTCCATTCAAAGGATTATTCTTATAATTGATCTCAATATTCATACTCATATCCAATTGATAGTGCAGGTTGATTATTATACCTACCAACACACAAACTCAATATAACTTTGCATAAAACACGAAGATGACTTCATGAATTCTAAATAAAGGGTTAATCAAAGCAACTTTTTAGGTTTCAAAACTGAGTCCAGAGTTCAACTTTAATGCCAATATGACGGCATCCGATATTAAATCGGTTCGTTTTATCGGGCCTCTTTAAAAAATGATTCAGCAAATTCAGCTTTGTAAATATTAAAATAATACTTTTCAAAAGAACAGACCAACCTTAGATTTTCAGCCTATTTTAGTTTATCACGCACTATCAGACACAAATAGGGGAACTAAAAGCACAATCTTCTATCGACAAACTAAGTGAAAAATAAGACACTCCTTTCTAATAAAACCTTAAGTTCAAGTCTTAAATTAAACAGGCCTCAGACCAACTGGGGTGAAATGGAGCATCAGGTAGATAGTTGAATGGATTTAATACTCAAGTGAGTATTTGCAAAGGGACGGCACTTAAACAATGAAGAAACCCAGCACGCCTCAGGATGAACAGACTCGTTTGAATGATTTGAAGTCACTTGGAATTCTTGATACCCCTCGTAGCGAACGTTTTGATTGCATTACTCGAATGGCTAGTCGGCTATTCCAAGCGCCTATCGCCATCGTAAGCTTAATTGATGAGAACCGTCAATGGTTTAAATCTTGTTACGGTCTAGACACTCAAGAAACCCATCGCGACATTTCATTTTGCGGCCATGCAATCCTTCAAGATTCTGTATTTGTTATCCCAGATACGTTTAAGGACGATCGTTTTTTCGACAACCCCCTAGTTCTCAATGATCCCTTCATTCGGTTTTATGCAGGCTGCCCACTTACAATGAGCGATGGCAGCAAAATAGGAACGCTTTGTATTATCGATCATAAGCCTCGCAATTTTGAAGCAGCGGATATGACTTTGTTAAAAGACCTCGCATCCATAGTCCAAAGGGAATTCATAACCATACACGCTGAAAATAACGCCACCCAATTTAAGTCAGCCATGAATGCTGCCTTTGACGCTATTATCGTTATGGATAAGAACCGCAGAGTAATCAACTTTAATGCAGCGGCTGAAGCAACCTTTGGCCATCAAAATCAAAATATCGTTGGCCAAGATGTATTAGACCTGATAATAGCAACTCGTCATCACGCGGCGTTTAAACAAAGTTTTGAACCATATATCAATAACAATCAAGGGCCTCTTATAGACCAACGTATAGAAATAGTAGCACAACATCAAGATGGACATGAGTTCCCCATTGAAGTGTCTATTACAAAAGAAAAGGTCTTAGTGGGCGACTCTAGTGGCGTTACTTTTGTCGGATTTATCCGTGATATTAGTGAGCGTAAAATAGCGGCAGCCCAAGTCATTCAAGCCTCCAAACTAGCAACACTGGGAGAAATGGCAACCTCCGTCGCCCACGAATTAAACCAACCGCTGAGTGCCATTCGTATGGCTGCGGCAAATAGTCGTCGAAAGATATCTAAAGGCACAATCAACATTCAATATCTTATCAGTAAGCTTGAGCGTATTGAGAGTCAGTCTAAGCGAGCCGCTTCAATTATTGACCACATGCGGATGTTTGGGCGTGAAGCGAAGGAAACACCAGAGCCTGTCGACCTTAGAAATGCAGTTAAAAATGCGCTTGACCTTGTGGGGTCACAATTGAGATTAGCCGGAATTGAGGTTGTGACTAATTTTCCCACAAACTGTTCTTATGTTTTGGGCCATATCATTCAAATGGAACAAGTAATTTTGAATCTTCTCACCAATGCCAGGGATGCTATGTTAGAGCAAAACAGGGAATTAAAGATTACTTTGAACGTTTTTGAGGACGATGCAGGCGTCCACCTTACGACTGAAGATACTGGTGGAGGAATTCCTGAAGCTATTTTACATCGTATCTTTGAGCCATTCTATACAACAAAAGAAATAGGTCACGGCACCGGATTAGGGCTATCCGTCAGTTATGGGATTGTGCGCGAGATGAATGGCACTATAGTCGCTGAAAATATTGCTGAGGGGGTCAGATTTACTATCACTCTACCATCTTTCATTCCGCATGAGACATTGCAAGCATAGAACCTAACCAATTCTGCTTTTCATAAGCATATAGGAATCCCCTCCTAAAATTTTGGTAAGAAAAACGCCTCTGTTTGTAAATTCACAGTACACTAACAAAATATCCTATTGCTGGTATCACCGATGAAAAGTCAGATTTACAATCACACACTCAGTTTAAAGGCATTATGTGTCCTGATAGTTATTTTTATCAGTAGTGTTTGCCTTGCTAATGAAAACCCCAACACATCAAACACTATTTCCCCATCATCCGACTATATCAGCATCAGCATAGATGAGATTGTCGTCGATACCCGAAGTTTAACCCAGATGACCAATCAACTTTCGATGAGTATCAGAAGTCTATCAAACTCAATAAAGCAACTTTCAACCAGCGATTCTGCTTTCGATGAACCGGATAGACAAACACTTATCGCAGCGACCATCAGCATCAATAACGCTAGCCAAGCAATAACAAAATTTTCGCGAGAGCTACCCTTGGCAATGCAAAGTTTAACTCGTGAAGTGCCTGATGTATTAAAGCAAACCCAAACACAAATTACTGCGATGTCTAAAAGCATACAAAGTGCGGGTGAAGCTGCCCTTTATATTAATGATTCATTTCCTGACACTTTATCGAAAGGGAAGGTAGCAATGAATGAGATTACAGTGGGTATTATGCAAAATATTACGCTTTATATTGGATTGATTTTAGTCATTTTTGTCTTCATTTTGGCAGCAGTCATGTATATCATTTACAAAACTAGTATACAGCCCATTGCGATCGGTTTAAGTGCGTTACGCGCAGTACCAGAGCAACTGTCCGACATGTCGGCTTATATGCACGATACGTCTAAAAATTTACTGAACCTAGAGCAACAGCAAAAAACACGTGTTCGAAGATCTAGGTCTACTATGGCTAGATCAACTATAAACAGATCAAAAATTGGACGATTGAAATGACATTTAAAAGAATGGTAGTTGAGATGGGGATGGGCACTGATCTGCAGGGTGGTGACTATACCAAAGCAGCGGTTCGCGCCCTTCGAGATGCCTTGTGGCATAACTCTCTGACCGTTGCACCGGCTTTTGGTTTACCTAAAGAGTCGATGAAGATTGAGGTGACTATCGGTGTCAATAAGCCTAACGAAGTGGATAGAGATGAAGTGAAAGCGGTTCTACCCTATGGTCAGGCTTCGGTTGTTGTGGTTGAAGGTGGATTGGATATTATGAGTGATTGTGGCACTAAAGTAACCGTTGTCGCCAATGCAGCTGCTGTGGTCTATCTTAATATTGAAGAATGCATTCAGGCAAAGCAGGGAGCGAATTAAACCATGGTAATGCAAAGAATTATTTTAGAAATGGGCACTGGCAATGACTTATATGGTGAGGACTATACCAAAGCGGCCGTGCGTGCCGTTCAGGATGCTCTTCACCATAGCTCAATAACGCTGTTCCGTTCGCTTGGAATTGACCACGATTCAATGCACGTTGAAGTCACTATTGGCGTACAAAAACCCGATGAAGTCGATAAAACAGTTATACAGCAACAAATTCCATTCGGCACTGTTACTGTCAAGGCAGTTATGGGCGGACTCAATATTGTCGACACTGAAAACGATTCGATCACCGTTATTGCGTCCTCAGCTATCGCAGCACGACTAGATATCCCTGCGGGAAAATATGTGGCTGGAGAGTCGTCTGTTTAGTACGCTAGTTTGTGAATTAAACATTAGTCAGTTAGGGATTCAGTGAACTTAGCTCGCTTGTTTTTTCAGAGGATTGGACCACCTTCAAATGAGCGGCTATTGATTCACAAGTCCTTAAAATATCGGCTCCCTTCCATGCCCCTTCAAGCCCACCATATAAACTTTGATTAAGATGGTTTATTTGAACCTGAAATTCATCTCCAAAGTGAAATCCTAGCTGATTTAAGTTATTGAAGCTTTGTTTTGTCTCAAGGCTATTCGCCCAAACAAGCAAGTTTTCGCGGGTATCTCGTGCCTTATTGCTACCACAGCTTTCTGTTAATTGCGCCATTGCCTTGCGCTGTCCTAAGGCTTTTAACTGATCTATTTTTAATCCACCTTCAGCTAAATATTCCTGTGCTGCCGTTTTTTGTTTACCATACCACCACAAGAAAATTGTACCGAACCAACCAATTGCTAATATAAAACTCAACCAGACCCAAAAAGTTTGACTGTCTTTGGTTTGCGATGCTAATGGCTCTGATACGTCATTAACACTTGGTGATATCGGTTGCTGAACTTGAGTTGCATTATCAGCCAAAAGAGCATCTGCTCCAACTTTTACTTCGATTGTGCGTGAAGGAATTTTCGCTTGTTCCTGCTTGCCTGTAACCACATTCCACCAGTCTATGGTGACAGCCGGTAATGTGTAAATACCGGCTTTGGTTGGGATTAGTGCGATTTTTTGCTGACGAATTCCTACAATTCCGGTGTCCGTTTTTTGATCCTGCAATAACGGCTTATCCGGATAACGTTTGATGCCATCAACTTGCGTTTGATTGAGCTCTGGCAACTGCGCAGACGTCAATCCTTCTGCCACCAAAGTTATGGTACGAGTCACAGGCTCACCTGCGATGAGGGTTTTAATATCATTAGGCCACTCTTCATTTAGAGATAACTTTGTCGACGGTAACCACTGTTTAGCGCTTGATTCGTTCGCAATTGTTAGCACTTCAATCGAGGCTCCTTTTGAACCAATTCGTCTTATATTGCCACCATTTTGGGGCGCACCAAACAGCGACAATGACCGCTTTGTAATTTGTATCTCGGCAATAACTGGTTCAATTTCAAGATCGCCACTTTGCTGAGGAAATAATGCCATTTGCTTTTCAAGAACAATATAATCTTTTCCCCCCAGACGAGTTTGATACTGCTTAACCTCGCCTAACGCCTCGATCACGACGTCCATATTTTTGATTGTAAGGTCACTCATCTGGTATCCAGATATATTTCTGTCCACCATCAAACGCAGAGTCACCAAAACTTGCCCTTGAACATATACGGTTGATTTATCGACCTCAAGATCAAAAATTAATTCGTCCTGACCACTCACTCCAGCCGGGTTGGCTGGCTTAACTGAGATTTGAAATGGTTTTGTTTTTTCACTATCAAATAAGATAGATGGAACAACAAAATTACCTTCTTGTTTAGCCATCACTTGCAAAACCCATTTATTATTGCGTCGATACTCACCATTAATGATTGTAATATTATTACTCTGACTTTGACTTAGAATCATAAAATATGGCTCTAAACCTGAAAAGTCAGGGTCTTGATCAGGGCTGCTATCAGCCTCAAACACGAGCTGAAACGATTCATTAAGACGCACCAAGTTGCGATCAATCGTTACATTAACTGTAGCAAAAACTTGATTGCTCAAAAAAGTCAAAAGTACACCAACCAATACCAATAGATTGATACATCCAGTTTTTCGCATTTTATTGGTCATTATAGCTACCACGGATTTAGCCCACTCGCAGACTCACCGCGTTTATTGTATTGATATAAAAACTTGCGCCTTAATAATCCACCTGGATCATCCGGTATCTTACGCAACCATTGATCCGCAGCCTGTTCTGACAAGGCTTGTTCCCGGCTTGCTTGCTCTGCCTGACTGGCTTCTGCTTCTTTAGATTCACTGGCATCTGTATCAGCTTGAGATTGTTCTGCCTGCGCTTCTTGTGCATCAGTATCAAACTCTGAATCAGTATTGCTATTGCTCTGATTCTGGTTTTTCTCCGACGGATCCGAAGACTGTTGGCCATCAGAGTCACTTGGTTTTTGGCCTTGCCCTGACTGTGAAGACTGTTCATCGTCTTTGGACTGTTCTCTGTCTTTGGCGTCTGATTCATCTTGTTTTGACTGCTTTTCTTGCTGTTGTTTCAAAGCGTCTTCGACTAGTTGACGATTATGCTTTGCATCAATGTGCTGTGGATTTTCCAGAAGCACCTCATCATACGTCTCAAGTGCTTCTTGCAGTTTCCCTAGCTTCGCCAGAGCATTACCGCGGTTATAGTTGACACTCTCAGAATCAATACCCTGCCATTGATTCAAAGCATTTTCATAGTCGCCTGATCGGTAAAATGACGAGCCCTTCCAGTCGGCACGATCAAACAATTCCGATGCTTTTTTGGGCTGCCCTTGATCAAACTGATCAAGGGCTCGTTGATCATTGTTCTTCCAGAGTTCATTCCAATCGAATGCCGAGGCCTCTGGTGGGGCCACTAACAAAATAGAAGACAATAAAATAGGCCAATAGAATAACGACCCAAAAACAATACCTCGACGAAAAGCGAGCGCAAGCAAAGGTAAAACAAATAACACCAACCATGGACCTTGCTCTTGCCACACATCAGCCCTTCGGTTGCTAGCAACAACCACTTGCTCAAAAGGGCTTCGTTCAATAGCTTTGAGTAGACTGGTTACATCATCGTCATTGGCGCTCATCATTTTAAAAACACCACCGCCCTTGTTGACCAAGGTTTGTAACGGTCCAATGGACAAACTCGCAATTACTATTGATCCCTCGGCATCTTTTAAAAATCCGCCACTGGGTAAGGGAATGGGGCCACCCGTTTCAGTACCAACACCCAACACAGACAGTCTAAACTCGGGATTGTCAGTCAGCATTATTTGTGCCTCTTTTAATTCTTTTACCGTTAGCCCATCTGTCACTAACAGAATATCACCTCGCTGCAAGTTTGTGTTTTGAAATAATCCGTAAGCTTCTATTAATGCCTGACCAGCTCGCGAACCCTGAGTCGGCATTATATCGGTAGTAAGCCCTGGTAATAATGCTTTGATAGTTTTTCCATCGTCTGTGAGCGGGACAACAGAAAACGCATCCGCTGCATAAACCACAAGTGCAGTTTGGCCCTCTTTTCTTTGGGTGAGTATGTCCGCTATTTTATGTCGAGCTCGAATTAACCGACTGGGCTTAATGTCACTAGAGTCCATTGAACGCGACAGGTCAAGCACAATGACCAATGCCGATTGCTGCTTAAATATTGGTTGCTCTAACTTATTCCACACGGGTCCAGCTAAGGCAACAATTGACAGTATGCCGATTACCGCAATTAAATAAAGATGGCTATTACTTCGAACACTTTGGTTACCACTGAGTAAATGGGCTAACAAAACAGGATCGACAACCGCTTGCCAACTTCGACTATTCCGTTTTATATTGAACAATCGCCACAGCAGGAATGCGAGTGGCAAAAGCGCCAATAACCAGGTAGGTCTTAAAAAATGAATATTTTCAATCATACGCGACGCAAACAAATGACAAAGCCCAAGCACAAAGCAAGTGCCAACGGCCAATGAAACAACGCACTATTGGGACGAAACTTTTCTTCATCTTGCTCGACAGGTTCTAACTTATCCAACAAATCATAAATTTTAATCATCTCCTCTGTATCGTGTGCCCTGAAATATCGACCGCCAGTAACATTAGCTATGCCGCGCAGTGTTTTTTCATCAAGCTGAGTCGATGGGTTGACTATCTGCGTACCAAACCAGGTATTGCGTGTCATCTCATCAGCCCCAATACCAATAGTATAAATCTTTAGGTTTTTTTCAGCCGCTAATTGAGCCGCTTTCATAGGTGAAACAGCCCCTGCCGTATTCGCACCATCGGTGATCAGGATTAATACCTGCGACATTTTTTGACCTTCATTCTGCTGAATATCACTACCTTGACTAGCCTGTAAACGCTTCAATGCCAAGCCAATAGCATCTCCAATCGCAGTTCGCTCACCCGCTAATCCAATCGCAGATTCTTGCAATAGTCGATTAACGGTTACAGTGTCAAAGGTCATTGGCGCTTGCAAATAGGCCTGACTACCAAACAGTATCAACCCCAGTCTGTCTCCCTTTCTATTATTGATGAATTCTTTCATAACAATCTTAGTTGCTGTGAGTCGGTCTACAGCACCATCGTAAGCTTTAAAATCTTCAATACTCATGCTTTCCGACAAATCAATTGCCATCATCAAATCACGCCCATTGATATTGATACTAATCGGCTCACCTAACCATTGTGGTCGGCTAGCGGCCAATACCATCAAACACCAAACCAGCAAGCTAAGATAAGTTAACCAATGCGCTTTTTGCGACTGATGTCTCACTTGTTGCGACAAGTTGAAATCATCCAGAAACGGAACCTGTAAGGCGGCATCCTGTTCTATTGATTTTGCCGGCAAAAAAAAGTAGGTCACCAGCGGCAAGGGTAACAATAGAAGAACCCAAGGCCAATCAAGGTGCAACATGGCTTTTTCCTGTTTCTTTAGATAAAGACTTAATCCAATTTTCACAACTTTGCAGCAAACTGTCTATTTCATTTTCGCTCTGGCTTTTACTTTTACCTACGCGATTGGGTTGATATCGACCCTGTTTTAACAGCTCACACTGGGCGGGCAAAAAGCAGTTTTTATTAGACATTAGGTTAAGCTGATTCAACCAGTCATCACCAACGACACCAGCATGGCCAATGCGGCCACTTTTAGTTATCACTGTGCGCCGTAACAAGCCAGTAATCGCTTGCAATGTTTGTTTTCTATCGGCTTTCAATTGATGGTTTTTTCGAATCAGATCAAGCGCTTTGAGTGACAAAGATTTAACCGGCTTATAACGCAACCATCGCCACAGCCTTGGCAATATTAGTAGAAACGCAATCAGCATAACACCCAGCAACCACCAACCTGGTGAAGGTGGCCACCATAAAATACCTTCAGGTAAGTGAATATCTTTTAATGGCAGTTCATTCATGTTAAAGGTTCGATTGGATGGATCATTTTGATCATTAGCGCTTTGACCGAAGTCCAAGACCACGCTTCAAAACATCAATTAAATTCGAGGCAGTTGAGACGTCAATTAATAATGAATGTAATTGCTTACACAGCTGCTCTAACTTTTGATGATGAGCAACAAACCGTTGTTGATATTGTTCTCTGCTGGTCATGTTAGCGCTATCAACAGTCAACCTTGATTCACCATCTGTCAATTGATAACGACCCGATGATGGTAATGCCTGTTCTAATGGATCATGAGTGAATAGCATAACGACGTCATTATGCCGCGCAAGGTGGGACAGATGGGTTCGGCAACTATCTGTTAAAAATCGAAAATCACTCATCAGTACAATAAGGCTACCCGGCTTCGCGACTTGACGTAGTCGATTCAATGCTTGGATACCAGCATCAGGATTACTATCACTTGCAACCGTTGATTTGTATTGCTGATCCCAGGCCGGATGAGAGGCCAATTTTTTAATAAAATGTAGTACCGCAGCATTACCCTGTTTGGGTCGAAACTCGTCGTGATGCTGGTCTGAAAAAATCAACCCACCGAGTCGGTCACCATGCTGCACACTACTCCAAGCCAGCAGTGCAGCAAGCTTGGCAGCAACGACCGATTTAAAACATTGCCGCGTCCCAAAAAACATGGTGGGGCTCAGGTCGACCCAGAGTAAAACAGGGCGCTCGCGTTCTTCATGATAGACTTTGGTATGGGTCACGCCACTTCGTGCGGTCACTCGCCAGTCGATTGCGCGAATATCGTCACCTGGCTGGTAAGGTCTGGATTCATGAAATTCCATGCCACGGCCACGAAATGAAGACACGTATCCACCCGACATCTGTGCTTTAACCGAATTTAAATCGAGTGGGATATTTTTGGCATCACGACTCAAACCAATTAGAGTCGATTGTCTGATTCGAACAATATCATCACCAATTTCTGGTACTTGCGTCATTATTTTTTCATTCCAGACTATGAAACCCTATGGAACCGCAACGCGCCCAATTAGCTCTGCAATACAGCGATCTGGCGTTATACCTTCCGCCTCGGCTTCAAAACTAAGGATGATGCGATGACGCAATACATCGGGTGCAATGGTTTGAATATCTTCTGGTGATACAAAGTCACGGCCATTGAGCCAAGCATAGGCACGAGCACACCTATCGAGCGCCATTGTTGCACGTGGGCTGGCGCCATACTCAATCCAACCAGCCAAGTCATCGCCATATCTTTCAGCACTGCGCGTCGCTAACACTAGTTCAATCAAATAGCTTTCGAGGCTTTCATCAAGATAGATATTAAGTACTGCTTGACGGGCTTCAAGTAACTCTTCCTGGCTAATTGATGAAAGTGATAATTCAGGTTTTGTTGACTGATTGGGTGATTGAATAAGCTCTCGATTGGTTCGCGCTTCTTGACGGGTCAATTGCAGAATCTGTTTCTCTTCATCTGCATTGGGAAAGCTCACTGTAACATGCATTAAGAAACGGTCCAGCTGTGCTTCGGGTAATGGATAGGTACCTTCCTGCTCGATGGGGTTTTGAGTTGCCATCACGAGGAAAACCTCTGGTAACAAATAGGTTTCAGATCCAACGGTTATTTGCCGTTCTGCCATCGCTTCGAGCAGCGCAGACTGCACTTTTGCCGGTGCGCGGTTAATTTCATCAGCCAAAACTAAATTATGAAATAAAGGACCCTTCTGAAATTTAAAACTACCGTCCTGAGGTCGATATATCTCGGTACCAGTTAAATCGGCTGGCAGCAAGTCAGGCGTAAACTGAATACGATGGAAATCACCTTCGATGCAATCACCGAGGACTTTAATGGCGCGAGTCTTGGCTAAGCCTGGCGCACCTTCGACCAATAAATGTCCATCCGCTAGAATGGCAATCAATAGACGATCAATCAGTTCAGTTTGACCAATTATCTTTTCACTAATCGATTGTTTTAACTTCAATATTGCCTGCTGTGACAAAATAACCTCTCTTAATTTTCAAACGTTTTTATGACTGAATACTTAAATCTAGAGTATCGGTAAGTGCCCGGTCTTAACCCAGATAATGGTTTCTTCTTCGACGAAGGGGGTATGCTCGCTTTTATGCGGACTGCGTATCCAGCTGCCTTGCGGATAGCTGTCATATTCGTCGATAAATGTGCCCGAGAGAACAAAAATTTCTTCTCCACCAACATGCCTATGGGGTTGGAACTTTGAATGAGAAGGCCAGCGCACTAAAGCGACACTTTCATTTTCAAATTCATGCAACGGCATAACCTGTAATCTACCCTGACCAGGCAACCATTGGGCTAGTTTTGTGTCAATTCGAACTTCCGAACTATCATCAGGTTTAAACTGATCCAATTTGACAAATAATGTACAGCCCTGCTGACTAAACGGCATATGCTTTGAACCCGGCGGGTTTCGCAAGTAAGTGCCTGCGGGATAGTCACCGTATTGATCTGAAAAAACACCATCAAGCACAAAAATTTCTTCACCAAAGGGATGACTATGCTCTGTAAATGAGGAGTCAGGATCGAAACGAACAAGGCTCGTGGTATGGCCATGTTCTACTGCTTCTCGTGCCAACGGTTTGCGCCACACACCTTCACTGGGACTACCTTCCCATACTTGCATAGTAGTTTTGACAACCACCGTTTTATTTAAATCCATGTTCAACATCAACAGCACCTAAATGGCTTTTAATAAAATTTATACTTGATTGATCTTTACAGTTGATTGGCGATATTCAGTATTGAGTTCAAAATAAAAAAATAGTTTCAATTCTCAAAACAACTATTTTACAAAAACTCTAGCGTTAATCCAGGCTGACTTTAATACGTTCACCATTTTTTACAGGTGAAGCATTAATAATGTGAACGACTCCCTCAGCCACTTTTGTGGGGGAGGCTAACAAACCCATGCTTTTTCGATGTTTAAATTGTTCTAGCGCTGGAAAATCTTCAATGCTTGATTGTCGAATTAATAACTGCATGTCAGTATCGATGAGTCCAGGATCAACATTAATCACTTTAAAGGGATGGGACTCTACCTCCTGCTCCTTCGCAACAGAGCGGATAAAATGCTCTAAGCCCGCTTTGGCACCACAGTAAAGTGACCAGCCAGCACGTTCACCCAAGGCTGCGCCAGAAGAAATACTAACCAGTGTTTTCTTTCCTCTATGTAATTGAAAATGGCGCAACACCTCTGTCATAAAAATAATGCCTGACACAAAATTAGTGTTTAAGTTGGCAATAACTGACTCGCTCTCTTTTTTTGACGCAGGTCCCATCGGGGTTAGCATTCCTGCATTACTGATCACCACTATTTCCTGCCATTCGCAAGCGGCTAAAGTTAGTAAGCCCTCACTAACAATTTGACCTACGTTATTTGCTAACGCTAGGTCAATAGCAATTGAGTAAGAATGCGGTGCGGTTCGTGAGAATTCAATGACTTCAAAACCTTGTGCTAAATACTGCTCACACAATTTTTGGCCTAATCCTTTTGATCCACCACTAATTATTGCTAACTTCATTTTTAAATTTCATCTGTTTTTGCTGCTCAAGGTCAGCTTCCTATTCTACAGATCAAAGCCATAATCAAGTAGACAATTTCTTCTCTTGGGACAACCAATTAAAGCACTGCTTTTACTGGATCGCCACAACAGAGCTAATTTTAAGCGCTATTAATTACTATTTCATTGTAACATATCACTTATACAGCCCTTTAAACTAATTGATGAGATATGTGCCTTTAAATGAATTGGTTCGTTTATATAATTCTAGCCAGTGACTACTCATACTACACTGGCATTACTAAGGATGTGGAGCGGCGCTTCAAGGAACATGGTTCTAGCAGCCTCGGTGCAAAATACTTTAACGGCCGTTCTCCTATCAAAGTAATTTACCAAGAGTCAGGCCATTCACGCAGTAGTGCCAGCAAACGAGAATATTCAATAAAAAAGCTTAACCGTCGCCAAAAGGAACAGTTGGTTCAAGACAGTATTTTGACTACTTCATTGAATCGCTAAATGGAATCAGTTCAAAACACTTCATACCTTAACGTCATCCTTTAATAAACCCAGGTTTGCTCAGCTGTTATTTTTATATCGATATCACGGTTCAGGTATAACTCAATACTCTCATATTTATAAACTCGCTTAGCTGAATTACCATTAGTTACCAACCAAGCACAATAAACACCTTACTGAGGTAAATGCTATTGAAGTGTTAAAACTGAATTTCTGGCCTCGAAGACACAGTAAAGGGAGGCACTTATAGGGTGAAGTTGAAGAGCCAACGAATGGTTGATTGAAGACTCATAATTAATAAAGGCACCCCTGCCAAACAAGAGCAATAAGGTGCCTATTAAATACGAAATGCTATTGCGTTTTAAGCTTGATTAAATTGAGTGATGACTCAATAAAATACAGGCCAATATTACCCAATTTAAAGCGCCTTTATTATCAAGTCTAAGCTAGCTTTGGCGTCCCCAAACAACATTTTGGTGTTATCTTTAACGAACAAGGGATTATCCACACCAGCATAACCAGCGGCCATGCCACGCTTCAAAACTATGGTAGTTTTACTTTTCCAAACCTCAAGCACTGGCATGCCAGCAATAGGGCTGTCTTCATCTTCCTGTGCGGAAGGATTAACTGTGTCGTTAGCACCAATTACCACCGACACGTCGACGTCTGGGAAATCATTATTGATTTCGTCCATTTCGAACACAATGTCATACGGTACTTTGGCTTCAGCCAATAATACATTCATATGCCCTGGCATA
Source organism: uncultured Gammaproteobacteria bacterium (assembly GCA_913061315.1). Lineage (GTDB taxonomy): Bacteria > Pseudomonadota > Gammaproteobacteria. The sequence continues at coordinate 12,358 of CAJXUC010000035.1, read as the reverse complement.
CGCCCAGCCACTGGATGAATAGCAAAACGAACATTTACACCTTTAGCCAACAAGATTTTCGATATTTCTGAAACCGCATGCTGAGCTTGCGCCATTGCCATTCCATAACCAGGAATAAAAACAACTTGCTTTGCTTTATTTAATAGCTGTCCGGTTTCGGCAACATCGATTTCCATAACGTCACCCTGAACTTCAGCCGACACTTTGCTTTTAGAACCGCTTGTAGTTCCAAAACCACCCGCAATAACGCTGATAAAACTTCGATTCATTGCACGACACATAATATAGCTCAAGATCGCACCACTACTTCCCACTAAGGCTCCAGTGACTATCAATAGATCGTTTGATAACATGAAACCTGTTGCTGCAGCAGCCCAGCCAGAATAACTATTCAACATTGAAATAACTACTGGCATATCAGCACCACCAATAGCGGCTACCATATGCATACCAAATACCATTGCAATGAGCGTCATCACCAATAATAAGATAAATGCATCAGAATGGTTTTGTGCGCCAACAAACTGAACACCAACCACAATGACAGCGATAAACATGGATAAGTTGAGCCAGTGTTTGGCGGGCAATGTGAGTGGGTTGCCTCCGATCATGCCACTGAGCTTGCCATAAGCAATCACCGAACCCGTAAAAGTCAGCGCACCAATACAAATGCCGATAAAAATTTCAATTTCATGGATTGTTTTTTCGACACCCGTCAAATTAAAACTGGAATCCAGAAAATTGGCAAAACCTATCAAAACAGCCGCTAAACCGACTAAACTATGCAATATAGCGACCAGTTCTGGCATTTGAGTCATTTTGACACGGCGCGATAATACAAAGCCCGCGACGCCACCAATCAACATGACCGTAATCAAAATGGTGTAGTTTTGAGTTACGAAGGCACTGATTGTCACTATCACGGCTATTACCATGCCGAGTATGCCGTAAAGGTTACCTCTTCTGGCAGACTGATTATCTTTCAAACCACCCAATGCGAGGATAAATAAAATCGCTGCGGCGAGGTAAGATACTGTTATTAAACTTGAAGTCATATCACGTCCTACCCTTTAAACATTTGCAGCATGCGCTGCGAAACTGAAAATCCACCAACTATATTGATACTGGTTATCAATAATGAAATGACTGATAAAACCATGATTGTTGGATTATCTGACGAGATTTGAGTTAACGCACCGAGTACAATAATACTACTAATTGCATTGGTGAGGCTCATTAATGGCGTATGCAAAGAAGGTGCAACATTCCAAATCACCATGTAACCAATAAAACATGAAAGAACGAAAACCGTAAAATGTGCCATGAATGATGGGGGAGCAACAAGGCCAAGACCAAAGAGAGCTGACCCACCTATGAGCATGGGTAACAAGCTACTTTTTGCGACACTAGCAACCTTTGAAGGTGGCTTTATGGGTTCAGAAGAAGGCGCCTCAACCACAGCAGGCTCAGGTTTCTTAGCCGCAGAAACAGCAACAGCCGGTGGGGGCCAAGTGATTTTTCCACTGTTGACCACGGTGGCTCCACGGACAACCACATCTTCCATATCAACCACAATAGAGCCATCTTTTTGTGGGCTCATTTCTTCCAGCAAATTATAGATATTAGTGGCATAAAGTTGACTTGATTGAGCCGCTAAACGACTCGGTAAATCAGTGTAACCCACTATACTCACACCTTTTCGAGTAACCACTTTGCCCGGCTCAGTGAGCTCACAGTTACCGCCTTGCTCGGCGGCCAGATCAACCACCACGCTACCATCACGCATACTCTCCACCATTGCGCTCGTAATGAGTTTGGGCGCCGGCTTGCCCGGAATGAGCGCTGTAGTAATGATGACATCCACGTCTTTTGCCTGTTCAGCAAACAAAGCCATTTCAGCATCAATGAACTCTTTGCTCATCACCTTTCCATAGCCGCCTTCACCCGTACCGTCTTCTTCAAATTCAAGTTCGAGGAACTCTGCATCCATACTCAAAATTTGTTCTTTCACTTCGGGACGAGTGTCAAATGCGCGAACGATGGCACCTAATGATTTAGCCGTAGCAATTGCAGACAAGCCGGCTACACCAACACCAATTACCATTACTTTTGCTGGCGCAACCTTACCTGCTGCAGTGATCTGTCCAGCAAAAAAACGACCAAACAGGGCCGATGCTTCAACCACTGCCCGGTAACCCGAAATATTTGCCATGGAACTTAAAGCATCTAACTTTTGGGCTCGTGAAATACGCGGAATGCTGTCCATCGACAGAGCCGTGATTTTTCGGTGTGCCAGTTGCTCTAACAGTTTTTCATTCTGTGCTGGGAACAAAAAACTAATAAGACGACATCCTTCAGGCATCAAGTCAACTTCATGCTTCCCCAGTGCGATGTTTTCCTCAGGGGGGCGGACCTTGACAACTAAATCAGCCGATTGCCAAGCTGATTCAGCCGAAGGGGCAATTTCAGCACCAGCTTGTCTGTAAGCCTCATCAGAAAAGTTGGACCCTACTCCAGCCCCCGTTTCGACAACCACCTCGAAGCCCAGTTTAATTAGCCTTTCGGTAACATCAGGTGTCGTTGCAACCCGTTTTTCATCAACATGTATTTCTTTCAGTACACTAATTTTCAAAAGATTTTCCTCAAAGTTTTACAAAAGATGGGCTGAGACTCATTAACGTTTGTATAATTCTTATTATTGAATAAATTGTAAGATTCTCATTATCGTTTAAGCCTAGCAATCACTTTATAAATTTACAATACAATTGTTATTACTAACTATTCTAAGTTTGACGTAAAAATTTAAGATCAAAATGTTCTCAATTCCAAATAATCCGTTATAATCGCGCCCCTTTTCCTCTGTTCTGAGACAATTATGATTCTAGATCGAGTCGGCTACGGCAAGAAACCGCCCAGTGACATTAATGTGATTATTGAGATTCCTTCTCATTCTGACCCTGTCAAGTATGAAGTAGATAAAGAAACGGGCGCAATGTTCGTCGATCGATTTATGGGTACTTCCATGCATTATCCTTGTAACTACGGTTATATTCCAAACACCCTGTCAGATGATGGCGATCCTGCCGATGTACTAGTTTTAACCCCTGTCCCAGTTATCACAGGGTCTGTAGTTAGAGTCCGTCCACTTGGCATGCTGCAAATGACGGACGAAGCCGGTGAAGATGCCAAAATTTTAGCCGTCCCAGTCGATAAGCTCAGTAGCATGTATGCGGGTTATAACAGCATTCTTGATGTGCCAAAGCCACTATTAGATGCGATCTCCCACTTTTTTGAGCATTATAAGGATTTGGAAGCGGGTAAATGGGTGAAGATTGATGGATGGGTTGATATTGAAGAAGCTAAGCAAGAAATCATGAAGAGTATTGATCGTTACAACGATCAGTTGGTATAAAAAAAACTAAATACATTGAACCCGTCAAATGAATAAACTGGAATCACAAGTTATCTAACCAGTTTATTCATTATTCAAGAGTATGGTTCATTCATCAACACTCACTGTTGTAACTAAGCCTTAGATTTTCATTATTTGAACCATTTAGCTACCTCAGGTTCACTTCAGTTTTCTAGTTTTCACTAACACAGTAAGATATTTCCTGTTAAAAAAACTTGCCATTTAGTGGCACCTGCAGTCAAAACCTTTTGAGTTTGAAATTAAAATTTAAACAGACCGTCACTGCAATTACTCAATTGGCATAATATCTTGGAATGAATGGATTGCAGGATAGCCCTGCACATCCATAGCAGGTGCCATCGAGTCTGGCTTATGAACAGCCAACACTTTTGTTATGCCAAAATCTAACGCTGATTTCAAAGCCGTTAAATTATCATCGATCAGTAGCGTCTTATCGCTCTCAAATGGATGGAGCTTATATACTTCACACCAACAATTGGGATCTTCCTTTGGCAAAGAAAACTCATGTACCGTTATTAAACGATCAAACCGTTCCGATATACCTGTTATTGCCATTTTTAAATTGAGACTGTCATGGTGTGCATTGGTAACCATCACCACATCTTTCCCAGCTTTACGCAAGGCATCAAGGAAGTCGACACAGTAAGGCCTTAGCGCTACCTTATGACTAACTTCATGCTTGAGCTTGACTACATCCACGTCCAGTATCTGGCTCCAGTAATCGGTTGAATACCAATTTAAAGTGCCCTGTATTGACCGCGTCTGTGCCTCTATTTGATTTTGAGCGAGGTGTGGATCAATCGATTTAATTTCAGCAAAACGGGCGGGAAGATATTCTTGCCAAAAATAATTATCGAAATGTAAATCGAGTAAAGTGCCGTCCATATCTAACAGCACGGTTTCAATTTGATTCCAGTTAAGCATTCACAATTACCTATGGAGTAAAGGTTAGCAGTTTGCGCTTAGAATCCGCGCCAAATACCAAAGCACTATTATGGAGATGCCTGAAATTACAGGTTCTGAGCAATCCGGATAACGATATTATACTATTTTCGGCTGTATCATAAAGACTAAACAGGGTAGGTTGAAAGATTCAATTGTTCAGGCTATTTACCATCCATAGTTAATTTTCAATTAAAAAATAAATATTACCAACATCAAAAAGTTCAATTCATACGATACAAACGTGTTATGCCGCTGGGCTTCTTATTAAAGTCAATAACGCAATTTGAGATTTGATAACCCAACCAAAGCACTTCTGGAACTCTATATGCTAGTATCGGTCTATCCTACTCAGAGTCATCAACACGACAGAACCTATGAAAGACACTTGGCCTTTATTAAAGAATACTGATTTCCCCTCTGTTTCGCGTCGCGCCATCGAAGTGTTACAAGTGAATTTGGGATATCTCTGCAATCAGTCTTGCTTGCATTGTCACGTAGCTGCGGGCCCCAATCGTAAAGAGCTAATGACTGAAGACAATATGGACGATTTACTTCAAATATTAAAACAGCCGTCGGTTCATACCCTTGATTTAACCGGTGGCGCGCCCGAAATGAACCCCTTATTCAAACACTTGGTGCTCAAGGCTCGTGCACTTGGAGTTAAGGTCATTGACCGATGTAACCTCACTATTTTGCTTGAACCGGGCTATGAAGACATGGCTCAATTTTTGGCTGATAACGATGTTCAAATTGTGGCCTCTTTACCTTGCTATATAGAAGAAAATGTCGATGGTCAGCGTGGCAAGGGTGTTTATCAAAAAAGTATCGAGGCATTACAAATATTAAATCACCTGGGTTACAGCCAACCCAATAGTTCTCTCTCAATTACCCTAGTTTATAACCCAACCGGTCCCTTTCTTCCCCCATCACAGACTGAATTACGAGCTGACTATAAAAAGTTTCTTCAGGCAGAGTTCGACATTCAGTTCGACCAGTTATTTACTATTACTAATATGCCCATCGCACGCTTTGGTAGTACCTTGATATCAAAGGGTGAATTTAACAACTATATGACGTTATTAAAAGATGCTTACAGCCCAGTGAATCTAGATGGACTTATGTGTAAGAATCAACTCAGTGTCGATTGGCAGGGCTTTGTTTATGACTGCGATTTTAATCAAATGTTAAATATGAATATCACCAGTCCATATAACCAAAATCAAGAGCCATTACATATTCGGGATGTTTTGATTGATGATTTAGTCAACATCCCAATAAATGTTGCTGACCATTGTTATGGCTGTACAGCAGGTCAAGGCAGCAGTTGCGGTGGTGCACTCGGCTAATGACCGAGATATCCATCAGCGTCATTATCCCAGTATTAAATGACGCTTTTCAGTTAAAAAAAAACCTGCAACGACTATTTGATAGCATGGCGGATTTAACAACTGTCGAAGTCATTATTTGTGATGGTGGGAGTACGGATCACTCTGTCTTAATAGCACGTCAATTTGCTTGCCAAGTCATTTCCAGTGCACCTGGTCGAGCGCATCAAATGAATGCCGCTAGCCAAATAGCAAAGGGCGACTGGTTGCTGTTCTTACATGCCGATACGATCTTACCTGTAAACTGGACTAATCAACTCAATTGCCATTGGGGCTTTTTCCCCGTCCATCTCAGCGGACAACATTGGTTTTTCCGTATTATTGAAAAAGCAATCAATCTTCGCTCACGATTGAGTTCTATTGGAACTGGAGACCAGGCTCTTTTTTTTAAACGCGCCTTTTTTACTTCACTTCACAGATTTCCTTCAATTCCAATCATGGAAGATATCGCAATCTCTAAGAAGGCACGGCAGACACACAAGCCGTGTATTGCTGCAGACTCTGTTATAACCTCTAGTCGTCGTTGGGAACAAAAGGGTATGGCGAAAACCGTTATCTTGATGTGGTGGTTAAGATTCGTTTATTGGCTAGGAATCAACCCTAATCGACTACATCAAATTTATTACCCCAAGTTATCATCACGCCAAGAGCCAACAGCTAGTCTGGAGCCGATGCCAGTTATCCAAGTTTTCGCCAAACCGCCGGTTGAGGGTATGGTCAAAACACGTCTCATCCCAGATATTGGTGCCAGTAAAGCAGCCCATGTTTTTCGACACTGTTTGACCCACACCCTGGGTCTATTGAGAGTGTCTCACTGTCCTTATCAAATTTGGTTAAGTGAAGAGACTCAAGACAGCGTTTTTCAACAGGAAACTTATCACTTACAACAAGGCAATGGTCTGGGTGATAAGATGTTGTTTGCACTTCAAAGAGAGCTATCAAAAGAGCTTATCAACAAAGTTTTGTTAATAGGCTCTGATTGCCTTGATATAAACCAATCTCATTTTGACCATGCCACCACCGCGCTCGATAACAATGATATTGTGCTACTACCCACCTTCGATGGTGGCTTCGCACTAATTGGCTGCCGAGTGATTGATCCGCTACTTTTCCATCAGGTCCAATGGAGCACCAGCCTTGTTTTGCAACAAACCATCGACAACGCTCAGTTGCTCAATTACCAAGTTCACCTACTTGAAATGGTAAGAGATATTGATACCTTATCGGATCTGGGTCACTATCCTAATCTTCTATCGATCATCCATCACAAACTATAAGAAATCACACTGAGCAACCAATGATTTACTCGCTACTGAAGCCTATTTTATTTTCCGTTGACGCAGAGCTTGCTCACGATATCAGCCTCGGAATGCTGAATCGCTTTCATGCGTTAATACCCCAAACTCGAGTTGAAAAGCCAGTGACTGTGATGGGTCTCAACTTCCCTAACCCAATTGGATTAGCCGCCGGATTAGATAAAAATGCAGACTACCTGCCCGGCCTAAGCAAATTAGGCTTTGGGTTTATAGAAGTTGGAACGGTCACCCCAAAGCCACAGAGTGGCAATCCAAAGCCACGCTTATTCAGGCTACCTCAGCATCGCAGTATCATCAACCGCATGGGCTTCAACAACAAAGGAGTAGATCACTTGGTTAAACAGGTGACATCTCAACCTAAGCCCTATGTTTTAGGTATTAATATAGGTAAAAATCTGACTACTGCTGTCGACGATGCGCTTGATGACTATCGCCTTGCAATGCAAAAAGTGTATCTGCAGGCTGATTACATTACGGTCAATATATCATCACCCAACACACCCGGATTACGCGACTTACAAACTGAAGAAGCCCTCGATTCATTGCTTTATGGTATTAGCCAAACCCGCTTGGAATTACAAGACTTACATCAAGTTAACCGTCCGATAGCACTCAAAGTAGCACCCGATCTAGACGACAAGGCGATTCCTGGCATTGCGGACTTGCTACGCAAACATAAGATTGATTGTCTCATCGCTAACAACACAACGCTCGATCGAAGTCGGGTAGTAGATCATCCACTGGCACATGAAAACGGCGGTTTAAGTGGTGATGTGTTAGCGCTAAAATCACAACATGTTTTGAGTGAATTTCATCGTGCGCTTCAAGATGAAATACCCATTATTTCGGTTGGTGGAATCAGTTCAGCAGCCGAGGCAAAGGAACGTTTCGAACGTGGGGCGAAGTTAATTCAAATTTATTCAGGGCTAATTTACCGGGGGCCGGGGTTAGTGGCAGAGACACTCAAGGCTATTTAAGCCTTTTTGTTCAGTAACTAGATTATTAAGCTTCTAAACTGACTAAATAGCCCGAGTATTTCCGAATATTAATCACACCTGTATTCATAATTAAGTACTGTCCTTTTATGGCATCCAATCGACCTTCCACGAGGGGATTTTTATCCAGATTAAAACTGCTAATCTTCGACGGATAGCTGTTAGCTGGAAATTCTAATTCCAGCATTGCATCAGCACTCGCCATGACTTCCACGTCAGTCTTAATACCATCATCCAGTCCCGCTTCAACTTCGGGCCAATACTGATTAAAAACTGCCAGTAAATCAACAGGTTCAAACTCATTCTTAAGCATAGTGCGCCAATTGGTTTTATCGTTTAGGAATTTTTTGAATGCAACTTCAACCAGACCTGCATTATAGCGCTTTGATACCCTTAAAATTGGCATCGCCTGCCTTGCACCTTGATCAATCCAACGAGTCGGGATTTGAGTTTCCCGAGTGACTCCAACCTTGACCCCTGATGTGTTCGAAAGATAAACAATATGGGGTTTCATACAAAATTGGATACCCCACTCAGGTTCACGGCAAGTACCCAAATGATAGTGACATTTTTCAGGAGACATGATGCAAATATCACATTGAGCTAGACTTCTAAAACAGGGGTAACAGTAACCTTGATTAAAGCTCTTTTTCATTGCTCGTCCACAATGAGTGCATTCAATGCTTTGCAGATACTCAATTCGTATATCTTTGCCCAACCAGTCATTCAATAACAGCATTTTTTTTGATAGTTCAAGCTGATAGCGCACCGGGGATCCAATCTGCACATGCATTTTATGTAGATTACCTTGAAACTTCAGACTCATTACTTTTCCCCCAATTGGTAAACGCTCTCAACTAACGACGATAGCCCTTTAGAGCGCCAGCGCGGAGACTCATCCACTATTTCTGTTTGGCGAATAATATCAATTTGGAACGCAGACTCGAAGTGGCGCATGATCTCATGGGTTGAAACCGCAAATGGCGGTCCATTCATTTCTGATTGATTATAATCCAAAGTGACGAGCAATATATCGGTGTCATTACCTATGATCGATCGCATCCATTGGGCATATCTGGTTCGAGTTGGTTCATCGAATGCGATTAGTGATGCTCTGTCATAAACCAAGCTGCAATCGCCTAAATCTTGATGCCGTAAATCAAAGAAGCTGCCTTCGAGTAAATGGATATTGCGACTACTTCGGGTAATAAACCGACCCGACTCTACCCGATCAAAACTTAACCCTTGCTCACTAAAATAAGACTCAATAGCAATCGCTGACAATTCGACTCCAATTACCTGAAAGTCCTGTTCTGCAAGCCAGGTAATATCAGCAGACTTACCACATAGTGGCAAGAATATAGTATCTCCCGGCTTTAGGTCACTGGCTGATATGTACTTTTTTAAGTGGCTATTAACCTCGGCATCATGAAATCCAATTTGGTTCTTTTGCCAACGGATTAACCAGTCTTTTTCCTGCATATTTAATGCTCCCTCCACAAGAGATACTAGATATTGCATAGTATTTTATTCAGAAAACTAATGCGCCTAAACAACGTCCACTCAACGATTTGGAAAAGCATAAAAGATAGTCTAACGTAATCAACAAATTCTATCGCATATTCCTGAATTGCCAAAACCATTCAACAATGGTATCAGGTTGAAATATAGCCTTATTCATAACCATTTTTAATATTTCGATTACTGAGCAGATAATTTATAAGCGTTAATTCGCATCTTTTAACCAAAGGGTTTTAATAGGCAGAGGTTAATTTTATTAGTATGCTACTCATTTGGATTCCTTAAATTTTTTTACTTAAGGCTACTCACTTTCAAGGATAGGTTTATAAATGCTCCAACTCTTAGCTGAACAGCAATATTTGCTTTTTATATCCATCATTATTGCGCTCACTATATCTTTGACTTTTCATGAGTATGGTCACGGAATCGTTGCGAAGCTATTTGGTGACCATACGGCTGAAAAAGCCGGGCGCCTAACCTTGAACCCTATTGCCCATATCGACCCAATGGGGCTATTAATGGTGGTTTTAATTGGGTTCGGTTATGCCAAGCCCGTGCCGACCAACCCTGCCAACTATAAGTCTTTTTGGGGTATTTTATTCGTCGCAGCGGCAGGGCCTGCAATGAATCTATTGGTCGCCATTGTTACCATTAATGTCTACGTGATTGGCGTTCAGGGCGGTTGGGGAATATTTTCAGGGGAAGGCGCACGGTTTTTTTTCAGCTATCTAGCCCTCATTAATTTACTGCTCATGCTATTCAACCTCATTCCAATAGGCCCACTTGACGGACATTACATTTTGCCTTATTTTTTACCTCGGAAGTTGGCGCAACGTTACTACCATTATAATCACCAATACGGCTCCTATGCGCTTTTAGGACTTGTTCTGCTTAATTTAATAGGCGTACCAATTTTTGATAATGTTTGGAGGCTTGGTCAGTCGTTGTTATCTACCATTATTTTTGTTTAAAGGTACCTTATGTCTAACGTTAAAAACTTACCCTTCAGTTTTTCAATGAACATCAACGTTCAAGGTCAGGATGGAGACCTCACGTCACAGACTCAGCATGATGCCTGTTTTTCTATTGCTATGATGGGAAACTTTAGCAACAGCATCAACAAACCTGACATTATCGATCGAGATTTTGTAGCCGTCGATCGATTCAATTTTGACGAAATTCTAAATTCTCTGAGCCCCCAATTATCTATCTCAGTTGATGACTCTGGTATGAACAATATAGATCTAACGCTGACGTCATTAAAAGACTTTCAACCCGACAGTCTTTATAAAAATGTGCCCATTTTCAGTCAACTTCGGGATTTACGCAGCCGTTTAAATAATCCGAAGACTTTCAAGCAAGCCATGCTTGAGTTGGACTTGCCAAATAAAGAGCCAATAGCTGAAAATATACTTTCAGAGGCACAACTAAATACAACGCAACCGTTATCAAAGACGTCATCGTCGATAGTGCCTGGTATCAGCTTACTTGATTCAATCATGGAAAAAACTGAAGATCGATTGGAACAAAATTCAGATGAAGCAATTTTAGACACAGACTCAAAAACTAAGTCTTTGGTTGATATTTTTATTCGGCAGACCATCGGTATTCGTAAAACGCTTTCTCGGGATGTCCGGCAGGATGAACTGATTGCTTCTGTTGATGAAATTATCGCTCAGCAAATGCGCAATCTGATCCATAACCCTGAATTTCAAGCGCTTGAATCCCTATGGCATAGCGTCCATTTTGTGGTCAAGAGAGTCCAAAGTGGAAAGACCGTAAAGCTCTATTTATTTGATATTAATCAAGATGAACTGACGGCTGACCTAGCTGTAGACGATGTTACGCAGTCACAGTCGTATCAAAAATTTTGTGATGACTCGGCGGGTGATATTAATTGGAACCTAATTGTTGGTAACTACCGCTTTGGTGCTGATATCGACGACATATTACTGCTATCTCAAATCGGGGTAATTGCCCAGAAATCTGATGCCCATTTCTTCGCAGCCGCCAATGAGAATTTAATCGGCTGCCCTTCTTTTGCAATCACACCCAAAATGCGTGATTGGCAAACAGACATTGATCAATCAGTTGAAAAAGCTTGGACATTACTTCGCGAATCACCAGTCGCTAAGTCTATCAGCCTAGCATTACCCCAGTTTTTACTGCGCATGCCTTATGGCAACAAAACAACTCCTGTAAAAGCTTTTGCCTTCGAAGAAATGTCCGATCAACCGGAACATAGTCATTACCTATGGGGAAACCCGGCGTTTCTGAAAGCAGTGCAAATCGCAAGAACATTTATTAGCAGTGGCTGGGACATGGATTTTTCTGGTTCAATGACGGCTGAGGATTTACCCATTCATTATTTTGAGCAAGGCGGCCAAACACGGGTTAAACCCTGCGCTGAAATACCACTAACCGATTCGGGTGCCAGCAAGATGATTGCGCTAGGTTTAATTCCCTTGTGGTCAGTTAAAAATACTGACCGAATCCATTCTGGGGATTTCCATCCAATTAGCAAATAAATAGATGAGTCCAAGACGACTCAATAAAGTGATGGTAGTAAAGGCTATTTTTAACGTAAGCGTCAATTCAAGTACATCTGGCTTACATAACTATCTGAATTGGCCATATAAACTTGACCACTACAAACTCAATATAACCATAGTTATTTAAATATTTATGGTAATAAGCTAAGACTATTATTTGACTGTCTCTTATACACATCTCCGAGCCCACGAGACGCTACGCTATCTCGTA
>CAJXUC010000034.1 GCA_913061315.1 uncultured Gammaproteobacteria bacterium | reverse complement strand
CTACACGTAAGGAGTCGTCGGCAGCGTCAGATGTGTATAAGAGACAGGTATTAAGAATATTATTCTAAGTATTTTAATTAAACGAAATAGTTTTTTTGCAAAGTAACTAAGTTACAAAAATTAATGGCGGTTAGCACTCTGCTAATAGATTGGTTATTCAATTTTCTTTTAAAGAAAATTGTAGTTTTCAATGTAAAAAAATATTAGTAGGGGTTTTCTGTTCTAAAGAATTAAATTGGAACAACCACTCAGCATCGTTGTTTTTAGCTAGGACAATTTGGATATGAAGTGACGCTTTTAATTTTTAAAGTGCTTGATTTAAATTAAAATATTTCTCAACCTTTTAATGGCTAAAGTCTCATAAAGTTTTCAAATAAGAGACCCTGTACCTAATTTTTGCGCAATATATAGTTATCTAATGGTGGGGTCAATGTTATTATTTAATTTATACTGGACTATAAGTTGTTATTCTATGCCCTATTGAGGGTCTTGGTTGAAGCAAGGGGCAGGTTAAACTGGCCTACACTGAGTAAGTAAATGTTTTACTGCCTTTCGTAAAAATATGGGTATTTATGTCTCTACTTTTAAACCGTTTCTTGCGGGCCCATTCTGGTAATGCATGCATGTATGATAGTTCGGTAAAGACTCGAGTGGGTTTGCGTTTCAGTCTTCCTCAACTAATTGGTCTTTAAATGGTATAACAGCAACAGAATTCTAGCTATTACGGATCTTTTTTTTGCTTAATTGGCCCTGGGATTGAGCTTTTAATCTAATCATAGTGAGGGCAGGCTTTATTAGCCCTAAAATGATATCAGTCATAAATGAAGGTAGGTGGCGATATTTAAACTGTATTATTTTTAAGGACGCTGTTACATTTATACTATGAATGCTTCGAATTTAAAAAATCATCCTCAACGTATTCACTTGAATAATGAGGTGCACGCACGACCTCATCAAATGATGAGTGCGCCATTACGGGTCACGCATGTGGCTTTGTTGTCGAATGACCGTAGCAAAGACCTTGATGCTATCAATGTGCTTTGCGACCGCTACGCCGTTAATAGGCCGAATCAAGATGCCAATTTCTACATAGGTGATTTTCCTATGTTTAAACTACGCTGGGAACGGCATTCGGAGTTCTCTACCTATACCATTAGTGAATCATGCTCCAATTCGACGCCGTTTAAAGAAACAGCCTTGTCAAAACTACCGGTTGAATGGTTCGATTGCTTGCCGGGTGAAGTAATTACTATGCTGAACTTAGAGCTTTTGGGTGCCCCCGAAGGCCATCGTGATTTAGAAGGTTTGTCAGAGTTATTTTCGTCTAACACTGTAGCAGGAAGTGAAGTGTCGGATGGTGCGGCTCGAGTTTGGTCTGACTTCCATATTCATGGTGATGGTTTTAATCGTATTCTGATCGAGAATCATCATTTGCGCTATCGTCAAGCGGGTCGCCTAGTGCAACGTATTCTTGAGATCGAAACTTATCGAATGCTTGCGCTATTAGGCCTGCCATTAGCTAGACAGTATTCGCATGATTTAAGTACCTGTGATTCAAAGTTGGAGTTGGTGACTCAGCAATTGGCAATGCACCGTGAAGATGAGAATGAACAGCAGTTACTGTATGAGTTAAGTCAAATTGCAGCGAATGTAGAGCATATAGCAGCGACGGGTGGTTATCGATTTTCGGCAACGAGTGCTTATTATGGTTTGATTAAGCGTCGAATAAATGAGTTACGCGAACAGAGAATTGAAGGCGCTCAGTCATTTAATGAATTTATGGAGCGGCGTCTAGAGCCTGCAGTTCGAACTTGTGAGTCGGTTTCGGCCCGAGTACAAGCATTATCAAATCGTATTGCTCGTGTCAGCAACTTATTACGAACTCGCATTAATATTAATTTAGAGGCTCAAAATCGTGATCTTTTAAGCTCGATGGATAAACGTGCCGCAATGCAGCTTCGTTTACAGGAAATGGTTGAAGGACTGTCAGTTGTTGTATTAAGTTATTACAGTGTCGGCTTACTTGATTATGTTTTAAAGAGCTTGAAACAGTTTGGCGTTAATTTGGATATTGATTTAGTGTTGGGTATCTCGGTGCCTTTTATTGTTATTGCAGTTTTGGTTAGTTTGCGAATGAATCGGCGTAGGTTGAAAAAAAAGGATTTGTGAATTAATTTTCCCATTTGACAATTTGGGGCAGAGCCATTGACGAGGCGAATTGCAAAATGATTTCGCTTGTTACTTCATTGCATTAAATTGATTTTATGAAACAGTGGCAATCGTTATGAGTGTGATTAAGTTGGACGCGACTGACCTTCGTATTTTGTCTGCTGTCCAGACACACGGACGTTTGAGCAAAACAGCATTGGCTGAGAAGGTTAATCTATCGGCGACGCCTTGCTGGACCCGTTTAACTCGACTTGAAAAAGCGGGTATTATTAGTGGTTATCATGCTGAGATAGCGTTTGGTAAAATTGCTAATGTGGCAACAGTGATGCTGGAGATTTCCCTCAAACAGCATCGTTATGAAGACTTTGAACGGTTTGAAAAACGCATTGGTCAGATTGATGAAATTGTTGAGTGCATTGCCACAGGTGGCGGCATTGATTACATCATGAAATTGATCGTACCAAGTATTCAGGCTTATCAAGTATTGATCGATAACCTGCTGATCGAAGATATTGGCATAGACCGTTTTTACACCTACATCGTGACACGTGAAGTGAAGTCGATTAAGCGTAAGTTAATTGACTTATAGCCGATATTTCTATCCAGCTGCTCGCTAACAGTCTAAATAGACTGTATATCATTTAAAATCAATCTGATTATGCCGCCCTAGCGTAGAAAAAAGTCCATGCTATTAATTTAACTCGAGTATTATTTTAGCTTCTTATTCAACCTAACTTAAATAAAACTAAGGTCATCTGTATGAGCAATTCTATGATTGGCGATGTCGGCTTTGGCACACAGATCCGTAAGTCACCTTATTTTGATGCCACTGTTCGCTGGGGTGCTCAAGGTTTCTCTGTTTACAACCACATGTATATACCTCGTGATTTTGGTGATCCTGTTCAAAATTTTTGGAATTTGGTTAATGGGGCAATCTTGTGTGATGTTGCCGTTGAGCGACAGGTTGAAATTACAGGACCTGATGCTGCCGAATTCGTTCAGCTGTTAACCCCTCGCAATCTTTCTCAATGTGCAGTTGGTCAGTGCAAATATATTTTGGTTACCAATGCTGAAGGTGGCATCTTAAACGATCCTATTCTTCTTCGGTTGGCTGAAAATCACTTTTGGATATCACTCGCAGACAGTGATATTTTACTGTGGGCACAAGGTGTTGCGATTAATTCTGGATTAGATGTCAGCATCGAGGAGCCGGACGTTTCGCCTTTGCAGTTACAGGGCCCTAAATCAGGTGACGTGATGAAAGCTGTGTTTGGTGATGAAATCGAAGACTTGCCTTACTACTGGCTACGAGAGGTTGATTTGAATGGCATTCCTTTGATTATATCTCGAACGGGCTGGTCGAGCGAACTTGGCTATGAAATCTATCTGCGTGATGGCCGTCATGGCGAAGCGCTCTGGGAGCATTTGATGGCAGTGGGTGAGCCGCTTGGGCTGAAGCCAGGTCATACCTCTTCAATCCGCCGTATTGAAGGTGGCATGTTGTCTTACCATGCTGATATGGATAGTAAGACGAATCCCTTCGAATTAGGCTTGGGTCGTCTGGTTGATTTAAACATGGATGCTGACTTCATAGGTAAAGCTGCACTTACTAAAATCGAACGACAGGGTGTTCGTCGGCAACAGGTTGGTATCGAAATCGATGGTCCGGCATTGGAAAGCCCAAATACCCGACAATGGGTTCTTTTTATTGGTTCAAAAAAGGTGGGCCATGTCACTTCCGCTATTTATTCACCACGCCTAAAGCGGAATATTGCACTGGCTATGATGGATAGTGATTTTAGTGCTGAAGGAACGAAAGCAGTGGTTGATATGCCCTCAGGTCAGTTACCTGTGGTCGTTGTACCAAAACCTTTTTACGACCCTAAAAAAGGGTTGGCTGGAGCCGCACTTTGATGTTTACATTAAACGTAGGAGGCTTGTAATGTCTGACCTCTCAATTGATATAGTGTGGAAAAGAGCGTCAGCTGAATTGTTGCCTGGCCAATTTTCCAACGCGCATGATGTTACTTACAATCAACAGTTTAAGTTAAAAGCCGATGCAGCCCCGGATTGGGGCGGCAATGCCGAGTATACAAATCCAGAACAAGCGTTAGCTGCCGCTTTAAGTAGCTGTCATCTAATGACCTTTCTTGCGTTAGCGGCAAAAGCAAAGTGGCCAGTGGCCTCTTTTAATGATCATGCGGTGGCACATTTGGGTAAAAATTCAAAAGGTCAAATGTCGGTCATTAAAATTGATCTGCATCCAACCGTTGAATTTGATTCAGGATTTGAAGTAAGCGATGACGAATTGAAGAAAATGCATGATAGAGCGCATCGATATTGTTTCATCGCGAATACACTTGACAGTAGCATTGAAATTAATATCCACTGATTGCAAGCTAGTATTTAATTAGGCTGCCAGTCAGTTCTGTCATTGATTCCTGCCAGCAATTTTTTGTCAGAAATGATCCAGCTAATAAAGTGAGGTTGAAGTCATGAGTAGCAATAAAGCTAATATCAATTCGATAAATCAAAGTGATTTGGTTCTTGAAGAGGCCACCGTAGGTGGGATTTTACGGCTCACCATGAATGATATGAAGCGCCGTAACGCGCTATCTGAAGAGATGATGGCAGCGCTAACAAGCGCCTTTTACCATGCAGAATTGGACAGTTCTGTTCGCGTTATTGTTTTGGCTGCAAACGGCCCAGCCTATAGTGCTGGGCACGATTTAAAGCAAATAACGGCGAGTCGCACTCAGGTAGATAACGGAAAAGCCTACTTTACTGAGGTGCTATCTAACTGCTCGGCTTTAATGCAGTTAATTGTAAACCATCCAAAGCCTATTATTGCAGAAGTCACGGGTGTAGCGACAGCTGCTGGTTGCCAATTGGTAGCCAGTTGTGACTTGGCATTAGCCTCTGAATCAGCCTTATTTAGTACCCCTGGTGTTCATATTGGGTTGTTTTGTTCGACGCCAATGGTAGCCTTGTCCCGCAATGTTTCAAACAAGGCGGCAATGGAAATGTTGCTCACGGGTGAGATGGTGAGCGCCACGAAAGCAGAGCATATTGGTCTTGTTAATCGAGTTGTTGTAGACGAAAAACTGACTGAGGCGACAATGGCAATGGCGGCCATAATAGCATCAAAGTCGTCGATGGCGCTGGCCACGGGCAAGCAAGCTTTTTACCATCAACGAGAAATGACACTGGCCGATGCCTATGATTATGCATCACAGGTAATGGTTGATAATTTGTTAAAGCATGATGCTGAAGAAGGCATTAATGCTTTTATCGAAAAGCGTTCCCCAGAATGGCAAGATAGATAGAGGTTCTCTCAAGTGACTAATCCATATAGTACTGATCTCGATCGAAACCCAGCTAACTTTCAGCCGCTGACACCACTAACTTTTCTTGAGCGAGCGGCGAGCGTTTTCCCTAAACAGGTTGCTATTGTTCATGGACAGCAACGGTTTACGTATGTGGATTTTTATAATCGGTCCCGACAGCTCGCATCCTCGCTAACGCAGCGAGGTATTGGTCGGGGTGACACCGTTTCGGTGATGCTTGCGAATACCCCTGCCATGTTAGAAGCCCATTATGGGGTACCTATGTCTGGTGGTGTTTTACATTCGATTAACACTCGACTAGACCCAAAAGTCATTGCGTTTCAACTAGAGCATGCTGAGGCCAAGGTGCTAATTGTTGATCGTGAATTTGTTGATACGATCGAATCAGCACTAGCGCTGACCAAAGTGACCCCCGTGATAATAGAATACAACGATCTTGAGTTTCCGCAGTCAGGCGAAATAACGGCAGCAATTGACTACGAACATTTTCTGTCTCAGGGAGACGCTAATTTTGAATGGTTAATGCCTGAGGATGAGTGGGATGCCATATCTATCAACTACACGTCTGGCACAACTGGAGACCCTAAGGGGGCTGTCTACCACCACCGAGGCGCGTATTTATTGGCACAAGGTAATGCACTTACGGCATCAATGGCAAAGCATTCAGTATATTTATGGACCTTACCTATGTTCCATTGCAATGGCTGGTGTTTTCCTTGGACGATGTCAGCGATTAGCGGCACTCATGTTTGCCTGCGTTGGGTTAGGCCGAAAGCGATTTGGGATGCCTTGGTTGATTACAAAGTAACCCATCTTTGTGGTGCGCCAGTAGTGATGTCAGCATTATTATCAGCCGATCGGGCTGACAAGCGTCAACTAAGTACAAAAGTTGAATTTTTTACTGCCGCAGCACCGCCTCCTGAACGTATTTTAGCTGATATGAAATCAGCTGGATTCAATGTGACTCATCTTTATGGCTTAAGTGAAACCTATGGGCCTGCTGTGGTGAATGACTGGCATGTTGAGTGGAATGATTTAGATAGTGCGGCTCAAGCGTCGCTCAAATCGAGACAAGGCGTACGGTATCTTCCGCTGGAAGGGCTGGAGGTTTTTAACCCTGAAAGCATGAGTCCGGTGCCTAATGATGGCATCACAATCGGCGAGATAATGTTTCGTGGCAATGTGGTTATGAAAGGTTATTTTAAAAATAAGGCTGCCAGTGATGATGCTTTTTCTGGTGGTTGGTTTCATTCGGGTGATCTTGGGGTTAAACATCCTGATGGCTATATTCAGATAAAGGATCGCTCGAAAGATATTATTATCTCTGGTGGGGAAAATATTTCATCGATCGAAATTGAAAATATTTTATACCAACATCCTGCCGTTTCTGTGGCTGCAGTGGTCGCTATGGCCAGTGATAAATGGGGTGAAACTCCCTGCGCTTTTATTGAATTCAAGGCGGGTGAAATCGCAACAGAAGATGAATTAAGGCAATGGTGTCGAGACAATTTGGCTGGCTTTAAAGTGCCCAGTAAGTTCTTATTCACGAAGATTCAGAAAACCTCAACAGGCAAGATACAAAAATTTCTATTACGTGACCAACTGAGTTCATGACAAAGGAAAAGGCTCTTGCTTTGAAAACTTAATTCAGACGCTTGATCTTCCCTTCAAAGTAATTTATTCAGGCACAGATGCCACTATGATTACTGAATTAAAGCCGCTGAACTACTTAAAATGTTGATGATTATCTTAGTGTTTACATTTATTGATTTGGGCGTGACTAATCACTTAATTATTAAGCAAAGAGGTTAATTATTTTTTGAGACCTTTAAATAAGAGGGCTTTTGTATTGATCTGTTAGTCGTATCAACATAAAAATTTGAAACACATATACATATATGCATATGTGTCCTATAATAAGCCTTTTAAATATTTAATTCTCAATCCCACTAGAATTTGAGCTCGATTCTGAGCTTTTAATGATTGAATTAGATACCGCAGATTGATATCAGAGAGTGGGTCTCCTATAATCTGCCAGATTTTTTTACAATCCTTA
Organism: uncultured Gammaproteobacteria bacterium; assembly: GCA_913061315.1. Taxonomy (GTDB): domain Bacteria; phylum Pseudomonadota; class Gammaproteobacteria. The sequence continues at coordinate 25,726 of CAJXUC010000034.1, read as the reverse complement.
AAATTTTGAATACATACGGAGTAACAACATGGGTACAGCAGCAGTGACACCTTTAAATGATGTCGCAAAAAACGATTATAAAGTAGCCGATATTTCACTCGCCGATTTTGGACGTCGTGAAATCACTTTAGCCGAAGCTGAAATGCCAGCTTTAATGACGCTTCGCAAAAAATACTCGGCTGAGAAGCCATTAGCAGATGCGAGGATCATTGGTTGCATCCACATGACAGTGCAAACAGCCGTGCTGATTGAAACGCTAGTTGAGCTTGGCGCCGAAGTACGTTGGTCGTCTTGTAATATCTTCTCTACACAAGACCATGCCGCTGCCTGTATTGCAGCATCTGGCATCGCAGTATACGCCTGGAAAGGCCAGTCGAACCCAGAAGGTGAATGGTGCATAGAACAGACTATCCTAAAGGATGGGCAACCATGGGACTGCAACATGATTTTGGATGATGGTGGTGATCTTACCGGCATGATTCATAATAAGTACCCACAGATGTTAGACAACATTCACGGCATTACTGAAGAAACCACAACGGGCGTTCATCGTCTGCTTGAGATGATGGAAGCTGGCGAATTGAAAGTGCCTGCTATTAATGTTAACGATTCGGTTACGAAGGCAAAGAACGACAACAAATATGGTTGTCGCCACAGCCTCAATGACGGTATCAAACGTGGCACAGACATGCTGCTTTCGGGTAAGAAAGCACTAGTGATTGGTTACGGAGACGTTGGTAAAGGCTCAGCCCAAAGTTTGAGTCAAGAAGGCATGATTGTAAAAATTGCTGAGATTGATCCAATCTGTGCGATGCAAGCGTGTATGGATGGCTACGAAATTGTATCGCCTTACATTGACGGTATTAACACCCGAAGTGCGGATGGTATTGATACCGCGCTTCTCGGTAAGACAGACCTGATTGTAACAACAACAGGTAACGTCGACGTTTGTGATAAGTTCATTTTGGCAGCCGCTAAAGCGGGTTCAGTAATTTGCAACATTGGCCATTTTGACAACGAGATCGACACTCAGTTTATGCGTGACAACTGGGAATGGGAAGAAGTGAAGCCACAGGTGCATAAAATTTATCGTACCGGTGCTGATAACAAAGATGATTATTTACTTCTTCTTTCTGAAGGTCGTTTGATTAACTTAGGCAACGCTACGGGTCATCCATCACGTATCATGGACGGTTCGTTTGCGAATCAGGTGCTGGCACAAATGCATGTATTTGCTAGCAAATTTGCCGACCAATCGGATGAGTTTAAAAAAGACAATATTACTGTAACCGTATTGCCAAAGAAGCTTGACGAAGAAGTTGCTGCCCTGATGGTTAAGGGTTTTGGTGGCGTAATGACTCAGTTGACTGAAGCGCAGGCTAAATACATTAATGTTAAAGTAGCTGGTCCTTATAAGTCAGAAACCTACAAGTATTAATCTGATTATACGTTTCATTTTTTAGTATCTTTGTTCCTCACCGAGCCATCGAGCCGGTGAGGAGCATTATTATATAAAGTTAGGCAACTCAGCGCTTTTTAAATTTAAATTACAAAATTTAGATGCAGTGTTAAATTTCTATTAAGCAGTAACTGCCCTAATGACTATTAAAATTTTTATAAATCATCCAAGTCTTTGTCAATCGGTTCTGCATTACCCGTTATTTTAAAGTCAAGCTGCTTCATCTTAAATTAGGCTGATTCTCCATTTGAAGCTTTTAATTACGCGTTAAAATGTCGTGAACATCTTGATATTTTTGCTGAGTTTTATCGATTATGTCTTGTGGAATATTTGGAGCGGGTGGCGTTTTGTTCCAATCAAGCGTTTCTAAGTAATCTCGAATAAATTGTTTATCATAGCTAGGTGGGCTCATGCCTTTCTGATATTGATTGGCCGGCCAGTATCTTGACGAGTCTGGCGTTAATATTTCGTCAATCAAGACTAGCTGATTGTTTTCATCAACACCGAATTCAAATTTAGTGTCCGCTATAATAATGCCACGCTCTTGGGCATAGTCTGAAGCCATTTTATAAAGTGCAATACTGACGTCTCTCACCTGATTCGCCATATCTTCACCGATAAGCTCAATCGCATGATCAAAGCTGATATTAATATCGTGATCTCCAACCGCTGCTTTACTAGAAGGTGTAAAAATTGGTTCGGCCAATTGCTCTGCCTGCTGCAGCCCTTTTGGTAATTTTATACCACATAATTCACCTGTTGCTTGATAATCCTTCCAGCCAGAACCAATGATGTAGCCTCGAACGATAGCCTCGACAGGCAATGTCTTAAGCTGTTTGACAATGATTGATCTCGAGCGAAGTTGCGGCAAGGCTTCAGCAGAAACGAAATCTTCAATGTTTAAATTGCTGAGGTGATTTTGAATAATATGAGCGCTGCGTGCAAACCAAAAATTAGAGACCTGAGTCAATAAAGCACCTTTTGTTGGGATAGTTTGTTCAAATACAACATCGAATGCCGATAGTCGATCAGTCGATACGATGAGCATGTGTTTATCGTCAATGCGATAGATATCGCGCACTTTTCCTCGGGCAATTAACTCAAGGTTCTCGATATTGGTTTCAAATATAGCTGGGGTGGTGTTTGTCGCGTTCATTATTGTCTGTGCTTTCTATGGTTTTCGATAAATGACAAAAGTGTTTGATGCAGCCACAGGCATAAGCCTAAGGACAGCGGATAATAGCATATTGAAAAGTGATATTACGATCATCTAAAGCGAATGGTTATTTCTTTTGTAAAAGGGGTATAATTCTTCGCTTTTTCTAAACGACACGGAGATCACCATGTCGAGTTTGAAGGTTGCAGTAGTAATGGGTAGTGACAGTGATTGGCCTGTCATGCAGTTTGCCGTGGAATATCTGGAACAGTTTGGCATTGAATACGAAGCGAAAGTGGTATCAGCGCATCGCACACCAGACTTACTTACAGATTTTGGGAAGTCCGCTCGTGAAAACGGATTTGGTTGTATTATTGCTGGTGCTGGTGGCGCGGCACATTTGCCGGGCATGTTGGCGGCGAATACGACCATTCCAGTATTGGGTGTGCCAGTTCCAAGTGAACATTTAAAAGGCCACGACTCTTTATTATCTATTGTGCAGATGCCAAAAGGTATTCCGGTTGCCACGTTTGCGATTGGTAAAGCGGGCTCAATTAATGCGGCACTTTTTGCGGTATCGATGTTATCTGTATTTGATAGTGATATCGCAGATAAGCTTGAAGCATTTCGTCAGCAGCAAAAAGCCGCTGTATTAGAAATGACCTTACCTCCGGTAAATTAATAATGTCAAATGCAATACTGCCCGGAGCAAAACTCGGGATGTTAGGCGGCGGTCAACTGGGTCGTATGTTTGTTAGTGCAGCCAGAACGATGGGCTATGAAGTCATCGTGCTTGATCCTGACGCGAATAGCCCGGCTGGTAGTATGGCGAGCGAACATTTGCAAGCTAACTATGATGATCGTAAAGCGCTAGATTATATGGCCAAACATTGTGCGGCTGTGAGCACTGAATTTGAAAATATTCCTGCAGATACCCTCGAGTATCTTGCGAATTCTATTCCGGTTCATCCCTCTGCCAGTGCTTTAAGAATTGCGCAAAATCGTTATAGCGAAAAAACATTTTTTCAGTCCTTGGGCTTGGGTGTTGCTGACTTTTTATCAATAAGTTCAGCGGCTGATATCGAGCAGGCGAGGGACTTTAGTTTCCCCGCTATTTTGAAAACTAACACCCTTGGTTATGATGGTAAGGGGCAAGTCGTTTGTCAAAATCATGAAGAATTATTGAACGCGGCTTCTCAGTTTGATTCAATATCTTACCTACTCGAAAAACGTATTGACCTGGCAAAAGAGGTTTCGGTTGTGTTATGTCGAAGCCAAGCTGGAGAGGTAGATTGTTTTCCATTGGCTGAAAATCAGCATAGGAATGGCATACTTGATATTTCTATTGCCCCTGCTAATTTATCTCAAGAAATGACCTTAGACGTTATTCAAGCTGCAACAAAGATAGCCCATGGTTTAGATTATTGTGGTGTTTTGGCCGTCGAGTTTTTTATCTCGTCAGACAACGAAATCTTAATTAACGAAATGGCACCACGCCCACATAACTCGGGTCATTACACGTTAGATGCTTGTTTCACCTCTCAATTTGAACAGCAAGTGCGTATGATGTGTAGCCTTTCAGCCGGCGATAGTGCGCTACACACGCCAGTCGCTATGTGGAACGTCTTAGGTAATATCTGGCCCGAATCGGTTTCTCCCAACTGGGATAACTTACTCAGGCAGGGTAAGGCAAAATTGCACCTGTATGGAAAATCTGAAGCTAGGGTGGGCCGAAAAATGGGGCATGTTAATTTTCTGGCCGATAGCACATCACAAGCATTAGAACTACTGGCGTTAACAAAACAAAAGTTAGTCAGTTAGATCTATCACGACTTGGAAGGATAAAAAACTATGGGTATCGTTAAAGATACCCGCTCATCATTTAGCCGGTTTAATGCCTCTTGCCACAGTATAAGTCTTACCCTGCTTAATCTTTTCGTAATGCCCAAAGACTTCATTAAAGCCGCGTTTAAAGAATTGACGAAGGCCAGTGATAGTGACGATATAAAATGATCCCCCGGGCTTAAGATGTTCGAGGGCATCGAATAAATAGATATAGAGCATTTCCTTGCCAACTTTAGCAGGAATATTCGAAACAATAATATCGAAGCTTTGTTTTGGAATGTGATCAAAACCATTGCTCAACAGACAACTGGCGTTATCAATATGATTCAAAATGCGATTTTTTTCAGAATACTCAACTGCAATAAAGTCTTTGTCGACCAATAAGGTATGGCCATTGGGCGCTAGCTTTGCCATCGTTAAGCCAAGAACACCATAACCACAACCCAGATCAAGGCAATCGTCAGCGGAGTTTATATCCAGAAAATCAAGTAACATCTGAGAGCCGTTATCAATCGTTCGAGGCGAAAATAATCCCCAAGTGGTTTTAAATTTTAAGGCATGTTTATTGCTGTCGCTAGAAATATTTAAATCCTGTCGAATCACTTGGTTGTAGTTTTTAAAATCTTTTGAATCACTCATATTAAGTTCAGTTCGGTGTGGGTTGAGCCGGGGTTCATATCCTTTACATCAACGAGTGGCTTTGCCACAATACATTAGAATTAAGGTTGAAATAATATTTTATAGTTTATTTACTCTATCACTATTATCCAATGGCACACCAAAATTTACTACTCTGGAGTTTAGGAAAATGAAGTTTGTTTCAATAATGGCTTTTTCATTGTCAGTTTTATTCAGTGGGTCAGTTTACGCTGATGCTGTTGCAGGTAAGTCGGCTTATGCGGCTAAAGGTTGTATTGGCTGTCATGGCGTTGGCGGTCAAAGTATGGTGTCGGCTTATCCAGTTTTGAAGGGGCGTGACGTGGCTTTCATTGTCAAAAATCTGACTGATTACCGTAGTGGTGCTCGTCAAAATGGGACTATGAATGCAATGGCAGCCGGTTTGAGCGACGCTGATATTAAAAATTTAGGTGATTATATTGGCAGTTTGAAATAGTACATCTCGTCTTAGAATGCATAAAAAATCCCGTACAAGCCGACTTTTTTATGTTCAGGTTGAACGGTATGTTACGTAAACATGGATGCGTTAGGATGACGATTTTCAAGATGAATGGGGTATTATTTGTTGTTTCGTTGTTCTAATTGTTTACATCTGTTTAAACATAGGCAACGTTGAGCGATAAGGATAGTGAGACAATTAATGACGGTCGATTAAATCTGGAATGAAAAAATAGGGTGGACCTAAAACGAACTCTAGGTGCTCGTTCAAGGGGGGGAGCTGAAATTACATTCAAATTCGTGTACATTGCGAATCAAATTATCGCCTTGGAAAACTAATGCCCAATTACCAAATTGCTCCTTCTATACTAGCTGCAGACTTCGCTCGTTTGGGTGAAGAAGTCGATAATGTGCTGGCTTCTGGTGCGGATATTGTTCACTTTGATGTGATGGATAATCACTATGTGCCAAACCTGACTATCGGCCCCATGGTTTGCGACGCTTTACGCAATCATGGCGTTACCGCTCCAATTGATGTGCATTTAATGGTAAAGCCAGTTGATCGAATTATTCCTGATTTTGCTAAAGCTGGCGCCAGCTATATAACATTTCACCCAGAAGCTTCCGACCATATTGATCGCAGTCTAGGTTTGGTCCGTGACAGCGGTTGCAAAACCGGATTGGTTTTTAATCCAGCAACACCGCTCTCTTACCTTGAGTATGTAATGGATAAAATTGATATGATCTTGTTAATGTCGGTCAATCCAGGCTTTGGTGGGCAGAGTTTTATTCCTGCGACACTGGCTAAATTGAAGCAAGTTCGCAGCTTGATCGATCAGTCAGGATACAATATCCGACTTGAAGTCGATGGGGGTGTTAAGGCAGACAATATTCAGTCAATCGCTAAAGCGGGTGCCGATACCTTTGTGCTTGGTTCGGGAATTTTTGGTCATGGCCAACCTAGTGATACCAATCGATATAACAGTATCATTGCCAAAGTGAGGGCGCAGTTAGGCTCTCATTAAGCATTAATTAGACTGAGTATAGCTGTGATGAGTTTGTTCCATAATCGAAAAGCGGTATTGATCGATCTAGACGGCACCTTAGTTGATAGCGTACCAGATCTTGCCTATGGTATTGATGAAATGATGCAGCAGTTGGGCATGCCGATTCGAGGTGTTGACGCCGTTTCTGAGTGGATAGGTAATGGGGTCGAACGTCTGGTCAAGCGAGCTTTGGTTAACTCGATGGAAGGTGAGCCGAGTGAGATGTTATTTCAAAAAGCACTGCCTCTATTCGAGGCGTCCTATGCGGCTAACAATGGACAGCACAGTTACCTTTACGATGGTGTTGAAATAGGGCTGAACTATTTACAGCAGCAGGGTTATCGGCTAGCTTGCGTTACAAATAAACCTATTTCATTTACCCAGCCTTTGTTGACTATTATGGGCATTGCTGATTTTTTTGATGTCACCTTAGGGGGTGATCAGGTGATTAACAGAAAGCCTGATCCAGAACCACTTTTAACGGCCGCTGAAAAATTAGGGGTCGATCCCAAGCAAGCGGTTATGCTGGGTGATTCTATTAGCGACATAATGGCTGCTCGTGGTGCAGGTATGCCAATTATTTGTGTCAGTTATGGCTACAACCATGGGCAGGACATACGCAGACAAGAAAGGCATAGCCATCATCCTGATGCTGTGATAGATTCTTTAGCCGAACTCAAATCACTGATCTAATTATGATCCAACAAGGTCAATACAACAAGGTAAGCAACGTCTGTTGGCGATGGTAATTCGATACAGTTGCAGCGCTATACTTTTGATCCTTTGATCCTTGTTTTCGTATTTTGAGTTATTGACATGAATTTCACTCAGTTCGACCAAATTAAGCACGATTATAATCGCATACCCTTGGTGAGAGAAGTCCTCGCCGACCTAGACACACCATTAGGCACCTACCTTAAACTAGCTGATGAACCCTATTCTTACCTGTTCGAATCCGTCCAGGGTGGCGAAAAATGGGGGAGATATTCAATTATTGGGCTGGCTTGCCATACTCGAGTAAAAGTCTTTGGTCATCATGTGACAGTCGAGATAGACGGGCAGGTAGTGGACGAAGAAGAAACCAGTGACCCGTTGCAATATATCGAAGATTTTATCAATGCTTTTAAGGTTGCTGAAACTGACTCCTTACCCAAATTCCATGGTGGATTAGTAGGGTACTTTGGCTATGACACTGTGCGTTATATCGAGCCAAAGCTAAAGCAATGCCCTAACCCAGATAAGCACAACACACCCGACATACTGCTCATGCTGAGTGAAGATTTAGTCGTTTTTGATAACTTATCTTCTCGTATGTTTGTTATCGTGCATGTCGATCCAGCGTTAGACAACGCTTGGGCTGATGGCCAACGGCGGCTCGATGACTTAGAGTCCAAACTAGTCAATGCAAGACTTGATCGATCTCCTAGTCGCGTCAATCAAGCGGTGTCTGAGAGTGACTTCCAATCTGAATTTACCCAGCAGGGATACCAGGACGCGGTAGAAAAAGCGCGACAATATATTATTGATGGCGATGCGATGCAGATTGTTTTATCGCAACGAATGTCGATACCGTTTAAAGCTAAGCCGATTGACTTATACCGCGCGTTAAGAAGTTTTAATCCTTCACCTTATATGTATTACCTGAACCTGGATGATCATTTTGTTGTTGGTTCATCACCTGAAATTTTGGTTCGTCTCGAAGACGATAATGTCACTGTGCGACCAATTGCTGGTACTCGTCCGCGAGGCAAAGACCATGATCATGACCTTGCGTTAGAGAAAGAATTACTAGCTGACCCAAAAGAGTTAGCGGAACACTTGATGTTGATTGATCTGGGCCGTAATGACGCTGGGCGTGTGAGTCAAACAGGCAGCGTCACACTGACGGAAAAGATGATTGTCGAACGTTATTCACACGTAATGCACATTGTCTCTAACGTCGAAGGAAAGCTCAAGCCAGATATGTCAGCAATGGATGTACTGCGAGCTACCTTTCCCGCAGGTACGGTGTCCGGCGCACCTAAAATCAGAGCGATGGAAATTATCGATGAGTTGGAGCCCGTCAAGCGCGGTATTTATTCTGGGGCGGTTGGTTATCTTTCTTGGAGTGGCAACATGGATACCGCAATCGCAATACGAACAGCAGTCATTAAAGATGAAACGCTTTACATTCAAGCGGGTGCTGGAATTGTTTATGACTCTATTCCTGAAAAAGAATGGGTTGAGACGATGAATAAAGGGCGGGCTATTTTTCGAGCCGTAGCGTTGGCTGAAGCGGGATTGTCTACCAATTTATCAAATCAAGATGATGGTGAAACTACAGATCAAGAGGCAGGGTCATGAAAGTATTAATGATCGATAATTACGATTCCTTTACCTATAATCTGGTGCAGTATTTAGGAGAGCTTGGCGCCGAAGTCGAGGTTGTCCGTAATGATCAGGTCACTGTAGATCAAGTGCTTAATAGTGACGCAACCCATGTCATGATATCACCTGGCCCTTGCACGCCAAACGAAGCGGGTATCTCGATGGAAGCGATTCAAGCCTTGGCAGGGGTTAAGCCTGTGCTTGGAGTCTGTCTTGGGCATCAAAGTATTGGTCAGGTTTTCGGTGGTAATATTATCCATGCCAAACAAATTATGCATGGTAAAACATCGATGGTAAAACATACGAACCAGGGTGTTTTTAATGACCTTTCTAATCCATTTCAAGCAACGCGATACCATTCATTAGTCATCGATAAAAACAGTTTACCTGACTGCCTAGAGTTAACGGCTTGGACAGAAAATGAAGACGGCACTATTGATGAAATTATGGGTGTTAGACATAAAGATATCGCGATCGAAGGTGTGCAGTTTCACCCCGAGTCGATATTGACTGATCACGGTCACGATATGCTGCGTAACTTTTTAAACATGCAATGTATTCAATGAGGCAGTGATGGATATTCAAACAGCGATTAAGTCAGCCATTGCCGGTCAGGACTTGAGTCAGCTCGACATGTCAGCCGTGATGAACCAAATCATGACGGGTGAATGTACGCCAGCACAAATTGGTGGGTTCCTCGTTGGCATGCGAATGAAAGGCGAGACTGTTGACGAGATTACAGCGGCCGCCATGGTGATGCGCGAACTGTCAACGCGGGTCAATGTTGATCTGGACAATTTAGTAGACACCTGTGGCACAGGGGGAGATGCCTCCGGTAGCTTTAATATTTCGACTGCAAGTGCAATCGTCACTGCGGCAGCGGGTGCGCATGTGGCTAAACATGGTAATCGATCGGTATCAGGCGCCACTGGAAGTGCAGATGTACTCGAAGCAGCTGGTGTGAACCTGAATATTACACCAGAACAAGTGGGTGACTGTATTAGCCAAGTCGGAGTTGGTTTCATGTTTGCACAAAAGCATCACAGTGCGATGCGCCATGCCATTGGGCCACGAAAAGAAATGGCCGTTAGAACAATTTTTAACGTGTTAGGGCCGCTCACCAATCCAGCCAGCGCACCCAACCAAGTAATTGGCGTATTTGATAAGGCTCTCGTTGAGCCAATAGCACGCGTATTAGGACAGCTTGGAAGTCGCCATGTGATGGTGGCTCATTCCGAAGATGGTATGGATGAAGTCAGTGTGTCAGCGGTCACTCACATTGCAGAGCTTAAAGATGGTGACGTCAGAACCTATAGCGTATCACCTTCTGATTTTGGATTAGAACTGTCCAATATAGCAGCACTCAAGGTAGAAACAGTCGAACAAAGTTTGGCTGTTATTCAGGCGGTACTGGCCAATATTTCAGGCCCCGCTCGCGATATTGTTTGTGTTAATGCAGGGGCTGCAATTTATGTGTCTGGTGTTACTGATAGTTGGCAAGCAGGTGTGAAAATGGCGCAAAGCGTTATTGCAGATGGTAAAGCGGCTGAAACCTTGCAAAAATTAGTGGAGAAATCGAATAGTTATGAGTAACCAACCCTCCGATATACTGTTAAAAATATTAGCCCGTAAAAAAGTTGAGATTGCAGATCGAAAAAAAAAGGTTGCAGCCAGTCAATTGACATTGACGTTAGCTTCCGCTCCTATACCCCGTGGCTTTATTCAATCGATGCGGGATAAAAATGAACAAGGCTTATCGGCTGTGATTGCCGAAATTAAAAAAGCCTCGCCGAGCCAGGGTGTCATTCGAGAGAATTTTAATCCAGCCGAAATTGCACTATCTTACGCCAATGCTGGAGCAGCCTGTTTGTCCGTGTTGACCGACGTTGATTTTTTTCAAGGCCATGACGACTATTTAATTGCAGCCCGAAATGCTTGTTCATTGCCGGTCATACGAAAAGATTTCATTATCGATGAATATCAAATAGTTGAAGCCAGAACGCTGGGTGCTGATTGTGTATTGCTTATCGTAGCCGCATTGGATGACCAGACACTGAAGCACCTGCACCAAGTGGCTATTGACCTAGGAATGGATGTGCTAGTTGAAGTACATGACCAGCAAGAGTTAGATCGTGCAATGAAATTAGGCCTGTCACTTATCGGTATTAATAATCGAAATTTGCGAACCTTCGAAACGAGTTTGTCAACAACGATTGATTTGCTGGATCAAATTCCTGATGACTGTATTGTAGTAACAGAAAGTGGTATTCATACCAATGCAGACGTAAGGCTCATGCGTGACAATAACGTGAATGCTTTTTTAGTTGGTGAAGCGTTTATGCGAGCCGAGGAACCAGGTGACGCGTTAAGGTCCTTATTCTTTCATGTTTAGTGATCAGTCCTGAATAACGATAGCCACAACGTCACGATCCTCTGCGACCAAAATATTAAATGTTCGGCACAAGGCACCGGTATTCATGACTTCAAGGCCAATGCCTTTTTCGCCGAGTAATCCAAAAATTTTTGGTTCAGGAAAAATCTGCTTTTCCCCAGTGCCAAGAAGGACGACATCGGGGTTTAAATCGAGAACACTTTGTAAAGTATGTTCGTTCAGATCGCTAATAGAGTTGATCGGTGAAGGGCAAACCAATACTTCGGGAGATACAATTAAGCTTTGCTGATATTGCTTTTCATTGATCGTAATATCGGTCGATGTGTAAGCCGAAATACTGTATCGGCTAGTGATTCTGTCTTCGGCTAATGGCATTGCTCTATCATAATCGAATCTAGGTTGGCGATCAAATTGTGAATTGTTTGCGACCCATTATTGACGGCTCTAAAAATAAGGGCGATAAATAAAATTGATAAAAAAGCTTGCTGGTGGGTATTAGCGGGTACCAAATACCACGATAGTTTTACCATGAGCTGTAATCAAGCCGTCTTCTTCAAGCGTTTTCATAACACGTCCCGCCATTTCGCGCGAGCAGCCCACGATTTTGGCAATTTCTTGACGCGTAATTTTAATTTGCATGCCATCAGGGTGGGTAATGGCATCGGGTTCTCTGGCTAAATCGAGTAACGTTCGAGCAACTCGGCCAGTGACGTCCATAAATGCAAGGTTACTGACTTTACGGCTAGTTTTGCGTAATCGACTGGCAAGCTGTGACGATAGTTGAAAAAGAATTTCTGGTGTCTCTTGAGCAAGTGACATGAACTGGCTATAGTGAATTTCAGCAACATCGCAAGGGGTTCGGGTATTGACCCAAGCACTGCGTTTTGTATCTTCCTCAAATAACCCCATTTCACCAAAAAAATCACCGGGATTAAGATACGCAAGGATGATTTCATTCGATTCCTCGTCTTCGATGACTACACTAACCGATCCTTCAATAATATAATAAAGTGTTTCAGAATCATCACCCGCATGGATAATGGTGTTTCGTGCCGCATACTTTTTGATGTGGCAGTGACCTAAAAAGGTCTCAAGTGCAAAATTCTTGTGAGGTATTACCTTGGCTATTGGTTTAATAATCATGTTCCATTCGACTATTTAATTGAATAGTTACTATATAGACTATAAATAAAGTAGTGCAACCTCGATAGAGTAAAAATATGAAGTGTAAAGTTAAGTGGCTAGACAATGTATCCTTTGTGGGTGAATCTGGTAGCGGTCACTCTGTAGTGATGGACGGTGCCCCAGAGGATGGTGGGCGCAACATGGGCGTTCGCCCAATGGAAATGCTATTGTTAGGATTGGGCGGCTGTACGGCTTTTGACGTTGTAATGATCTTAAATAAATCGAGACAAAAGTTCGTTAACTGCCATGTTGAAATTGAAGCTGAACGAGCCGAGGAAATACCTAAAGTATTCACCCGAATCCATGCGCATTTTGTAGTGAGTGGCAAAGGCCTTAATTCAGCTAAAGTTAAAAAAGCAGTTGGCTTATCGGCAGAAAAATATTGTTCAGCTTCAAAGATGTTTGAAGCTTCAGTTGAAATGACTCATGATTTTGAAATCGTCGACGTAGACTAAAGGCACTCTTTTAGAACCTGATACCTAAGCAAGAGCTGTTAAAGTCGATAAGCAGCAAAAGTCATGAACTTACTCGTTAGTCCCATGGTGCGTTTGACAAGGCTGGGGAGTTTGGCTGCCCCCGCTTCATGGGCTTCGATTGCGTGTCTCATCTCGTCTGCTTTCATAGTATTAAGCACAGCCCTGCTGCGCAGGTCTTGCTCAGGTAACTTCTTCAAATGACTATCAAGGTGGTCGCTGACCTGTATCTCAGTCTCTTCAACAAAACCTAGGCTCCATTGGTCGCCAATAGCACCAGCAACAGAGCCGATGGCAAACGAGCCTAAATACCAAAGGCCATCGAGTTTACTGCGGTTACCCTCAAGTTCTGACAAGCGTTGCAAGCACCAATTAAGATGTTCGTTTTCTTCTTCAGCTGCGGCCCGCATAGTGTCACTAGTTTTTGGATCACGGGCACTAAAAGCCTGACCTCGATAAAGCCCCTGTGCTGCGACTTCCCCCGCATTATTAATGCGCATTAACCCTGCTGCATGCTGCTGTTCACTGTCTGACAGAGGAGTCTCTTCAATGTCTGAGCCTGGATAAGGCCTGGCATCGGTAAATGGGCGAAGTTGGCAAGTTTTCAAGCCATGTTGGATCTCATCGAGCAGAGTGTCGATCAAATTAAGTTTTTGTAGCATTGAGTCAGTCTCCGATAAGGCCGATTACAGTGACTAACTATACAGATAATAATTAGAGTCTAACAGCAGCTCTATTTCAGCAGGTATAGCAGTCAAGTGCGTCTCGTTTAATACGCTATCAGGTCACCTTTGGATGATCGGCCGCATGGCCGTTGATCAAATAAACTACGTTAGTTAATAACGGTTTGTCTTACCCGCACAGAAGGGGAATGACCGTTATTATTTAAGATATACTTTAGAGGCAGACCATTCCCATCCGTTTTAATACTTAAGTTGACACTTAAAAGTGATTAAAGTGAAATATTTGGTAACGTGTTTTGGGCTATTGCTGCTATAATTTTCCTACTGAATAAGCTGAGTTAACTGATATTTCATCGTTAAAGGCGATTCAGGCAGCGGCATTAGAGCTAACCCGAATATTTCAACTTTCAACGCCTGATTAGGCTTGTCAAGGTTGATTTTATCCGTTAGTATTCGCGCCCTTTGTTGAAGAAGCCAAAGCGTAATAATGACGCTTAACAGGAATTAGTATGAAAACCTTTAGTGCCAAGCAAGAAACTGTTAAACGAGAGTGGTTCGTTATCGACGCTACTGATAAGGTACTCGGTCGTTTGTCGACAGAGATTGCTCGTCGTTTACGCGGAAAACATAAGCCAGAATACACGCCTCATGTTGATACAGGTGATTACATTGTAATCGTTAATGCCGACAAAGTTCGTGTTACCGGTAACAAAGAGCAAGACAAAATTTATTATCATCACACCGGTTTTATCGGAAGTTTGAAGTCAATTAATCTTTCGAAGCTGAGAAAAGAGCATCCTGAAAGAATCATTGAAAAGTCAGTCAAAGGAATGTTGCCAAAGAATTCACTTGGACGGACGATGTTTAAAAAGCTGAAAGTTTATGCTGGTGCAACACATGAGCACGCAGCACAACAACCACAGCCACTAGAAATTTAAAGGGTCTTTATTATGTCAGCCGAACAATATTATGGTACCGGTCGTCGCAAAAGTTCAGCAGCAAGAGTTTATTTAACTGCTGGTAAAGGTGCGATTACAGTTAACAAAAAAAGCATTGAAGACTATTTTGGACGTGAAACTTCACGTATGGTCATTCGTCAACCATTAGAAACTGTTGATATGTTAGAAAACTTTGACATTAATGTCAGCGTTGCTGGTGGTGGTCCCAGCGGCCAAGCGGGTGCCATTCGTTTGGGCATTACTCGTGCATTAATGCAGTATGACGAGACATTGCGTCCAGCCTTGCGTAAAGAAGGTTTTGTGACTCGTGATGCGAGAGAAGTCGAACGTAAGAAAGTCGGTCTGCGCAAAGCACGTCGTGGCGTTCAGTTCTCTAAGCGTTAAGAGCAAAACACCTAGTTTTGAAAAAGCCTGCTTTATGCAGGCTTTTTTTTGTCTGCAATCGGGTTTTCGGATTAAAATCTAAGATTATCGCTACCATTTTGACTTGGTAAGCACTTGGTGAATTAAACTAGAGTAGCTCTCCACAGGTTTAGGCAAAAACCTTTCGGGCACCATCGGCTTCCCCAAGAATCAAGACATCGGCCGGACGCTGAGCAAATAAACCAACGCAAACAACCCCTGTAATTTGATTAATTCGATGTTCTAAAGTTAATGCATCTTCAATTTGAAGACCGAGCAAGTCTAAGATGATATTGCCGTTATCAGTCACAAAGCCTGCTCTCAATTTGATTTCACAGCCCAAGACCTTTAATTGTCTTGCAACAAGATTTTGAGCCATTGGAATAACTTCCACGGGTAATGGGAAGTCACCGAGAACATTAACCAGTTTGCTCGCATCTGCAATACAAACAAATTTATCACTCGCCGCTGCAATAATTTTCTCGCGAGTAAGAGCGCCACCACCTCCTTTGATTAACTGTAATTGATGATTAGATTCATCAGCTCCATCGACATAAATAGACAGGCGACCAGCCTCATTGAGATCAATAATCGGTATACCGTAATGTCGCATGCGTTCTGATGATGCCACTGAACTTGAAACCGCCGCTTTTATTTGACCTTTAAAATTTTCAGCAAGTAAGTCAATAAAGTGATTAACCGTCGATCCAGTTCCAACGCCAATCGTGGTGTTTGGCTTGATATAGTCCAGTGCAGCTTCTGCTGCTACTATTTTCTTTTGATCTGGGGTCATTCATATCTACCAAAAAGGGGGAGGTAATGAATTTTAACCACTGAATAATCAATTGTCATGTAAATCCTATTCACCCAGCTTATTTACTTCAGGTAATAAATTACCTCCCAGAGTTGACTTTGTTAGTCCCACAAGCACAATTGCGCTCTCTTTTTAATTTATTGCTAAAACGGCTTAAGTTATGGCACAACAACAGTTTCTGGAAAAGGTACTCACGGCAAGAGTTTACGATGTTGCACGCGAAACATCCTTAGACTACATGAATCGAATTTCGAGCCGCAATGGCAATAAAATTTGGCTTAAACGAGAAGATTTACAGCCTGTTTTCTCTTTCAAAATCCGCGGTGCATTCAATAAAATTTATTTAATGCTTAAAGCAAACCCAGGGCTCTCTGGCGTCATTACTGCATCTGCTGGAAATCACGCACAGGGCGTCGCGTTATCAGCCAAAAAACTCGGCTTAAAAGCCATTATCGTAATGCCAGTAACCACGCCAGACATCAAAGTATCTGCAGTAAAAAGCCATGGTGCTAAAGCCATATTGTATGGCGAGAATTTTGATGCCGCAAAAAAATATGCATTAGACATGTCTGCACAAGAAGGGTTAGCGTTTATTCATCCATTTGATGATGTCGACGTAATGGCAGGGCAGGCAACAATAGCGCATGAAATAATTCGACAGCACCCAGATCATATTGACGCTATTTTTGTACCCGTTGGCGGGGGTGGATTAGCCGCTGGGATCGCTGGCTTTCTAAAAGCCGTTCGGCCTGAAATTAAAATTATCACAGTAGAGCCCGAAGATTCAGCCTGTTTTTATGAATCGCGAAAGACGGGTCGCAGGGTAACGTTAAAAGAAGTGGGAACATTTGCTGATGGTGTGGCGGTCAAACAAGTGGGTAAACACACGTTTGCGATGTTAAAAAATTTGGCAGACGACGCTATTACCGTTACTACGGATCAAATTTGTGCCGCAATCAAAGACACCTTTGAAGACACTCGCGCCATATGTGAACCCGCAGGTGCGTTGTCTTTGGCCGGACTTAAAAAATATGCCGACATGCACGGTTTGAATGGGCAAACGCTTATTGCTATTAACTGTGGTGCTAACATGAATTTTGATCGATTGCGCCATGTTGCTGAACGAGCAGAAATAGGTGAGGATCGTGAAGCGTTGCTTGCAGTGCAAATACCGGAGCGTCCTGGGAGCTTTAAAGAGTTTTGTCAGCTCATTGGAAAGCGCTCTATTACTGAGTTCAACTATCGATATTCAGACCATAATCAGGCCCGTGTTTTTGCCGGTATTCAACTCACCAAGGGTAATGATGAAAAAAATCAGGTTATCGAACAATTACAGGCCCATGGTTACTCTGTTGTCGACATGACTCAAAATGAAGTTGCTAAGCTGCATACCCGTTATATGGTCGGCGGGCATCCGGGTGGTGGCGTGAATAATGAGTTGTTATATCGTTTTCAGTTTCCCGAAAAACCCGCCGCGCTATTAAATTTTTTAATGAAGATGGGTAAAAAATGGAATATCAGTTTGTTTCATTATCGTAATCATGGGTCAAATTTTGGTCGAATACTGATGGGTTTTCAAGTTGAGAAATCAGACTATAAAGCGTTTAACGTTTTTTTGAAAAGTTTAAATATTCCCTATTGGAATGAAACTGAAAATGATGCTTATCAATTATTTCTGAAGTAGAACTCAGTTGCCTTGAAGAGGATCAAGAGCTGACGATTGTAAGTCACTGAATTTGTTATTTAAGATGATAGCTGCCTAGAAAAAGGCAACTAAAATTAAGAATACCAACCACAATGCCGTCGCAAATATATCAACCTTGAACCAAAGGTTCAGGTGGGGTTATTGACAACCTCATCAGGCTTCCCGACGAATCGGGCATGCACACCAGCGTTGTACGAAAGACCCCTAGGAGGATAAAACGGCTCAAGGATTTTGATGGCTGCTAACCAACATCGCAGTAGGTATAAAACTACTATACGCCTGATAGAGATGAAAAGTAAATTTAAATTACTTATGACTCGGATTGTTCAAGCGCCTGCGAAATTTTGGTTTCGAGGTTCTTTAATCGAGGTGATAAATCTTCACTGATATGGTTCTTGGCTGCCTGGCTACTGAGGTAATCGTTAGCTATATTTAATGCGGTAATGACTGCAATACGTTCGGACCCAAGGATACTGCCGCTGTCGCGAACTTCGCGCATTTTGTCGTTTAGGTATTTCGCTGACGCTAACAAAGCAGTCTGTTCACCAACGGGGCAAGCGACCTTATATTCTTTATCGAGAATAATGATACTAATCGGTTGAGGACTGGTCATGAGTTTAGCTCGAGTGACTGCAACCTTATAATCATCGCTTCAACTCGGGTTCTTGCCGTTTCAGTTTTATCGAGTAGTTGAGAGCGTTCGATTACCAGTTTTTCTTTTTGCTGACGAAGGTTGCTATTTTCATTTTTTAACGATCCAACCGTGTCGATTAACTGGTCGATACGCTGCTCCAGTTGTTGGAGGTCATTTTCGGTAAAAAGAGTTTTATTTGAATTCATAATTGAATCATCGTGCTTTAAATACAAACAGTCAACTAATGTGTATTTTTTACCAGCTATCTGAGTGTTAGAATATGCAATAGTAAGTGCTTAAATTGTGTCTGTTTTAAGTTATCTCAACGTTTAAAGTGAGTGTTTAGCGGTGTAAAACCTCATTCTTTGTCTTGATCTAACCTATGACAGAAGCAATCCTAGCTGTTAAAGTTATTCAACTACCGATTGAGTAGTGTCTAAAATTATACAAATCTATAGGTTTTCTACAATGCCGGAATTTGATTCAGTGCAAAATGCACTGGAAAAACTGGGTGCTACCGTCGATGCATCAGAGTCCCATGGAACCCTTTGTGGTCTTTTACTGGACAACTGCGGAATGGCCGTTTGGTTGCAGCATACACTTGATGAACTTCCCAATAGTACGGATGTCATAGCAGTTGAACATTTACAGGTATTAAAACAGCTGTTTGAAGTGAGCCGAGAACAGTTAAATACCGATGACTTATCTTTTGAATTATTGCTGCCCGACGATTCGGATGATTTCGGCGTCCAGCTTCTCGGTTTGTCGACCTGGTGCCTTGGTTTTCTTTATGGGTTAGGGGTAACGGCAAAGAATAATTCGAAAGAATTAGATGAGCAGTCACAGGAGTGTTTGTCCGATCTACTTGAAATAAGTAAACTCGATCACGATGAAATTGAAACGCCCGAAACCGAGGATCAGCTAGTTGAAATCGTTGAGCATGTTCGAGTAGCGGTTTTATTTTTAAATGAAGCCATCAACCGCGTAATGCCCACACCACAATTGCAGTAAGAAATAGTATGAATCAAACAGAATTTAAGCGCCGTCGCACTCAGCTAATGAAGATGATGGGTAAAAATAGTATCGCTATCTTACCCTCCTCATCTGAGATAGCCCGTAACAGAGATGTTGATTTTCCATTTCGACAGGATAGTGATTTCTTATATCTAACGGGTTTTAACGAGCCCGATGCCGTCGTCGTTTTGGCCCCGGGTCGAAAGCATGGCGACTATATTTTATTCTGCCGTGAGAAAGATCCCGAAAAAGAAACCTGGCATGGCAGGCGAGCAGGACAAGAAGGTGCCATTGAAAATTATGGTGCTGATGACTCTTTCCCTATTGACGACATTGACGACATTTTACCCGGGCTGCTAGAAGGCCGAGAGAGCATCTACAATATCATGGGCTTGTCAGCTGATTTTGATCAACAATTGATCGGCTGGGTAAATCATATCAAAGTGCAATCACGTAACGGTAAGCAGGTGCCCTCTGAATTTTTGGCACTCGATTTTATTTTACACGATATGCGCTTATTTAAGAGCAAGGCCGAGTTGAAGTTAATGCGACAAGCCGCCGCTATCAATGTTGTGGCTCATAAAAGAGCGATGCGACTTTGTCAGCCGGGCCAATATGAATACCAAGTGTCTGCTGAATTTGATCATGAGTTCAAACGCAACAATACCCAGCATGCCTATCCAGCAATTGTCGGTGGGGGTGCTAATGGCTGTATTTTGCATTACACCGAAAATACCGATGTCCTCAACGATGGTGATTTATTACTTATCGATGCCGGTTGTGAAGTGCAGGGTTATGCCTCAGATATTTCACGCACCTTTCCCGTCAACGGCAAATACAGTGCCGCCCAACGTGAGGTTTACGAAATAGTCTTAGCTGCTCAAACGGCAGCCATTAAAACGGTCAAACCCGGTAACCATTGGAATGATCCGCACCATGCAGCCTTGCGTATTATTACTAAAGGTTTGCTAGAGATTGGATTACTTAAGGGTAATTTAGCAACGCTAATAAAAGATCAGTCTTATCGACAATTTTACATGCACCGTACCGGCCACTGGTTGGGACTAGACGTTCACGACGTTGGTGATTACAAAGTGGGTGATCAATGGCGTTTATTTGAGCCCGGTATGGTACTCACGGTTGAGCCTGGTATTTATATCCCCGCACACAGTAAATCAGTTCCTCGCAAATGGTGGGATATCGGTATTCGGATCGAAGATGACGTGTTAGTCACGAGCACAGGTTGCGAAGTGCTGACCGAAGCGTTGCCCAGAAAAATGGAAGATATCGAAGCCTTAATGGCAAGTTAAAATTAAGCCACACTGACGACTACAATGGACACACCAAACACTGATCGTTCGCAAAAAAAAGAAAGTATTGCCATTGTGGGCGGTGGTCTAATTGGGTTATGCGCTGCGTTGGCACTGCAGCACACGAATCAAAACCCAGCTCGAACCGTATCGATTATCGAATCTAGCGCATTCCCACAAAACGAAACGGATGTAACCGGCCTTAATACACGATCAATCGCCCTGTCTTATGCGAGCGTCCAAATTTTTAAGGCGTTGGATGTCTGGAACGAAATTTGTCATCTGGCCTCACCGATCCGAACCATTCATGTCTCATCGAAAGGCCATTGGGGTGTCAGTCGCTTAAAAGCCGCCGATTATGAACTCGACGCGTTAGGCTACGTTATCGAAAGCCAATTGCTTGGCAACTGCCTTCTCGAAAAAATTAACCAGTCAAAATCAATTAATTTACTCACGCATGCGACGTTTGAATCCTTTGAATTTGATCAGAACGTCAAACTGAGTTATCAAAGTCCAGAAGGCAATCAAAGCTTGCAGGCCGATCTGGTACTCATAGCGGATGGTGCCCAATCGAAGGCCAGAGAAAGTTTGGGTATTCAGCACAAAACCATCGACTATGCCCAGTCTGCCATTATTACCAATGTCTGTTTTGACAAGCCAATTGCCGCTGCCGCCTATGAAAGGTTTACCGAATCCGGGCCCTTGGCAATGTTGCCGCTGGGTCATAACCGATATGCCTGTGTTTGGACTTGCAAGCCTGCCGATGCACTCGAATTAATGGCATTAGATGACGACACCTTTATGCATTCTTTACAGCAGTGCTTTGGTTTCCGATTGGGTTTTATCGAGCAAGTCGGGCAACGTTTTAGTTTTCCATTACAGCGAACCGAAGCAACATCATTAACCGAAAAGCGTTGCGTGTTGGTTGGCAGTGCAGCCAATGCACTGCACCCAGTGGCAGGGCAGGGGTTTAATCTTGGGCTACGCGATATTGCAAGCCTGCAAGGTTCGCTAGAGGGTCAGTCTGTCGCCGACTCAAACGCGTTATCACAACTGCTATCTTCCTACGAGCAGTTAAGGCAAGCCGAGCAAACACAAGTCATACGCTTAGGTGACGGCCTAGTGAGTCTGTTCTCGAATGACTTGCCGCTGCTGAACCACTTTCGCTCGGCAACATTAGCTTTGCTCGACATCATGCCGGCTGTGAAATCCGAAGTGGCGCTATCGGGTATGGGTTTAGCGACTGGCGGCAACGCTATGGTGCGAGGCCATTTGAGATGAAGCAAAATGAATCCACTAACCGTTACGACGTTATTGTCGCTGGCGCCGGCATGGTGGGGGCTTGTGCGGCGTTATCGTTTGCACGCAAAGGTTTTCGTGTGGCTCTGGTCGAACCCTCGGCAACCATTAAAAAAGCGAGTCCTGTTGATGCCGTATACGACCTGCGTTTATCCGCTATTAGTCCCACCTCACAGAAGTTTTTAAATGAGCTGGGTATTTGGTCTGCGATTGATCAAAACCGAGTCTGTGATTACGAAAAAATGTTTATCTGGCATGCCAACGGTAACGCCGCAGTTGATTTTGATTGTGCCCAGTTAGCAAGCCAAAGTCTCGGGGCTATTGTCGAAAACAATCAAATTCTAGCTGCCCTGCACAATGCTTGTCAGCAACAGCAATCAATAGACTGGTTTCTATCAGACAAGATCACCTCATTAATCGAAAATTCAGCCACCACGGTATCAGTCAAGCTTGAATCAGACACAACGCTATCGGCAGACCTACTGATTGCCTCTGATGGTCGTGGCTCAAACACCCGCAGCTTAACCGACATCGAAGTCATGGGCGGCAGTTATGATCAAATAGCCATAGTTGCCAATGTAACTACCGAACTACCGCATCAACTAACCGCGTGGCAAAAATTTCTTAGCACGGGGCCACTTGCCTTTTTACCACTCGCCAATGGTGGTAGCTCTATAGTCTGGTCCTGTGATACCGCGTTGGGGCAAGCCATGCTGGCACTAGATGATGACGCTTTTTGTACCGCACTTGGCGAAGCATTCGATGGTCGGTTGGGACAAGTAACCAGCATTGGCAGCCGGCAGAGCTTCCCACTGGGCTGGCACAGTTGCAACCAGTGGTTGAGTCAGCGCGTATTACTCATCGGCGATGCCGCACACAGCGTGCATCCGTTGGCAGGGCAGGGCGTTAACCTAGGCTTTAGTGATGTTGCTTTGCTGATGCAACTGATAGGTGACCTCGAAAGTCCTTGGCATCAAAACTCCGGGCACCAGAAAAAACTCCGCCAATTCGAACGCCAACGTAAAAGCGAAACCGCCCTAGCCACCCACCTACTCAGTGGCCTAAAACTCGTATATGGCGTCGATAACCCGATTCAAAACAAGGTCCGAGACTTTGGCATGCAAATGATTCAATCGAATAGCAGCATCAAACGCCAGTTAATGCGACAGGCCATCAGTAACATGGCTTAACGGCGTTTTATTAAGTGTTACCCCCATTGATTGGCTATTGCTTATAATTGGGTGGCGACAGCAGTAACTGTGAGTCAATCCAAGCGACGTCTAGCCAACTTTTTATAAAGTGCCACCAGCGGAATATCTGCCGGTGCCCACTTGACCTGGTCTAGCTCATCGAGTGCAAGCCAGCGCAACTCGTCATGCGCCCTTAATTCAAAATCACCTGAAAGGTGGGTCACCTCATAAGCCAGCAGTTGAACGGTTTTTGTGCCATAGTCATAAGTGCTGTCACCCAAAAATGCGCCCACTTGGGTGACAATACCAAACTCCTCCAATAGCTCGCGCGCCAAACAAACCTCTGGCGTTTCACCCACTTCAATTTTTCCACCCGGAAATTCCCAAAAGCCCGCCATATGTGTGTCAGGGTTCCGACGAGCAGCGAAAACTTGATTGGTTTTGGCCATGATGGCCGCGGTTACTCTGATGGGTTTAGTCATGGTCGTTTTTAGACATGGAATAACACTCGTTTAATTGGGTGGAAGTTAACTAGAGCACAATAGCTTACCGCATTCTTGACACCTGCTTTTGCGTTAATCTAATACCTTCCATCCAGGGACATCTGCTCGTGCCCCTTATCGGAAGGCCGCATTGCCAAATCCCTGTAGGTCAAGCGAAGCGCCTTCCGGCAAACGCATAACCACCTATCGATCTAATCAAGTGATTGCGATCATGCTTTTTTAAAGTGACGTTTGCATCAAACCTTAAAGACAGATTCACGTAAAATGTTAACGTTGTCCGTCAACACTGAAAGTTGACGCTCAAGTAAATTCACAGTAAAAAATAAGTATCCCTGTCACGGATGTCTTAACAGGCTCAAGGGCGAATCTTTGCCTATAATAGCTCAACCTTTATTATACGATATGGAAAGATCCTACCCAGTGCTTTTAGGCCACTCGAGAATTCAAAAATGCCATCGAAATTAAAATACACCCCCGCTTATTGCGAGGAGAATATTTGGCACCTCGCCAATGAAGATCAGTTTTGTGGACTCGATGCAACGGTTGTTCTGGTCACCGGACCCGGCAGCCATCGCAAGCTTTGGTATCAACGTTGCAGTGAACACGACGAAATCCCCGTGCACTGGGACTATCACGTCATACTTCTGGTGCGGGATGACAACTGGCAGGTCTGGGACCTCGATACCACATTGGAACTTCCAGCGAATGCATCCACCTATTTTCGTAAGACTTTTTATGGTCCCGATGAAAGCTTTAATAATAAAAATATCTTATTCAGGACAATCGATGCGGATGAGTACATCGCCAACTTTAGCTCCGACAGGGCTCATATGAGGCTTCCATCGGGTGATTGGGCAGCCCCTCCACCCGCCTGGCCACCCATTGTGACGTGTGAGAAATCGAACCTGATGGCGTGGCTTGATAGTGACTCGGATGGACCTGGAGAGTTGCTGACACTGGAACAAATGATAGCGTTTTACAGCTTATCCAAAAGCAGTTGATGGTCAGTTAATTGATCAAGCGACTCACAGGTAGCGGCAGTGGAAAAACCTACGCGGAGATACTGTTCGCGGTGGGAATTAATAATGAATAATTTCACCGGGTGGCCAAATAATAATCCCTCCATCCCCACTCTTTAATACTTAAAGCCTGTTTAAAGACCGGATAGCTTCAAACCTCGATGTCCTGCGCATAGCCGATATATTTCATCAATGGCATCGCGGCCTTGAAAGTCTTTTCCACCTCGCTTACAAAACCATCATCGAGAATGATCTCGGGTGGCGCTCGGCGCATCAGGAAAAAACTTTTACGTTTGATGTCCTCGATGTGTTCGTGGTCGGCATCAAAACCGCGCGGTGGGCGGGTTAAGCCGCCGCCGCCGATACCGCCGAAATACTGCTTCACCGAACGACTCGATTTGATCTGCCCCCATGCATACGGATTTTCGACGATGGTATGGCGAATTTTCTGCAACTCGGCGCTGGGGGGCATCCAGACCCCGCCACCAAACACGACCTCTTCGGTGGAGATATGCACGTAGAAGCCGACCGTATGTGCCTCTTTGCCCAGTACGTGGCGAAACTGGCAAGCCGCATGTTGTTTGTAAGGACTCTTGTCTTTGGAGAAGCGCACATCGCGATAAATACGAAACATCGAACCGTTATGCGCCCGCGGATTGGCAACAAAATGGGGTGAAATTTTGTGCAGTCGCGGCGCCATCGCTTCGATAAAGTCACACATCGGCTCCACCACCTGCTGCTGATAATCCGGTTTATGCTCGTTAAACCAGTCGCGATTATTATTCTTTGCCAGGGCTTTAAAAAATCTGAAGAAATTTGGTGTGAACATAGTCGTTGGTTACAAGTCAGTTTTGGGGTTGTGGGCAGTCGCCGGGTAGTGAGCGATAGTATACCTCACCATGGGAAAGGTAGCTGACTGTGAAACACAAGCTGGTTCGAACGGCAATAAACGAGCTTCTGAAAGCGCAGCTGACTAGGGGGTCTCGACATAGGGAGCTAACGTTTTTTTATCATAAACCAAAGACCTGTCCCCCAAAATTTTCGCTGTGGGGAGTGAAGACTTTGTTGAGAAAGTAAAAACTTTACCTAACATCAAAGCCACTAATCTGTCTCTTATACACATCTCCGAGCCCACGAGACGCTACGCTATCTCGT
>CAJXUC010000033.1 GCA_913061315.1 uncultured Gammaproteobacteria bacterium | reverse complement strand
GGCAGCGTCAGATGTGTATAAGAGACAGAGTTAGTACCGCACCTTGCAGAGGACCAAGATCAGCAAAAGCGTTAACAAGTTGGCTAAAACAAGATTCATTTTTAAGGTCTTTTTTTAATGCTTCAAGCGCAAAAATTAGCGGCCCTAAATCTTTCACATCAAGATATTGATTAAGCATCTGAATTGAAATATCGATACTCTCAACACATACTGACTTTCCAGAAACTTTTTTAACAGGCGTATCAAATTCCGGTGGCTCTTCATAAACATTACCAGCCATTCTATCTAGTTTTGAGCCAGATTTAAGTCCCGCAAAAGAGTTGAATTCTTCACGCGCCTGGCGCTTTAACTCGTTGACAAAATTATTGAATTTTTCGGGATTTGGTTTATTTAACAACAATGACAGAGTAGGTCCAGATTGAACACGACTATGAAACTCGAGTAACGTACCATTAATAACAGGGTCTGGATTGAGAGATGTGAGAATAACCGTAATTTTTTCTTCCTTGAATAGGGTCTTTATTCGAACATTAATGACATCATTATCAATTTCAAACTCTCTACTAGCCTTTAAAAACTGTTTTTGTACTAACTTAATAGTCATTACTGCAATGTCCTGATTGAATCCAGATCTATGGATTCATTACTTGATTAAAATATACACTTTACTTGATAATTTTAGGATATAAAGGTTTTTAAGGCCTTGTGTTTTAAAGGCAGTTGAAATGTGAATATATTTTAAATTAATGACAAACTTAATGGACGTTCATAATGACATGGCTCATAAAATATAGTGTTCGGCACATAAAAAGGAGTAATAGGAATTCTATCGGGATATCCGTATAATGGTAAAAAAATGAACTGCATTACTGATTCTAGAGTATTTTAAATAACGCGTATGTTAATTCGTAACTCTAGGTGATTTTCAATGAAAAATTAATTGATATAGGTGATTTATGAGCGAGCCAACAAAAACACGGCCTATCGTTCCAGAAGGTAAAGCAAAATTTTTGATTACCCGACAAATGGAAGCCAATGAAAAAGGCTTCATCGGTTATGAAACTATTTGGGAACCATTCCATAAAATAGCTAAATACGAAACTCCAAAGCGCCCTTAAATCTTTTTTATTTATGGCCTTTTGATTCAGTTGCCTTTTAGGAATCAGCGTAAAGTTAAAGCTCATTGCGAGGCACTGTTAAAACTGGCCGCTATTTAGTCTTCGCCGGTTTTTTAATCGCATTAACCAATACGAAAAAAGCACATTACTTTTTTTAGACGGAATTTATTTAATCTAATTCAATTGTATAAAGCTTTTTTTGAGGAATAACACCTCGCACACCACCTTTGGGGTTTTCTACATCGCCCTGGTAGCGTGGAATAACGTGTATGTGTAAATGAGGAATAGATTGCCCAGACCACTTTCCTACATTGATGCCAATATTATAGCCATCAGGATTATGTTTTACGTCGACCATCGCTTTACCTTCGCTAACAAGCCTCCATAATTCTTGTCTTTCCTGATCATTGATTTTAAAGTAATCTGAAACATGTCGGTGAGGTATAACAAGAAAGTGACCTACGCTAGCCGGATGCAGATCCCAAGCGGCAAACCCGAATTCACTCTCAATCATAATTCGTCTACCCGCTGTTGATGAACAAAAGCGACAGATTTCACCGTCTGCAAGTAGGACTTGCTCAATCATAACTGGCTCACCGAACTAAGTTTGCTGCTGAACTGGTACCTGAGTTACCCCTTCTAACCCCTCAAGGTCGGGACCATTATCTATTTTACCGCCATACTCTATTTCTTCCTCTGATGCTTCACGAACCATCAATATTTCTAATCGAAAAATAACTTCGCGACCACACAGTGGGTTGTTACCATCAATGGTCACTGTCTTTTTATCGACTCGCGTCACCAAAAAACTTTTAGTTTGACCCTGCTCACTTTCCATTAGAATAGCCATCCCCACTTCTCGGTATTCTTCAGGCACATTATGGATACTGTCAGTAATCACCAGTGACTCGTCACGTGGACCATATAATTGGCTACAATCAATCGGCACCTCAATTACTTTACCCGCTTCTTTACCTTCAAGTTCAGCCATAACAGGTGGTGCCAAAACCTCATTTGTACCATGCACATAGCCTAATGGAAATTCTACTTGAGTGAGAACAGCACCCGAATTTTTGTCGATCACTTTATAAGTCAATTCAACATATTTACCATTTTCAATAATTTCTTTGTTCATATTTCCCTCTTTTTCAAAAAAACGTCTTTAAAAAACTGAAGCGGCAAAAATTTTAATTTCACCTCTTTCGTATCCCATAACCATTCGTCCAAGCCATTCCCCTTCTTTCTTAGTACTTCTCACCCTGAGCAAACAAGTAACATGCTCACCGCGACGAATAAAGCCAAAAAAGTCATATTCTGGTGATAGATTTCGCGTTAATTCACTTTTGGCAAATTGCTTACCAACTTCCATTTCATTCAGGCCAATTAACAGGTCATAGGAAAAGTTTAAAATGAATTTTCCATACTGTCCTTTGTTGGAATATTTAATCAAGTCATCAAAAAAGGCAAAGGCGATCTTCTTGAGTTCTTCGTCGGTCTTATCAATAATATTCATACAAACTCGCTAAAATAGTTTTGGTTCATCGGTCAATTGCTACACACCATAAAAAACTGATTAAACAGGATTTGCGGGAGAAAAAAAAGACCAACAAAGGAGTTGGTCTTTTTTAGAGCAGCGGCTAATTGTTCAGCCTTTAAATATCCATACTAGACAGTATCAATACTTCTTACTCGTCTTCATCAACTAGGTGATAAAGAGGTGCTTTTTCCATCGTATACTCGCCTGTCTTAGGATCACGACGTGAGACTGTCAATACATGCCAATCTTTATCGTTTAGCTTCATAGCATCACCACGATAGTAGTAACCAGGCCAACGAGTTTCTTTTCGGAACAACGTATGTTGAACGACCGACTCAGAGGTACGATGACGATGCTTTAATTCCCATGCACGAAGTAACTCATGAATGTTCTCTGCCGCTACTTTATCAAGATCCTCTTCCAGTACCGCTAACTTCTTAAGGCCAATTTGCAACAGCTTGTCATTCGTCATATAGTTAACCGTTACACCACCCGCATATTCGTCCATCAACTTTTGCAAGCGATCAAGACCATTACGTGGACTGATGTAATTAGGGTTAACACTACCCGCTGTGATTTCATTACGATAAAGCTTGTAGTGCTCAATTGGTTTAAAGATTTCAGTCTTGCGACCTTCTACCTGGTCCTCTGAAATACGAATACCTTCTGCTTTCCCATCGTCAATGTACTGACAAGCCGCTTTAGCTGCAAGACGACCTTCGGTAAAAGAACCTGAAGAAAACGCATGGGGTGTTCCACCAACAGCGTCACCAGCACCGAATAAACCTTCGATAGTAGTCATGCGGTTATAACCCCAGAAATATTCCTCCGGTGATAGGTCTTCAGGACCAGAACACCAAGCGCCACAACCGGTAGCATGAGAACCCATAACATAGGGCTCAGAAGTTGTTAACTCTGGATTTTCATATTTTGGATTAACGTCAGTTGCTGCCCACAATACAGCCTGTCCTACAGTCATACCTAAGAAATTGTGCCAGCCAATCTCTTCAAGATGCGGATCTTGGAAAGCTTCCATGGTGACCATGTGAATGGGACCACGACCTGCGTTTACTTCTGAAATAAAGGCATGATTACGCAGACAAGTTGGAATTGGTTTATGAGATAAATGTTGACCTTCTGTGTCCAAGTACTCCTTACCCACCATTTCAGTCAGGCCAGGAAACCATTTAGATTCGTACTCTTCACCGTTACAGTTTTGAGTATAAGTTTTCAAGTGCAGGAAGTAAGCTCCAACGGGTCCATAACCGTCTTTAAATCTAGCCAGTACGATTCGGTTTTCCATTTGAGTCATCTTGGCACCCGCATCGATCATCAAACCATAAGCCGATCCTGATGACCAAGGGGCATACCAAACACGCCCTGCGCCTTCGCCAACTGAACGAGGCTTAAAGATATTCGATGCGCCGCCGGCACCAACAATAACTGTTTTAGACTTGAATACATGGTACTCACCGGTACGAACACTAAAACCAACTGCGCCTGCAACACGGTTTTCTTTCGCATCGTCCATCAATAAATGAGTAACACAAATACGGTTAAATACTTCATCTGCTGATTTCTTAGCCGCTTCAGCTACAATCGGCTTATAGGACTCACCGTGAATCATGATCTGCCAGCGACCTTCACGAAGATAAGTTCCACTCTTAGGATCGCGCATCAGCGGCAGACCCCATTCTTCAAACTGGTGTACAGTAGAATCAACGTGACGAGCCATATCAAACAACAAATCTTCACGAACCATTCCCATCAAATCCATTCGTGCATAGCGCACGTGATCTTCAGGATTATTTTCACCGAAGCGAGTACCCATGTAACAGTTAATGGCGTATAGCCCTTGAGCTACAGCACCAGAACGGTCAATATTGGCTTTTTCAGCAATAATGATTTTTTTATCTTGGCCCCAATAGCGCGCTTCAAAAGCAGCACCCGTGCCACCAAGTCCAGCGCCCACAATTAGAACATCAATATTGTCTTCTATTATTGTATTAGGCATTAGTAATAAACCCCTAGTTTCATCTTAAGTTTATTAGATTTCAGAGTGTGTATATCACCATCATCCATGCGGATGTACTTAGGCTCATTGAATAATAACTGACTGTCGCGCATTTCGTTAGAGGGACCAGGCACATCTGCTAGTTGAGGAATATGCTTACCCCAAGGCTTAGTTGTAATAGGTGCAAGCAAATTCATGTCCATCTCACCATTGCGAGATTTAACCCGCCAGGCAATGACACCTTTCTCTTCATCACGGATTACTCTTACTGAGTGACCGAGTGGCGCAAAGTCTGCATAACCGCGAACGTCAATTGCGTTTTGCGGACAAGCTTTAACACAAGAATAACATTCCCAACACATGTTAGGCTCAATGTTGTAGGCGCGACGTGTGGTTTTGTCAATATGCATAATATCTGAAGGACATATATCGACGCAGTTTCCACACCCGTCACAACGGGTCATGTATACAAAAGTAGGCATTTAATTCTCTCCGCTTGTCAGCGAGCTGACTATTTTTATTTTACTGACTGCTTTCAGCAATCAATTTATGTTGGTTAATAGTGGCGTGGCTTTTCACGTTTGATTCCAAGACCCATGTTCGGTGGGTTCTCACCCAAATACATCGGAAGATCAGGAAATTTGGCTTGTATCGCTGGATCATTCATCTCTCCAACATCGGGCATATTTTCTTGTGAACCATCAGCCTTTGATATTTTCTTTTGTAATGCTGCAGCAGGCTTAAAAAACATGTGCGAGAATTTTGACCAGGGTACACCACCGAATAAAGCAACGGCAGAAAGTACGTATAAACCAAAGAAAACCCAGCCTGTACCGGTCCCCTGAGTTAAAGACCAAAGCAAAGCAAAGGTTGTTGTTCCAACTAATGAGAGCACAAATAAATCAGCTCGTATGAGACGAAACGGAGAGTTACCTTCGGCTGAAACATCAACACGAATAAAAAACCAAAACCAATATCCACCGATACAGACGGACAGTGCACCCAAATGCCACAACATTGGCCAAATAGCTGCTTCACTACCAACAATTGCCATGGCTACAGTGGCAGATACGTGAGCAACAAACCCCCACATAGTCAGCAAGTGTGCAATTCTACGATCAGTACCACAAAGGCCCAACTCAGAAGAAGTAGCCACGTCAACCACTAGAGTTTCTATTGCCAGTTTAGCAACCTCACCACTGCCAACTTCTTTAATTGCATTTGAGTTTGATTTGCGCCAATTCTCGAAGAAATATTTTGCACTTTTCTTGTGAATAACATCAAATAAAGTGCCGGCAATTACCGAAAAGATCATCAATACGATAGCTATCTGGATTACTTCAGTAGAAATTGTATACGTAAGCTCGGCAAAAGGATTATTACTGAACATATTACTGCCACTCCCCTAAATTTTATTATTTCAAATTGTCGGGTAATGCTAGCAGCAATACAAAGCAGAATAACTTATAGCCATATAGATAAAATTGTTCCGCAGGGGGAACAATGGAGAGTATAGAGATAATTAGACCCTATCTGATAAAAATCTTGTATGTGCTTTAGAAACCGTTTTATCAATAGAACATATGGATTTTATGCCCTACCTTTTAAATAAATATATAAAACCTCCCAGTTGTATTATTGGTGGTTAGTCTAATTAACAGATCTCGAATTTGAAAAAATTAATAAATATTAAGTAAGTGTTAAATAAATAGTTTATAAATGTATAGTATTCCAATTTAACGCGAATGTAAATCAGAATAATTCGCATTCAGTAATTCAGATGTAGGTATCGTCGTATCAATAACATTAATTAAATTTGATAGCTGATTACGGCTCTCAAATAGGGATTAGATCTATAAAATTATTTTTAAATTTAAAATTAATAGGATAAATTTTCTGGAAATCTCTTGATCCTCCCAAACACTAGAATTTAGGTCTTTATCGGACCCAACAACTTAATGAAGAATAAGCCGCACTTTTAACTAACTTAAAATTAAATAAATAAATCCCTAAAACTATATTTTAAATAGTCCATATTTAATCACTAAGCATATTAATTGGGTGTAGCACTTAAACAGTCATTAAATAAATAGCTTTACCCTTTTCAGCCCATCGTGCTATCGACAGGAAATATTACTAGGCGTCTTTTTTAGATTAAATAGTGGTAATAAAAAACACCGGTGTTTATTTAAGAGGAATAGTTGCTTGGAAATTAGAAATCAGTGTTGTTTAGATTCAGCCTCAACATTAGGCTGAGAGAAAATGCAGGCTTCTACGATCCATTCGTTATGGTTTGTATTTAATACTAAACAGCGAGGCCCGCCTTGATTGCGTACAAATCCAGCCGCACCAGGATTAAGCACCCACGGTGTACCTGACTGATCAATCAGCTGTTTATGGGTATGACCATAAACGATGGCCCTCGCTTCAGGGTAGGCAGCTATCAGGTTTTTATGATCAGGCTGTGAAAACCCAAACCGATGCCCATGCTCTACTGCAATAGTTCCACCGGGTAGTTGCACTAAAACGTTAGCCGGCAATTTTTTTGTAAAGCAGTTTTCACGTGAAGACCACAGTCCTTGCTCGTCATTGTTACCTGCTACCGCAATCGTTTTCAGCGCGGGGTGCATTTGCTCAAGCACACTAACATCCATCACATCACCTGCATGAATAGCAACATCAGCCGAGCGAATCAAAGCCGCTATATTTTCGTCCAGATAACCATGGGTGTCGGAAAGAATAACTAACCGCAGTTTTATCTGGTCAAAAATATAGGATTTAACCTCTACAGCGTTGGCTATATCCGCCATCGCTATAGTAACCGGCTATTGGCCAGAATGACCTTCCAATTTGATTTTTACATTTTGGTCATCAGATAAACCTGCATAATATTTCTGCAAAATAGCAACGACTTCAGGCCGACTAAATTCTGGCGGTGGATCTTCACCTTCTGACAGCATTTTTCTAAGTTTGGTGCCAGACAGCAGCAAACGATCTTCAGCCTCATGTGGACATGTTTTCATTGAAGCCATCCCGCCACATTTGTAACACCAGAATGTCCAATCAATTCGGAGAGGCTGCGTTTCTAATGCGTCTTCAGGAATTTCATCAAAAATATGATGCGCATCAAATGGACCATAATAGTCTCCAACACCCGCGTGATCACGTCCTACAATCAAATGTGAACAACCATAATTTTGTCTGAAAAGTGCGTGCAATAACGCTTCACGAGGGCCCGCATAGCGCATATCTAACGGGTAGCCTGCCTGCATAACGGTATTTTCAACGAAGTGATTTTCACACAGGCTTGCAATCGATTCTGAACGCACATCAGCAGGAATATCACCTGCTTTTAATTTACCTAACAAAGAGTGAATTAACACCCCATCACAAATTTCAATGGCTATCTTAGCGAGATATTCGTGAGAACGATGCATTGGGTTGCGCGTTTGGAATGCAGCAATACGACTCCAGCCCATCTCAGCAAACTCAGTCCGAGTTTCAGCCGGAGTTTTAAATAATTTACCATAAGTCTCAGGAAACCCGCCACGGGATAAAACTTTAACCGGACCTGCTAAATTAACATCCCCTTGGGCCATTACCATGGCTACACCTGGATGCTCGGCATCGGTGGTTTTATAAACGGTGGAGCATTCGTGTGCTTTGTCGATGGTATATTTTTCATCAACTCGCATTGTCGCAATAAGTTGACCCGACTCGCCATCGTACAGACCCACTTCACTGCCAACACCAATTGATTCAGCACTGACTGTATCAGTTGAAAGCGTAATTGGAATTGGCCAAAATAAACCGTTAGACATGTGCATATTATCGCAAACACCTTGCCAATCGGCTTTTGACATAAAGCCATTAAGTGGCGTGAACCCGCCAATACCTAACATAATAAGGTCACCCGATTCGCGCGACGAAATATTAATCTTAGGTAAAGTTTCTGCACGCTTAGATTCTGCAATGAGTGCATCACCTTCAAGCAAAAGTGGTTTTAGCGATTCACCGCCATGGGGATTTACAAGTGTTACCAACGTAGCCTCCTCTTGCCCCCATCATTTGTGAGAACAATTATTACAGTTATAAGATTTTAGTTAATGACTATAAATCGTCCGCATGCAACTGCCAAATAGATAACGCTGTTGCACCCATAAAATTATTGAATGTATAAGCTTATCCGTTCTCATGCCTTTAAATAACCAAAGACGATGAAATAGTTGGCCTGAATGCTGATTGATTTCACTAAATGCTTGATATGACTGATTAGATCGAAACTGAGTCCGTGGAGAAAAGTTAGTTTGCTTAAAGTAAAGCCGGCCTCATTAATCAATAATTTCTTCAAGTGAATTAATAAGCTATTTTCGACTGGCAATAACTTATCCCCGTAAATATTCGTTTTTGGGGTCAAATAATGGCGTAAAATAGAGGTGAGCCGGTATCATTTCGCCCAATAATTCAATCTCAACCTGCTGTCCCTCTGTCGCGAGTTCATTAGGTAGAAAACCAAATGCTATACTTTTTTGTTTGTAGTGTGAGTAGCCGCCAGAGGTTACAAAACCCACTACATTACCACCATGCCAAATGGGTT
The DNA here is from genome assembly GCA_913061315.1 of uncultured Gammaproteobacteria bacterium. GTDB lineage: Bacteria > Pseudomonadota > Gammaproteobacteria. Next base: position 27,501 of record CAJXUC010000033.1, on the reverse strand, counting down.
CATAGGCATTCACGTCAGCATCTTGAGCATCGACAATAAAGGTGCATAATTGACGGTCAACACCCGCTTTTTTTTCCGCTAATACCGCTGCTTTGCCAATAAAGTTAGTTGCCTTAGTGTAATCGACAAAACGATCAAGACCTGTTTCTAAGGGCGTATAGTCGGGTTTATATTCACGCATCCATGAACCGAACGATTTATCTAAACGCAGGCTCATCATTGCGCGCATTCCAAAAGGTCTCAACCCTAAGTCTTTTCCTGCTTCACTAATAATTTGATAAAGTGCGACCTGGTGATGAACGGGCACAAATATTTCATAGCCTCTATCACCGGTATAACTTACTCGTTGCACGATAGCTTGGCATTGCCCAACTTCCATTTCTTTTACTGATAAAAACGGAAAAGCCTCGTTTGATATATCAGTACGAGTGACTCTTTGTAATAACTCCCGCGCCTTCGGACCTGCAATTTGAAATCCGATTCGTTGCTTAGAGATATTTTTAATGTTCACACCCTGCTCTGGCTGATTTTGGCAAAACCAGCGCATATGATAAGCCTGAGCTGTATAGGAAGCGGTCAGCTGAAATACGTTTTTGCGGACCTGAGCAACTGTAAAATCGCCGATTATTTTGCCCTGATTGCTGAGCATTGGATTTAAACTTAACCGCCCTACTTCTGGAATTTTACCTGCCATGATGATATCTAAATAGTCGAATGCACCGGTGCCTGACACTTCATACTTACCAAAATTATGTATTTCGTTAAGCCCTACACCGTTACGCACGGCCCTGCATTCCTCACCGATAATATCAAACGCATTGGAACGTCTAAAAGAAGGAATTTCGTAAGGCTCTTCGCCTTCAGCTGCAAAATAGTTGACTTGTTCCATGCCATAACCAGAGCCAAACACGGCATTTTTTTGCTGCCAAAGACCATAGGCTGGAGTAGTATCTAATGGTCGTGCCGCCGGTAACTCTTCATTTGGGTAAGAAACTGAAAAACGCTTTTGATAGTTTTCACGTACTTTTAATCGAGTGTATGACCTCGTGCAATAGTCTCCAAATCTCGCAACGTCCATTGCAAAAACATCTCGAGAAGGCTCACCATTGATCATCCATTCTGCCAAAGTCAGTCCGACACCACCACCTTGACTAAAGCCTGCCATAACCGCGCAAGCAGACCAGTAGTTTCTTAAGCCAGGGACAGGACCCACCAGTGGATTGCCGTCAGGTGCAAACGTAAACGGACCGTTAACAATTGATTTGATGCCCGCTTTTGCTAGCACTGGATAACGATGAAATGCAATTTCCATCGAATCACTAATTCGATCAAGATTTTCTTCCAGCAATTCATGTCCAAAATCCCAACGCGTTCCATCAACCCCCCAAGATTCACAGTTTTGCTCATAAAAACCTATAACCAAACCACGGCCTTCTTGACGTAAGTAACTTTCGCCTTCAGGATCCATTACATGGGGTAGCTCAGTATCATGCTGCATCACTTCGGGTATATCGTCAGTTGCAAAGTATTGATGTTCCATTGGGTGCAAAGGCAGGTAAACACCAGCCATAGCGCCCACTTCTCTTGCCCATAGCCCTGCCGCGTTAACAACATGCTCGGCAATAATAGTGCCTTGTTCAGTAACAACTTCCCAACTGCCGTCTAATTGTTGATTAGTTTCCAATACGGGATTGCGCAAAATAATTTCAGCCCCTTGCTTTTGAGCTGCCTTGGCATAAGCGTAGGTTGTGCCGGACGGGTCGAGATGTCCATCAAGAGGATCATAAAGGCCGCCAATGATGCCATCAGTATTCGTAATTGGGCTTAGCTTGCGGATTTCTTCAGGCGTGATCAATTCAGTATCAAGCCCCATATGGCGATGCATCGCTCTAGCTGACTTTAAAAAGTCCATTCGTTCTGGTGTTGCCGCCAATGTGATACCACCAACATGATGCAAACTACAGGATTGCCCCGTTATCTCTTCTAATTCACGGTATAAACCTATCGTATACCCTTGTAACGCCGCCATATTGGTATCCGCATTGAGCGTATGAAAACCGCCCGCCGCATGCCAGGTTGAACCTGATGTCAGCTCCGAACGCTCGATCAGCATGACATCTTTCCAACCCAGTTTGGTCAGGTGGTAAATAACACTACAACCGATAACACCGCCACCAATAACGACTACTTGTACATGAGATCTCATTGTTTACTTTTCCTTCACTAACCGAGCACTGAAAAACTACTGTCTTGATTAACTTCTCGCAATCGCGAATAAAAACCACTAGAAACCGTGCGGTCTATATACTTCAGATATAAATCGATCGGGTTACTGTCCTGATCATTACCTTGCTCACAGGCTTCGATAATATTGGCCATCATTTCACCTGCAATCGGTGCATTTTTAAACTGATTACCACTAGTGCCTATGGCCATATAAAATCCAGCTAAATCAGACTTGTCATAAATAGGAATCCAATCGTCGCTGACATCGTATAAGTCGACAACACCCTGAATTTTGTTCGGTACTTCGAGAGCTGGCACCCGCTGGCATACGCGCAATACCTGAGTCCGCCATTGTTCTGTGAACTCGCGATTATAATCGTCGGGATCGACCCATTCGTGTTGATCAACCGGCGGATCTTCACTACCAATTAGTAAATTATTGCCGTGTTCAGGACGGGTATAAACACCAATGTCACTATCAGAGGTGACACAGGCTGTATCGGGATTGTAACCTTCTGGCAGAGGTACATGTGCGACCTCTTGACGTAAAGCACGTGTCTTCACTTTCATGTTTTTTTCGACATCAGCCAGTTGATTTATTTTCGACGAATGAGGTCCAGCCGCATTGAGTACAACCGGCGTGGCGATCGTATCGCCATTATCAAGAGTAACCCCACAAACGCGGCCATTTCCTTGCCTAATTCCGACCACACTACGATTATAAATAAAAGTCCCACCCACCCGTTCGGCTGCCCGCATAATATTGTGTGTTGCTAATTGAGGATCAGTAATGTACCCCCCTGCTCGGAAAAGTATTGCGCCACCTAACGGTGTTTCGTTAGCAATACCAAATGCCGGATCATCCGGTAATTTAACCGGGTAGTATGATTCGGTATTCCATACGGGCAATTTTTCTCGAAGTTGTTCTGGGCTAAATTCATCGTATGGGCAGTCAAGTTCATCCATCATATCTAGACAGGGCTTTAGATTTTCATTGAGCTCCGTCTTCATCACCATCGATCCGCAGTTGACGTACTTGATTAAACCACTTTCATCGAGCATTGTTTCGCTAGCGGATGCATCGCCTAAATAGTCTGCCCAATTCTTCCAATAAAAATGTGATTCATAGGCCATTGCAGAACCATCAATGGTGGAATAATAAGGCCGTATTATGGCGCAGGAACCAGAGGTGGAGCCATAACCACAAGCGGGAAGTTTATCAATATTAAGCACGCGCCAACCCTTTCGTCCGAGTGCCAGTGATGTGGCTGCACCTATAATGCCTGCACCAATAATTATGGCGTCGTATGATTGATTCATCTTAGCTTCTCCCCTGTTACTATATAAGCGTATTGTCTGAATTGCTTTTCTGAACTGGCTATTTACATTCTTTCGTTAGACTCTCTAGCGTGACTTGAATTTCATGCGGGTGGACTATCGCCATCCGAATTAAGTCGTCAAAGCGAGCCGTCAGCTTACGAATATGTTCAATGCTGTTGACCACTGCATAAAGGTTACCAATAAATAACGTCGCACGTAATGGCCCAAAAATGGTAAATGACGAAGAATAAGTTTCTTTACCATCGAATAGATACCATCGAAAACCAGGGTATAACTCTTGATTAAGTTCGATCATACGCTGCAATTGTGCTTTACGTTCAGCAACACCCAGATCTTTCCAGATGCCTTGACCATTGGCAAATAATCGAAGAGATTGAATTGTGGTGCAAGTTTCAAGCTCACTACCGGGATGGCGTTGTTGTAACAACAGTAATTGATTATCGCGAACGCTCTGATTCACTTTACCAGAACCATAGCGATTGAATTCATATTCAGCAACCGCCTCTGTTTTGAGCAAGTCCGGAAGAGTTGTCGGCACATACCTTATTTTGTAACCCGTTGCCTCACGATGCCATTGCAAGTGTTTGTCAAAGATGGTGTCAGCAAAATCATCGACGTCAAACGCCTCTTCAACCATTTGAGTCGCTAGGGTCCCTTGTTGTGTCAGGCCAAGCAACCAATCAATACTAATTTGATGCACTTCAGCAATTGAAGCTATCGTGTCTGCTCGTGGCAAACGCACATTAGCAACCGAGAGTAGTTGAGAAAGAGTGGACCTATCGACTGATATTGATGTTGCAAATTTAGAGCGATTCAAACCACTTTGGGCAATCACCTGCTCCAGCCGGTTTTGAAATAACGTGACTCTTTCTTGCAATTTCATGGATGAAATCTCATCGGGTTAACTCCAACTCACGCCGTCTCTGCGATACATAAGACTCGAGTGATATTCTAATTTGATCGTCCATCGCCGGTGACTGAAAGATTTTTAAACGTTGCCGATAGACTTTGTTAGCTCGTTCAAAGGCTGTTTTTGAGCCATTTTCTTCCCAACTTTCAAAGTTACTCCAGTCTGACACGATGGGTTCATAGAAGGCCGTCTTGTAATTAGCCAGGGTATGGGTGGTTCCAAAGAAATGTCCACCATGACCGGCTTGTTTAATTGCATCCAGCGCTAATGTTGCCTCACTCACTTCTATTGGTTTTAAGGTTTCTGCCATCATTTGTAGCATATCAATATCAATAATAAACTTTTCAAACGAGGCACAAAGTCCCCCTTCTAGCCAACCTGCCGCATGTTTAATGATTTGAGCATGACCCATAACGGCCCCCCACAAAGACATTTGTGTCTCCCAAGCGGCTTGGGCGTCAACACAATTTGAAGCGTTAGGTGCGGATGAACGAAAAGGAATATTATAGCGTCGTGCCAATTGGCCACTGGCTAATGCCGCCTTGGTATATTCAGGCGTGCCAAATGCAGGAGCGCCGGTACGCATATCAGCATTCGAGGTGAATCCACCCATCACCATCGGTGCACCAGGCCTAACCATTTGCGACAAAATAATTACACCTAGCGCTTCAGCGGTTTGCTGCGCCAACGCCCCTGCCAGTGTAATAGGACACATAGCACCCGAAAGCGTAAAGGGCGTAACAATGGTTGGCTGTCCGTTCTCGGCCATTTCAATTAGGCCATCCAGCATTGAGTCATCGACTAATAATGGAGAATTAGTGTTCACCACAGTAATGATACTGGGTTCATTCTTCATAGTTTCTTTATCAACGCCACGGGCAATTGCAGCCATTTCGATCCCATCATTAACGCGACCACCACCAAGACAATATAAGCTAAATGATTTATCGGTTAAGGTATAAGCGGCTAATGAGGCGTCTAAATGCCGTGTTGCAGGAGGTATATCAATGGGTTCTACTGGATAACCAGTAAGAAAGTCAATGACACCGGCACTTTGAGATAGTCGAAGAAAGTTACAATAATCTTCGAAGTTTCCAGTGCGCCGCCCGCCTTCAAGATCGGAACTATTGGGGGCGCTGGCAACCGAAGTGAAGTTGATTGCATTTCGCCCTATCAGTCGATTTCGATCCGGATTACGAGCATGCATAGTGAATTCTGAAGGCACTGTTTGCAGTCGTTTCATAACAATTGAACGATCAATAAAAACGTACTGCTTATCCCAGTCTACCTTGGCGCCCTCTTTTTCATAAATTGCCAAAGCCTTTTTATTCATTACATGTAAGCCAATTTCCTCAAGAATTCGCATCGCACCATCGTGAATTAAATCAAGATCGTCCTCATTCAGAACACGGATGGGTGAATAGGGATTAAATAATTGCTGTGCATTAACACCCACTAGTTGATCAGGCGTGGTGTTACGTTTGCGAGATCTTCTGCTAGCCATGTGAAATACCCATTGGATTGACTTATTTATTAAGATAATGTTATTGCATTTAGTATTAACTGGTCTACTTAGTAATTGTTGTTTTTTATAAACTACATTGTTAATTTAACAAAACATTTACATGCTTGCTTCAAACCCTTTCAATAGGATATGTTGTTAATGATTACCGGACGGCGATTAAAAGCCAAATTTAAACAAAACTCAGCATTAAATGATATCAACCAACGACCTTCAAAGCTTAACGTCTCCATTCATTAGCTGTGGCATGTATGCCTTTACAGATGATTTAAAAGTCGCGTGGCAAGCATTTTTTAACCTCTTTAACGATGTAATCGACGACTCACTGGATTCAACAATTCGCTTCGAAACAGACTCAATAACTTTATCGGATGACCATCTATATATAGGCCATACCTGCGGCTACCCACTGATGAAGAATTTAAAAAATAAACTGCGTCCGTTTTGCGTTCCTGTATTTGATGCCCCGGGATGTTACGGTCAAAACAACGCCAGCCTATTTGTTACTTCAGTGGATAGCGAAATCCAATCACTTCACGACGGCTATCAAGGAGTGGCGGTCGTAAATGGACAAAATTCTAATAGTGGAATGAATGTTTTTCGTCATGCAGTGGCCCCAATAGCTCAAGAAAAAAGCAAGGGGGAAGCTTTTTTCTCTCGCATAATAGAATCTGGTTCGCATAGACAAAGCTTGGTCGAAGTGGGTGAAGGTAGAGCCGATTTAGCGGCTATTGATAGCGTTAGTTTCGCACTTATTGCCGATGCTTGGCCAGCACTTGCCGCCAGAGTAAGGTCTATTGGTTTTAGCGAAAAGACCTGCGGATTACCGTTTGTTATGCCTCATTCAAGATTAAAGGTTACTGACCCAAGGCGGCTAACATTTCAATTCAATGAGGCATTAAACATGCTGCCTGATCAACACAGACAATGCCTGCGTCTTGCCGAGTTTGTTGATGTTGAATTAAGTCAGTATCAATCCATTTTGGATTTGGAACAGCAAGCGATTGAATTGTCTTATGCTAATTTAATTTGAACTCGTTCTATTCATACCGGTTTTATCTAAACTGGCCTTAATTAAGCCCCGTTACAAAGCGACTTTAACTTGCCTAAAATCCACTTTAATGCGTCGCATTTAAAACTGTTATGTGACAAAAACACGAATATTATGCGCTCCTTTTAAATCATCGGCAATGCCGGTTTCAACTGAGTTTGTTTCATGTGGAAGGATCTGTCGGCATCTTGGGCAATTTTGCTTGGCATTGGATGCATGATGCTAGCGAATGGACTTCAGGGAACGCTTCTTGGGGTGCGGGCAGGCGTAGAAGGATTCTCAACTTTCACCACCGGCATTATGATGTCAGGTTACTTCGTTGGTATTTTTATAGGTTCGTTCTTGGCTCCCTATTTGGTGAGGCGAGTTGGGCACATTCGTGTTTTTTCAGCACTCGCTTCACTGGCTTCCATTTCAATTTTATTACATGGCGTCTACATTTCACCACTGGGATGGACCATGATGCGGATCGTCACTGGCATATGCTTTGCCGGTATTTATGTCGTTACTGAAAGTTGGCTGAATGATCGTGCTAGTAATGAAACGCGCGGAAAGGTGCTTTCAGTTTACATGGTGCTGACAACACTCGGGATGGGTTCGGGTCAGTTTTTACTGAACCTGGCTGAACCCAACGCAATCGATTTATTTATTCTAACATCGGTTATTATTTCATTTGGTCTGATCCCGATGTTGCTTACCGCAAAACCAGCACCTGCTTTTGGTGAATCTGGAAATATGTCTGTAGTTGAACTCTACAAGGCATCACCCCTTGCCGTCATTGGCAATGGTTTAACGGGAATGGCGCATGGCACTATATTTGGTATGGGTGCTATTTACGCTAGCAATGTATTGGTTGATGTAAAGTCGATTTCTATTTTTATGGCTTGCTTTCTGATCGGTGGATTAATGACCCAATGGCCTATTGGTTATATTTCAGATCGAGTGAGCCGCCGCCTAGTAATGGCAGTTATTTCGGTGGTTGCCATTGTGGGCTGTATGGCAGCCATTGCCCTACCAAAAGGTAGCTTTGCTTTTTTTGCCAGTATTGCCTTACTTGGTGGTGCGGCCATGCCAATGTACTCAATCTGTATTGCTTACGCGAACGATCGACTCGAACCACATCAAATTGTAGCAGCTAGTGGTAGCTTAGTAATGGTATCAGGCATTGGCCTTAGTACTGGGCCAATTATTATCGCTTTCTTTATGGACCTCTACAATGTGACATTTTTCTTTTGGGGAATCGCCTCAATATTCGGCTTAATCTTACTTTTCACCTTAATCCGAATTCAGTCCCGTGCGGGACTGGATGTCAAAGACCAGTCTCAACTCATTGCCTCTGGTTCAATTGGTACCCCCATCGCAGAATATAATGCACCTGATGCAGTGGATTACGCCGAGGCAGTTGCCAATGATGAATTAGAAAAACTTGATGAGGCAGAAGAATTTCAAGAAGATCTCAGCAAGGAGCTATAAGAAAACTAGGGTTAAAACGAGAACAATAACAAGGCTTTGTCTTGCTCTATTAGTCTACAATGCTATCGACCCAGACTCGCTGGTTCTTATACGAACAGCATTTTCTAGATTAGTCACAAATATTTTGCCATCACCTATTTTTCCTGTTCTAGCAGATTCCACAATGGTGTCAATTACCAAATCAACCTGCTCATCGTCAACTGCGATATCAAGTTTCATTTTCGGAATATAATCGACGACGTATTCGGCCCCTCGATAGAGTTCAGTGTGGCCTTTCTGACGGCCAAAGCCTTTCACCTCATACACTGTTAGGCCGTTAATGCCTATGTCTGACAGGGCGCTCCGAACATCATCGAGTTTGAATGGTTTTATAATTGCGCTGACTATTTTCACGTCGCCTCCTCATATTTTTTTGTGATTGAGTGATTGGTTAGGATTTTTATTTGGTGAAGACAGCCATCGATTCTACGTGGGCTGTTTGTGGGAACATATCCATAATACCTAAGTGTTCAAGCTTATAACCATGACTACAAATAATTTTACTATCACGCACTAAACTAGATGGTTGACAGGATATATAGACTATTTTTTGCGCTTTGAATCGGTTGATAATTTCAGCTATCTCCATCGCGCCAGATCGGGGTGGATCGATGAGTATTTTGTTGAATTTTTCACGCATCCAACTAGCATCGAGTTCTGGTTTAGTCAGGTCAGTCGCAAAGTATTCGGTATTTCCAATGCCGTTATCGATTGCACTTTGTTTGGCACGACCGACCATAGGCTCATCACCTTCAATACCGACAACCTGAGCACAGCGACGGGCCATCGGTAAAGTGAAGTTACCTAACCCACAAAATAAGTCAAGCACACGATCGGTCGGTTTTAAGTCTAGATGATGCAGTGCCTGTGAAACCATTTGTTGATTGATCTCTGTGTTGACTTGAATAAAATCGACCGGACTAAAGCCAATCTTGATGTTCTCATCCTTCAACGGTACGAAGCTTAAACGTTGGTGTTCAGGATACAAATTAACAACGCTATCGGGCCCTGCTGATTGCAGTTGGAGCCAGAAGCCTGTGCTTTTAGCAAACAGCGTTAGGGCTTCATAGTCATGTCCTGTCAAGTCTTCTAAATGACGAAATACCAATACAATCTGGTCATTGTCAGCAGCGACTTCAATTTGAGGGATAGTTTCTTTTGCGTCTAGTCCGTCTATTAGGGCGCACAATTCTTGAAGATGTTCACCTACTTCTGGTATTAATACCTCACATTGCACCATATCAGCCAAGAAAGGTGCGCTTCTTTCCCGAAACCCGACTAATAAGCGCCCTTTTTTTCGCACAAACTTAACACCTAAACGCGCCTTTTTTCGATAACCCCAGGGATGAGAGCGTAATGCAGGCATTACGCTTCCAATGGTGATGTCGGCGTGCTGCATAGTATCGATTAACGATTGCTGCTTGAATGCCACTTGGTCGTCACTACTCATGTGTTGCAAACTGCAACCACCACACACTCTGAAGGCGGCACATTTGGGCTCAATACGAGCATCAGAAGCTCGAAGGACTTCAAGCGTTATTGCTTCGTCGTACTTTTTATTCGATTTCCGAATCTGAATTTTGACCTCTTCACCAATCAAAGCACCAAACACAAAAACAGTTTTGCCATTGATATGCGCTATGCCACGTCCTTCATGTGACATGCCTTCAATCACGACAGTGGCCGGCTCGGGTAATCGATTACGGCGTTTACGATCGGCCATTATTTAATCCTCTACTGGTCAAGCCAGGTTTTTTCAAATGTAATTAAGTGAGATTGATCAGATGCAATAAGGTTATCACGCACCATTTGACATTCAGATTCATATTGAGCTTGATCGACCATGCCACGATTACGCTGTAAATGAAGATATACAAGATAAGTTTTCAATACCTCTGTTTCACAAGCGTCGCGGATGTCTTTGATTCCACTGGCTTGATAGCTGTTCCATATTTGTTCATTGGTATTGATGCCCATGTCGCCAGGAAAACCACAAAGCGTAGCTATTTCGTTCAGTGGTGCACTGGCATTGGATTGGAATCCAGACAGAAGATCCATTAAGTCAGTGTGCCGATGGTTAGATTGACTGGAATAATTGTCCTTTAGAAAGCGGTTATCGTTCTGTCCAGACTCCCAGTAATGATCAGCATTAACCGGATATAACAATGAGCGATAGTGAATTACTGGACAATCAAATTTATCTCCACCCCAAGACAATAGCTTAGGCGTATAACGAGCTAACCCGCTATAAAAACGCTGTAATAAATCCTGCTCACTAGAGTCTACTGAACCCAATGACCATACTTTAAATTGATCGCCTGTTCGAAGCACCGTAGAAACTGCAATTACTTTTTGCAGGTGATGAGGTAATAATTCGGTATTAGACTCCTGTCGTTTTTTATGAAAAACCGCTTGGGCAACATCATCATCTGATAATCCATGCAAGTCATATAGCTTTCGACAACCGTCTATATCAGGAATGGTTTTAAGTTTAAATGTTAATACGTTCATAGCTAAATTATTATTAGGTTGTTATTAATGGCTTGTTATCAACCAGCGTTTGATGGTTCATTCTTATCTTACTTATTCAAATAAGTGAGATGACACATAACGATCACCTCGATCACAAATGATGGTGACAATATGAGCATTAGTGACTTGTTCAGCTTCAAGCTGCTGTAAAACTTGCAAAGCAACAGCAACACCACCGCCTGACGACACGCCACAAAAAATACCTTCTTGCGATGCCAACTGTCGCGCAGTTTGTTCAGCCTGACTCTGTGATATATCCATAATGCGATCAACATTAGTCGAATCATAAATTTTGGGGACGTACTCCTTAGGCCAGCGCCGAATACCGACAATCACTGATCCATCCTCGGGTTGAACACCAATAATTTGAATTGATGGGTCAATTTTTTTGAAGTAGCGCGAACAGCCTACAATGGTACCTGTTGTTCCCATTGAACATACAAAATGGGTGATTGTTTGATTGGTCTGCTGCCAGATTTCTGGTGCGGTGGTCTCAAAATGAGCAAGCGGGTTATCAGGGTTAGCAAACTGATCAAGCAACTTGGCTTTGCCCTGCGATTGCATTTTGATCGCCAGATCTCTTGCCCCAACCATGCCCTGCTCTTTAGTCACAAGTATAATTTCTGCTCCATAGGCACTCATCGTAATATGTCGCTCCCGGGTCATGTTGTCGGGCGTGACCAAAATCAAATGATAGCCCTTGGTAGCGGCCACCATCGCCAACGCAATACCAGTATTACCACTGGTTGCTTCGACCAAAGTATCACCAGGAGCGATTTCTCCACGGAGCTCTGCACGATTTATCATACTGAAGGCAGCTCTGTCTTTCACAGACCCCGCAGGGTTATTTCCTTCCAGCTTGACCGAGATACGGTTTCCACTTTGACCGACTATTCGCTGCAATGAAACGAGCGGTGTATTGCCTATGGTGTCTTCTAAAAGCGTCATGATCAAAAAGGCCTTATTTGGGCGATAGGTTACTTGTCCGTTGGAGTAATAAGTTTAATTTTATTTTACTTGAATGACGTATGGCTTACTACGCGATTTTGTTAGTAATATGATTTGAGTTTAAGAACAACAGTGAAATCAACAATATTCTAAATTGTAAATCAGATTTAAACAGTGTCTTTGAAAGTTTTGCAGATTAAAGATATTGGCTTTATTAAAAAATGACGAGTCAATCACTCAAAAATTTTAGTTTAAGCTATGCTTACTGTGTTTAAAATTAAATTAATAACCAGATAGACTCTGTTGGTCAGAATTGATTACAAGAGCAAACCAACACTAAGTCAAAGAACAATACCAAATCGTCTTTAATTTAGTCGTAGTCAAAGACATTCTTACTTAAATCAAACTCTAGCAGACAGCTCATCATTCAATTTAAACTCTATTTTACGATCATATTAAATAGCGGGGCGACTCAGTCTGCCTTTGTCAATCAGTCTAATGACACAGAACTCTCCTATCAGGTGAATGGGTTAGGGCTTTGAAAAAAATAGGCGTTAAATATCAAATATTGCTCATCGCGCTAGTTCCAGCATTATTAGTCAACACCTTTTTAACATACAGTCATTTCAGAAATAATGTTGATCATGCTTATGACCTGCTGCAAAGTAACAACAGAATATTTGCCCAACAACTGGCTAGTGCTTCTGAGCTTAATATGTTGTCAGGCCAATACGAGCCTATACAACACTTACTTAATAAGACAATAGACACAAATGCAATTATTCTTGCATCTGCGTACAACGAAAACGGTAAGGCAATAGCGACATCAGTTTCAAAAGAATATGACTCAAAAAACACAAACAGTTACTTTTACTACCGCTTACCGATTATTTCACAAACACTTCAAGAAACCAGATCACTTGATTTAGATCAAAGTTATAAATATGAGGGTAAGGTAATTGGTTGGGTACACCTTAATATGTCTCATCGACAATTTGAAATAATCAAAGCGAACATATGGAATGACTCGATTTCACTTTTCTTTGTCATTCTATGCATTTTACTGATGCTGAGTTTTGTTATAGGCAGTGAAGTTACACGTCCCATATTTAAATTGCTGGAACACATAAAAAAAGTTGAAAAGGGGCAACTAGGTGAGGTTATTATTTCATTTGAAAAAAGTGAGATTGGGGAGTTACAAAAAGGTTTTAATCAAATGACTGAGTCATTACTGGCCAATAGAAATGAATTAAATGAAAAAATACAATTCGCCACAAAACAATTAAGTGAAGCGATTGGTGATTTAGAAAGTAAGAATAGTGAACTTAAATTAGCTAAGGATGAAGCTCAAAATGCTAATGAAATAAAGTCTATTTTTTTGACCAATATGAGCCATGAGATAAGAACCCCAATTAATGGCATAAAAGGCTTTATAAACCTAATATCGCAATCTGATTTGAATCCAACCCAAAAGCGTTATGCAGATATCATCTTAAAATCGACCAATGATCTCACTGATATTATCAGTGAGATTCTGGACTTTTCAAAAATGGAATCAGGAAAACTTCAAATAGTAGACGGCAACTTTGATCTATATGAGGCTATACAACAAACTCGCGATATTCTTTTTATCAACGTACTGTCAAAAAACATTGATCTCGTTTTAATTATCTACAGCGACACGCCGCAATTTGTTTGTGGTGATAAACTCAGACTAAAGCAAGTACTACTCAACCTAATAGGCAATGCCATCAAGTTTACTGATGAAGGTGAGGTAGTCATCAGAGTTGCTGTAGAACAACAAACAGAATCTGACGTCAATATTTTAATTACCATTGAAGATACCGGCATTGGTATATCTGAAGATGATCAGAAAAATTTATTTGAAGCCTTTAGACAAGTTGAAACAGCGTCTAACCGCCGCTTTAAAGGAACAGGATTGGGGCTCGTCATTAGTAGAAATTTAGTTGGGTTAATGGCAGGTGAAATATCGATGCAAAGCAAAATAGGCGTTGGTACTAAATTTTCAGTCCATCTACCCTTTTTGTTAACGTCAATGCCTAAGGACATTAAAGAAATACCTCTTGATAATAAAATAGCTCTCATTTTATCTAGTAGGAAAACTTGTCTTCAAGAAATTATATCTTTATTTGACAGGGCAGAGATTGCCACTGAATCCATGTTTTTATCTGGATCTGATAGTGCAGAATCTATCAATTCAAAAATTCAAAAATTCTTGAGGCATATTGATTTTTTAGTGATTGACTTACGTCATTTCAATTTTGATTTAAAACAGATGTTGAAGAATATTTCCATGGATCAGACTCGTATTATTGTTATGCATTACGATCAAACCATGGTTAAAACGCTATGGAATTTAAACCTTGAGTTCATTTCTGCCACCACTAATAGCCAAAATTTACAAAAATCACTTAGTTCACCACTCGTAAATATTTCGACCAAGATTTCATCGATACCGTCCTTACCCTCGTCTTCAAAAACAGTCTTACTGGTCGATGATAATCAAATAAACCTCAAGTTGGCCAGTGAACTTATCGGTCTATGGGGCCATCAGGTTTATGAAGCGGAGAGTGCACTTGAGGCAATGGCCCTTTACAAAAAAGAAAGCTTTGACCTCATTGTGTTAGATATTCAAATGCCAGAAATTGATGGGGTTGAATTACTCAAAATGATGCGGATTGAAAATAAACAGGATCAAACACCAACCGTGGCGTTAACTGCTAATATCCTTGATAATGAGGAACAACGTTTATTGACATTAGGCTTCGATTATTACCTCAGCAAGCCTATTGATGAAGAAAAATTTCGCCGTATTTTGGATAGTTCCAGTTTTACCAATACAGATTTTACAAAACTAGAAAAAGTGGCCGTCACGGATCAATCGATTGTTGTCCCAAGTTCTTCCTTTGATTTTAAACAGTCGTTAAAGCTGTCTCAAAATAACAAAGTAATTCTATGCAAGATTCTTGAGATTTTAATCAGAGACATACCTAATTTACAGCTGCAGTTAAAATCTGCAGCGTTTCAAAATGATAAAGAAAGATTATCTGCCATACTTCATAAACTTCATGGCACGACCTGCTATATAAGCCTACCTAAATTAAAAAAACTTGTTACTTCTTTACAGCAACTAATCACAACGTTTTCAAACAGGCAGTTGCAAAACACCACATTAAAAATTCATGATGAATTATTCAACATTCAAAATGAAACTCGACAATTACTAATTGAAATGGAAAAAGAGGAGAACGCATAACTATTTATTTGTAAATATCAAATGAATTGATGCATGGAAATACTCCACTAAAGGTGATTTTGAATTTGTTGATAAATGGTCCGTGATTTCAATTTTTTCCCGTTTAAATTAAAATCTATAATACAACGCATAACAGCTTTGGCTATTTGCATGACCTTGGGATTGTCATATTGTCTTCCATTCCAAGCAATAATGCTGGCACCATCCATAGCATTTTTAGCTAACTCACTGCACATAACAAAACCATCACTCGCAAAAAATTGATAATATTTAGTGGCAATGATTGGCATTCTAGTTTTAGCATCGACTCGAGTATCCGGTAAGTAACCAAGAATATTCATCAATTTCTTCTCAAATTCTCTTAAGTCAGATTGCTTTTGATCGATGCTTTGGAGTAACAAACTGTACAACTGAAATAGTTCTAAATTAGTTTCATGGACTGGAAGAAAAACACTAATTAACTCGTTGACATAAAGTAAAGGCAAGTATTGGTGTTCGGCAACAGGCAAGCTAACGCCATCAATACCGACCAGTGTTTTCAAGTCGTGTCGCCCAGTCCAACTAACCGATAAACGAGTAAAGGGCTGATAGAAAGCTTTAGATCGACTATTTTTACCCCCTTTCACTAAAACACTTACTCGACCAAAGTCACTGGTCAATAAGTCGAGTATTAGGCTTGTATTTTGCCAGTCACGTCTATGTAACAGGTAGGCTGGCTGGTCAGAAACTCTCGTTAGCATCAGTGTAACCAAACGCAGCTAATGAGCGTTCGTCATCAGCCCAATCTTCACGTATTTTCACCCATAGCTGTAAATAGACTTTAGCATCTATTAAATGTTGAATATCTGTTCGCGCCTGTATGCCAATTTTTTTAAGAAGACTACCATTTTTACCGATTACTATCGGTTTTTGAGACTTTCGCTCAACCCATATAGTTGATGATATTCGAGTGATGTCAGTCTCAACTTTATAGTGATCTATGCTGACCGTGATTGAATAGGGCAACTCTTGTGTTAAAAGCCGAAACAGCTTTTCTCGAATAATTTCAGATGCAATAAAGCGCATTGATTTATCGGTTAATTGGTCGTCTGGAAACTGAGGCACGCCCTCGGGCAGATAGCTCAGCATGAGTTCCTCAAGCCTATCTAGATTTTCGTTTTCTAGTGCTGATATTGGAACGATTTCAGTATCAGGCATCAGCAAAGATATTTTTTGCATAACTGGCAAACAGGCCTGTTTACTCAGTAAATCAATTTTATTTAAAACAATAATAACATTTTTATATTGGCTCACACGCTGCAAGATTTTTTCGTCATCACCATTGAATTTTTTGATATCTAGTAATACACAAATAAGATCAGAGTCAGGCAACATGCTGGTGGCGGCCCTGTTCATATAACGATGAATGGCCTTATGGTTCGCATCATGCATGCCTGGTGTGTCGATAAAGATGCACTGAGAATTTTCAGTTGTCTTGATACCCAAAATCTGGTGACGAGTTGTCTGAGGACGAGGTGCTGTAATACTCAAATTTTCGCCAATTAAAGCATTCATCAACGTCGATTTACCCGTGTTAGGCTTTCCGATTAATGCAACGTAACCTGTCTTAAAAGAGTCTGTCATTTTTTTAATACTTTAAGTGCTTTTATTGCAGCATCTTGCTCAGCTTTTTTACGGCTTGATCCAATGCCACTGGTTTCAATATTCAAGGAAAGGATACGACAGGTCAGGGTAAATGTTTGATCGTGTGATTTGCCAATGATTTTCACTACAGCATACTCTGGAATATCAATTTTTTCACTTTGTAAGTACTCCTGAAGTCGTGTCTTAGGGTCTTTTAGATTACTTTGACTCGGAAGATTTTGTAAATACACTCGATAAAGATACAAGATACTGTTCTGAACCTGAGTGAAATTACTGTCTAAATAAATAGCACCTAAAATAGCTTCCATTGTATCCGACAGTATTGATTCTCTGCGAAACCCACCACTTTTGAGTTCACCCCCACCTAACAATACATAATCTCCTAAATTAATGTCACGCGCTACCCGAGCGAGTGCCGCCTCGTTCACTAAAGATGCTCTGATACGGCTCAGATCCCCTTCGCTTGCATTTGGCTGTTGCTCATAGATATTGTGGGATATGACTAGACTTAGTACGCTATCACCTAAAAATTCGAGCCGCTCATTATTAGCACCGCGACAGAAACTTCGGTGAGTGAGTGCCTGCTTGAGCAATTCTTCCTGTTTAAATTGATAGTCTAATGTTGACTGGAGACGGTTTATGCTCAACGGTCAATTACTATAGATTCACTAAACTTTGCACCAATAAATAGGTTACCAAAATATGGAGCTCTAGTTTCGTAGTTAATATTAATGGTTGTCCTACCATTTTTTCGAGTCATTTTCACATGTTCACGTTGCACTGTTTCGGCCCCTTGAACATAGAGCCCTTTACTAAGTGACGCCCAAATATCACGTTTTGATTCAGGGTCAATATCACTATTTTGGTGCAATGATTTCAGCACGGTCTTCACTTTGTAATTTTCATAGTACATCGGAAAAACTTTAAGGAGAGAGATAATCAGCAAAGCAAAAAAAACCATCATGATTATCCAACCAAAACTGGATAAACCTTTTTGTTTGTTTTTTGATCTAACTAAAGTTTTCATTTGGCTACTCCTGTTAATACTGGTTACAATAAATGTTAAAATAAAAATCCGCTTAAATTACGGAGAAATTTTCGTTCCAACTCGAGAAATATCTAACCCATTACCGTTGCTTCGCCAATCCCAATGCATCCAGATCATAACAGCCTTACCGACTAAGTTTGCTTCTGGCACAAAACCCCAAACACGACTATCACTACTATGGTCTCGATTATCACCCATAACAAAATAATGCCCTGCAGGCACTTCTAATTCACCATCAGCACTATAGCTGACCTGTAAATTATTCATTATCGAATATTTAACGTCACTTTGCTGTTCAACTAATACCGTGCAACCAGCATCCACCTTATCACAGCCATTACCTCCAATCATGTTATTAAGTTCACCAAGACCTTGATAATCATGATCAAATTTAGTTTGCAAGGGCACCCCATTAATAGTTAAACGACGGTTGTAATAAGCTATACGGTCACCAGGCAAACCAATGACACGTTTGATATAGTCCAACGATTCATTGCGTGGATAACGAAAGACTGCAACATCACCCCGCTTAGGGCTATCGCCATCGTTCAGCTTTGTATGGATAACGGGTAAACGTAATCCATAACTAAACTTATTCACGAGAATAAAATCTCCCACTAAAAGCGTTGGCATCATTGAACCTGATGGAATCCGAAATGGCTCGAACAGAAATCCTCGTAAAATTAAAACAACTAACAAAACGGGGAAAAAAGACTTTGAATATTCGAGCAGGATCGGTTCATAAAGGGCGATGCCTTCAGAATTTTTTTGTCTTCTTGGTAAAAAAAATAAACTATCGATTAGCCATATAAGACCCGTTACTAACGATGCAAGTAACAAAAAAAATTCAAAATCAGTGTGGAACATAAATACCTACTCTCTTTTATTTTTAGATGTATCTGTTAACCATCAACTTTTAGTACGGCTAGAAATGCATCTTGTGGAATCTCAACATTACCCACTTGCTTCATGCGCTTTTTACCCGCTTTTTGTTTTTCTAATAACTTTCTTTTGCGCGAAATATCGCCACCATAACATTTAGCTGTAACGTTTTTGCGCAATGCTTTCACGTTGGTTCGAGCCACAATATTTGAACCAATAGCAGACTGAATAGCAACGTCAAACATTTGCCTAGGGATCAACTCTTTCATTTTTGCAGCCAACTCTCGACCCCTATAATCAGCGTTGTTGCGATGGACGATCAATGACAGAGCATCAACTTTTTCCGTATTGATTAGGACGTCCAGCTTAACAAGGTTAGCCTCATCAAATCGAAGTAGTTCGTAGTCAAATGATGCATACCCTCGACTCACTGACTTTAATCGATCAAAGAAATCGAGCACAACCTCACTTAAGGGTATCTCAAAAGTAAGTGCCACCTGGCTTCCCATATAGCGGATATCTTTCTGAACGCCACGTTTTTCTATACAGAGTGTGATAACCGACCCAATATAAGCCTCGGGTAATAAAATGTTCGCCTGAATAATGGGCTCTTTTATATGGTCAACTTGATTAATAGGTGGCAAGTCAGCAGGATTATGTATTTCAATTACATCACCCGCTGTCGTTACAACTTGATAGTTCACTGTGGGTGCGGTAGTAATTAAATCAAGATCATATTCCCGTTCCAGGCGCTCCTGCACAATTTCCATATGCAGCATACCTAGAAAGCCACAGCGAAAACCAAAACCGAGTGCTTGTGACGTTTCAGGCTCAAAGTGCAAGGCAGCATCATTCAGTTTCAGCTTTTTGAGCGCTTCGCGACAATCTTCATAGTCATCTGAACTAATCGGAAACAATCCAGCAAATACTCGGGGCTGAATTTCTTTAAAATCAGCCAGCGCGCTGTCAGCAGGATTTTGACTGAGCGTTATCGTATCACCCACTTTGGCTGAGTCGATATCTTTTATGCCCGATATAATGAAACCAACATCGCCTGCTTGCAGACTGTCTGTATTTTTCCTTTTAGGAGTAAAAATTCCGACCTTTTCAACGAAAAATTCTCGCCCGGTCGACATCATTTGTATTTTTTGTTTAGGCTTAATGCTGCCTTCAACTACCCGTACTAAAGTTATCACACCAACATAACTGTCAAACCATGAGTCAATAATGAGCGCTTGAGTTTTATTTATCTCAGATCCGGCTGGAGCGGGTATCAGCTCAATCAACTGTTCAAGTAAAGGTTCAATGCCAATACCTGTTTTGGCGCTAATTTCGATAGCTTCAGAGGCATCTAAACCGATAACTTCTTCAATTTCTTTTTTTACTCGATCAGGTTCAGCGGCAGGCAAATCAACTTTATTGAGTACAGGAATAACTTCCAGATTGAGGTCAATTGCTGTGTAACAGTTTGCAACAGTCTGAGCTTCGACACCTTGTGAGGCATCGACAATTAGTAAGGCACCCTCACAGGCTGCTAATGATCTTGATACTTCGTAGGAGAAATCAACATGACCCGGCGTATCAATAAAGTTCAAAGTGTATGTTTCGCCATCCTTAGCCGTATATTTTAGTGACACGCATTGCGCCTTAATGGTGATGCCGCGCTCGCGCTCCAAGTCCATTGAATCGAGAACCTGACTTTCCATCTCCCGCTCACTGAGACCCCCACAAATCTGAATGAAGCGATCAGCAAGTGTCGACTTACCATGATCGATATGAGCAATGATAGAAAAATTACGTATGTTTTTCATCCGCATTGATGAATTATTCCCATAAAGTTAAGCGAGTTTGACGCGAGACTAACGAACAAAAATCTCAGCCATTAAAAATGCGGGAATTCTACGACAAACCAGTAAAAATCAACAGCTATTAAGATCAAACAATGGTGGATGAGGGCAAATATACTGATTTAACCTCAAATACTCGATTCGAGGGCGTCTCTGTTTTTAGCCAATTGCGAGCAGCACAGCGGTTTTATCGAAGAAATAACAACAAAGTTCTTGCCTTGCTAAGTCTGGCTTGGCAAGGCACAAAACAGGGACTTTACTATCATAAAGTTCTAACAAACTTTGATCACGATCAATGTCAATTTCAATCCAGCTCACTGCCTGTATTTCAACATTAAATACCACCAGTGCTTTGCGCATGGCATCGCATAGGTGGCAGTTTTCACGATAATAAAGTTGAAGTTGCAATCAAGTGTCTTCAGGTCTAATGGCTAAAAAAACAGGGCCAGAGGGACGTTGGACCAGCAGTGCGACAGATTTACCCATTGATAGATCTTTTGTAATTGTATCGAAGTCACTCAATGAGCTCACTGCTTTATTATCAATCATAGTAATTACATCACCATTTTGAATACCTGCATCCTGAGCAGCCCCCGGCTGCTTAATATCGATAACTCGAACGCCAGCAAGTAGTTTAAGTTGGCTTTTCTCATCTTTTGACAAGGCTTCCACACTCATTCCTAAAGCAATACTTTCGTGAGGCTTGTCTTCAACTTTTGGAGAATAAGCCGCCTGAGTCGCCATCGTAGGCAGCTCGTCAATCATCACCTTAATTTCCTGCTCTTTTTTATTCCTAAGAATAGTCACTTGAGCATTTTCACCCACAGTTGAACGCCCAACTAGGGGTGGTAAATTGCTCGATCGAATTACTTTTTCCCCATTGAAACCAACAATGACATCACCCACTTGCAAGCCCGCTTTTGCAGCTGGACTGGAATCAAGCACCTTCGCTACTAAAGCGCCATGAGGGTTGCTCATACCAAATGACTCCGCAAGCTCACCAGTAACTTCCTGAATTAAAACCCCTAACCAGCCACGTGAAACTTGACCGGTCTCTTTAATCTGATTGGCTACATTGAGCGCTAGCTCGATTGGAATAGCAAAGGATAAGCCCATAAAGCCACCAGTACGGCTATAAATCTGAGAGTTAATGCCAATCACTTCACCCGCTAAATTAAATAAAGGTCCGCCAGAATTGCCTGGGTTTATGGCAACATCAGTCTGAATAAAAGGCACGTAGTTATCTCTGGGTAAGCTTCGCCCTTTAGCACTAACAATACCAGCAGTAACACTGTGGTCAAACCCAAAGGGTGAGCCAATCGCAAGAACCCATTCACCTACTTTTAAATCGTCCGAATTCCCAAACTTTAAGACCTCGAGGTTAGTTGCGTCTACTTTTAATACGGCAACATCTGACGCCTTGTCAGATCCTACAATTTTAGCAACATACTCATCTCTATTCGCAAGTCTCACAATGACTTCGTCTGCACCGGCAACGACATGGTGGTTAGTTAAAATAAAGCCATCATCTGATATTATAAAACCTGAGCCTAAAGACTGAGCGTCACGCCGAGATGGACTACCCTGTCCGGGCGGTAAGAACTTTTCAAATAATTCACCCAATGGTGATCCCTCAGGAAAGTTAGGTATGGGCGCTGATTGCTTTGAATTTGTCTGAGGTACTTTGGTTGTTATGCTGATATTGACTACTGAATTTTTTGAGTTTTCCACAATTCCAGTAAAATCAGGCAGTCCCGCCTGAACGGAAAATGAAAGGCCTAAAAATATAGCCAAAGCCAGACAAAAACGGTTAATACTATTTAATTTCATAATAAGAATTCCCATAACCTTGATTAATTAAACATGACTGCAATTGTCTACAGTTAAACATGCACTGCTAAATTTTGAATCATACGACTTTAAGGCTTAACTCTTGTTTTTAGGATCGTTATTAACGGCTAAAATTTTAGGGTTGAGCTGACTAGAAAATTGTGTTTTAGCGATGAATGCTCCAATTAAAAGCCCCAAAACTAACCCAACCAGTGCAAGAATGAAAGCAATCAGGTCTGAGCTTAAATCGGCATTAGGGCCTAAAGACTCTGCCAGTGTTAAACCTATAAACAAACCCAACAACGGCATGCCATAAATAAGCAGCCCTGCCCGCAAAAAAGCCTTATCTGGTAGACCTATTTCGACCTGATCACCTGGCTTTAAAGTTTGATACACTTTAATTTTAACTGGCTTACTGCGCTTTCCCAGCAATCGCCCTATCGCACCAGTTCCGCAGCCCTGACTCATCTCACAATGACTACAGGCACTCTGGCGATGCATCTGCACTTGGGCAATATCGCCTGAGAGACTCACCACTTCGGCAGTTTCTTTAATCATTGAAAGATGTCATTTGAATCGTTATAAAAAATTGCTGCGGGGTCATAAATTAGGTTCTTGATAAAAAACTGACTCAGCCACTTGTTGGACGGTGGCTGCCGGAACCTCCCCAATGGCTATTATTGAATGCCCATCAACAATGCGAATAAAGGCGTTAACGGCTCCCATTGAGGTACTACCCGAATGATTTTGAACTGACTCTTTTTCGACAAAGACTGATAGTGAAGCCAGCCCATCGGTAAATATCATTTGATGCACATATAGACCCGTTGCAGATACTTCTCGTTTTAACACTGAATCTAGTCGGAAACCCTTTGGCATATCTGTCAGGTGCCAAGCCACATCAGACGATGATTCTTCAGATGGTTCCCCTTGGTGGTAACGGACCATTGTAAAGCTTTCATCGAGTTCGGGGATGGTATTCAGTGTTAAATCATGACTGTCTAACAGCACTTCTAAGCTGGTAAACATCACTTGTTCTATCACTTCACCAAGCTCATTAATTAAATTTGACTTGACTAATAACGCGCTCTCCTCCGCTATCCATAATTTAATACCATAACGGAGTTGATCTTTAGGAGAGATGAAAACCATAACCGATTCGTGGCCGGCCACTCTGTCCTTACCCGTAAGTTTTACATCATATAGCTGGCTTATACTGGCAATATCGTCAGGGATAAAAAGTGGAGAAAAGCTGTTTTGTTTCGTATGATCAATCACCACAGTCCGGCTTGATGGCCATATGCAAGTGAGGTTTTTATTGTCACGAATAACTTCACGTGCTTCTCCGTTTAAAGACAGCAAACGCTCCTTTTCACCCTGTTCATTTTTAAGATGAAGAATCGACATACTTTCGAGTTGCTTCTCGTGCATGTATACAAAATTGCCTCGATAGTTTAGATTTCTCATCGATTCAGACATTTTTTGAACCCAGTCCATAGCCGGCATGCCATTTGCGGACGAAATAAAACCTATCAATAAAAATATGCGTGATTTGTAGTTAATTTTCAATTGTTTGCCATTTAACTAAGTTTTGAGTAGGCAGATAGCTTGGATACATTTCGGATAAGTTAGATTACTTTTCAGCACCATACCCAGCAACCCGAGCCTGAGGAATAAGCCCCTGCATCGATTTTGAATATTCGGTATGGTTAATCAAATAAGCATTTAGCTTTCTTTCAAGCCCCGGTGCATCGCGAATCACTTTCCAGTGCATACCATTATTATTGCGATTACGCTTGGCAGTGCCAAGTGTGGTTGATGCCGGAACAGCGACTTGAATCGGTTGATTTACAAGCAAATCAATTTTCTTCTGTTCAACACTAGCAAACGATGCATCCGGTGCAGTAGAACCCGGAGTAAACGAAACTGATTGCCATAACGTAATTGAAATAATTGCAACAGAAGCTGCAACTGCCATTCCTGCTAAAGGTTTTAGAAACTCCCAGCGCCAAGTTGTCACTACCTTCTTTGGGTCCACATTAAACTTGTTCTTAGCTTCAGTTTGACGAATTCTTGACATTACTACTGGGCTGAAACCAGTGTCAATTTTATTGGGCAGTTCATGTCTCATTGCCTGACCAATCATCTGGTAGCGTGACAAGCAATATTGTTGATTCACATCGTCTAGCAAATCATCAATCGTTTTTTTTTCAAAATTGTTGGATGAGTACTCATCCAACAAATGTGATATCTTTTGCTTCTCGTCATTCATAAATTTCTCTGTTTACAAATAGTTTCTATTTACAGTACTCACTTAGTCACTCCAATAGTGGTCTAAGTTCCTTATCTATTGAATCTCTCGCCCGAAATATTCTAGATCTCACTGTACCGATTGGACAATCCATGACGTCTGCGATTTCCTCATAACTTAATCCTTCAATCTCCCTTAAGGTGATTGCTGACTTTAAGTCTTCAGGCAATGCTTCAATGGCTTTAAAAATAGTTTGTTTAATCTCTTCCGTTAGCATCAAGTTTTCAGGTGTTGTGTACTCTTTTAGGCCTGACTCCCCTTCATAGTGCTCAGCATCCTCAACTTCAACAGTATAGGTAGGTGATTTTCGTGATCTTGATGCCAAATAATTTTTTGCCGTATTCGCAGCAATACGATAAAGCCAAGTATAAAATTGGCTCTCACCACGAAAGTTACCAATGGCGCGATAAGCCTTCACAAATGCATCTTGTGCAATGTCCTGACACTCAGAATGATCATTCACAAACCGTCCGACTAAATTGATGACTTTAAACTGATATTTTTGGACTAAAACATCGAATGCTTTCGAATCACCTTCTTGCGCACGTCTCACTAATTCTGCGTCGAGCAGATTTATCCCCATTGAAAACCCTTAATTGATTGGCGAATATTATAAAAAGAAATTATGGCAGTCATCGATTAACTAGGTTAAATTTTAAAACTGCAACAGCTTTATTATAGTAAATTTTCGTTGGCTAATCACAGAATTTTTCAGGCGATTTTATATTAAGTAGACCCTTAAACCATTAGATAGTTCGAGATCAATAATGAACTTCTTCAATGTTTATATTATTTTAAAAAATTGGTGCTTCCCTTTGTGTTAGAGCTTATTTCACGATAATCTCTTTAATTAATTTTGTTATGTATTGCCATTCTATCATTGAGCCCTTATATAACGTTACGGTGTAAATTAACTGTTTAAACACCAAACTGAATTGATCAACTCGATCAATTAGCCAGCTAAATGAGTCAGTTCCATGAGTAAACAATTCAAGTTCGATGTTGTTATAGTTGGGTCAGGCGCTGCCGGACTTTCTGCTGCATTACAGTTACCAAAGACAACATCCATTGCTGTTTTAGCTAAGAATAGCTTGGAACACTACGCCAGCTATTGGGCCCAAGGCGGTATATCCGCAGTGCTTGCCGCTGATGATAGCGTAGCAGAGCATACCTCCGATACTCTGGTCGCGGGTGCAGGACTTTGTGATGAGGATGCCGTTGCGTTTACCACTGCTGCAGGCGAACAATGTATACAATGGCTGAGTGATTTGGGGTTACCCTTTACAAAAGATAATCAAGACGCTAGCTCAGGTAAATATCACTTGACACAAGAAGGTGGCCACAGTAAACGACGCGTGGTTCATGCATCAGATACAACAGGCAAAGCGCTCCAACAAACACTACAAGCCCATGTGTTAGAACAACCTAACATCAAAATATTTAACCACCATATTGCCATTGATCTGATTTGTAATGATAACCAGTGCAACGGTTTATACGCACTTAATCTTGATGATCAGCATGTGAACGTTTTTGCAGCAAAAAAAGTCATCCTAGCAACCGGTGGGGCAAGCAAAGTTTACTTATATACAAGCAACCCTGATGGCTCGACGGGAGACGGCATTGCTATGGCTTGGCGTGCTGGCTGTCGGGTTGCCAATATGGAATTCATTCAGTTTCACCCCACCTGCCTTTATCACCCCGAAGCTAAATCTTTCTTAATTACTGAAGCTATTCGTGGAGAAGGTGGCCTTTTGAGGCTTCCAAATGGTGAGCGATTTATGCATCGCTTTGACGATCGCGCAGAGTTAGCACCGAGAGATATTGTGGCACGCGCGATCGACCATGAAATGAAACGTTTAGGTATCGACTGTGTCTATCTTGATATCAGCCACAAGAACCGAGCTTTTATTAAGTCTCATTTCCCAACCATCTATCAGCGATGTAAAGAATTTGATATTGACATTACCAAAGACCTCATCCCAATAGTGCCGGCAGCACACTATACTTGTGGTGGCATTATGATCGATCAAAATGGTCAAACCGATGTAGAGAACCTTTATGCTGCCGGTGAAGCGTCATACACAGGGCTGCATGGCGCTAATCGTCTTGCCAGTAACTCACTGCTCGAATGTTTGGTATACGCGCGTTCAACCGCCACACATATTAGTGAAAACTTGTCGGCTAATCCTAAACAACCTTATTTACCCCATTGGGATGAATCTCAGGTAACCGATTCAGACGAAGACATCGTAGTCGCTCATAACTGGGACGAACTGCGACGATTTATGTGGGATTATGTGGGTATCGTAAGAACTAACAAACGACTTGAACGAGCACTCAATCGAACCCAATTGTTGAAAAGGGAAATTAACGAATATTATGGTAATTATAAAGTATCGCCTGACTTGCTTGAATTGCGTAATTTGGTTGTTGTTGCCGAATTGATTATACGTTCTGCTTTAGCACGAAAAGAAAGCAGAGGATTGCATTTCACTCTCGATTACCTTGATAAAAATGATGATTTATTAAAACCAACTATATTAGTCCCTGAGTTCAATAGCGATAATACCTGTCTCTTATACACATCTCCGAGCCCACGAGACGCTACGCTATCTCG
>CAJXUC010000032.1 GCA_913061315.1 uncultured Gammaproteobacteria bacterium | reverse complement strand
ACGAGATAGCGTAGCGTCTCGTGGGCTCGGAGATGTGTATAAGAGACAGGTTGTTCTCAATTCAGGGCAGGTAAATACTATTTTTTCGAGCCTCTTCATGGTCTGAAATTGCTTTAATTACCTTTTCATCACTTCTTGCAACAATAACGGTGATCAAAGTTTCAATAGCTGAAACTACTGAAACCATCAATGGATAAAACAGCGGACTAGTGGTTTTCTGCAATATTAAGACATCAGCCCCTGATGCCAGCGGTGCTGCTTTGCTATCCGTTAGTAAGTGGCCATCCAGTGAACACCACCTGCGGCAACCACATAAACACTTGAAGCATTAATAATTAGATCTCCTGCCCTACTGATTGCTTGCATATCCAAGTTTTGATAAAAGTGTTGTATATTGTTGTAGCCTGACTCTGCCAGATCATGAACCACTGAGGGTAATCCCTCGGCTTCTGACGACTGTTGCACCCAACTGGCTCGACTTTCAAAACTTGGGTCATTAATCGTAGACTGGAATACCTGTTTAAATTGGTCATAACCATCAAAGCCTAGCTTGTTTGGCAAGTGCCCGCATCGCAGTGGTTGCCACGGCATTAGGTTGATCTAAAATTAATTTAGCCACGTTTTTGAGTTTGGGCCTCAAAGTAGGTGCAATGTTGAAAAGAGCGTCTAATACTTTTAGCATTTAAATACTGGAGTATAACATTAGTAATTGACTATATAACGTTTGTTAAATATATTGTACTTAGTGTAACAAAATAATATTTCATAAAAACACCCGTCAATAAGGGTCTTCCCCAAAACCAACATAGGAAAAATTGATGAGATTTAAAAAATTAGTTTTAACAACAGCTTCTATTATAGCGCTCAGCCTGTCTTTAGGTTCCGCCACGGCAGGGACACTATCTGACATTATTGCCAAAGGAAAACTTGTTGTTGGCGTAAAAGCTGACTATGCCCCCTGGGGTATGCGTGATACCGCAGGTAATGTTGTCGGTATGGAAATCGACATGATTAGGAATCTTGCTAAACGTATAGGTGACAAGGCCGGTAAAACCATTGAAGTTGAATTAGTGGTCGTAGTTGCGTCTAACCGCATGCAGTTTCTTGAGCAAGGTAAAACTGACATCATGATTGCGACTATGTCAGACAAGCCAGGTAGACGTGAAGTGGTTGGAATTGTTCAGCCCAATTACTACTCTTCAGGTGTTGCAGTTTTGGCGCATAAAGACTCTGGTATCAAAAGTTGGAGTGATGTTGCCGGTAAAAAAATCTGTGGCATTCAAGGTGCTTGGTACAACAAGGATCATGGATTGAAGAATGGCGCTGACATGATTGTTTTTAAAGGTGTCACTGAAGTCGAAGCTGCTATTCTAGACGGACGTTGTGTTGGTTGGATTTATGATGATTCTGCTTTCATTCCACGTAAGCAAAACGAACCTGTTAAATGGGCTGACTATAATATTGCCACTCCAGTGGTTGCTAATGTTCCATGGGGAACAGCGGTTCGTCTGGAAGATAAAGATGCCCCCCTTGGTAAAGCGCTTTCTGCAGCAATCATCGAATGGCACAAATCGGGTTTAATCGCTGAGTTAGAAACAAAATGGGGCGTTCCTCAGACTCAGTGGGTACTGGACATGCAAAAGAAATGTATTGCGGGCGATAAAGTCTGTGATGACGTTCTTGATTCTGGCGAAGCTGGCGAGAAGTAATTAACACGTTTTTATTGAGAAGCAGCAGTTGCGGTTGAATAGTAACTGTTTCTTCTCAAGTTTCGTTACTAATCCCAGGAGTAGTTAAATTGGACGTAGTCTGGGAATGGTTCCAGTGGTTGAATAGTGAGCACGGAATTAAGTTAACTATTTTTTATGATGAGTGGGATCGTAACCGTTTCTTTGGCGGTATCTGGACCACGATCCATTTGTCATTAGTTTGTATGGCCCTGAGTATAGTAATAGGCATGGGTGGCGCTTGGCTGCAAATGTCAAAATTTATATGGATTAGACGAATTGTTCAGGGTTATATTCAATTTTTCAGAAACACCCCGCCATTAGTTCAGTTGTACTTCTTTTATTTTGCGGTTGATTCAGCATTAGCATCAGTTACCGGTATTGAGGGTGGTGTATTTTCCAGTTACGGTTGGGCTGTTATCTCGTTGTCTTTTTTTGCTGGTGCTTTTAATGTGGAGATTTTCCGTGCTGGCATTGAATCAGTGCCTAAATCAATGGTTGAAGCTGCAGACTCGCTTGGCTTCACTAGTTTTCAAGTGTTTTGTTATGTAACGATGCCTTTGGCCTATCGAGTTTGTCTCCCGGCCCTCAATAACAACCTCATAAACCTAATCAAGACAACTACGGTTGCTTACGCGATTGCCGTACCAGAAACACTCTATATATCTAATCAGATTTGGTCGGACGAATACAATGTACCTGAAATGATGAATGTAGTATGGGGTGTCTACATTATACTCGTAGGTATTCTTGTCACCATCATGCACCGCTGGGAAAAGTCAATTCGAGTTCCAGGATTTGGGAATTAGGAGCCGAATAAATGAAACTACATCAGAAGCCTAAAACGCCAACAGATTTACCAGTCCTCAAACCTTTCGTGGTCGCTGGAAGTAAGACTTGGTCAATGGAAACCTTCGGCACCATCACTGCAGATAGGCGCATTTTAGTGGCCTTTGCTATATTTCTAATCGCCTGGCTTTCTGTAGACGTTGTTTATGCCCAGATACAAAGTGATGCCAACCAATCGGCTTTCGCTACTCTGGTCAAATGGACACCACTTATGTTTCTCGGTCCACCTGGTGAGTTAGGCGGATTTGTTTTGAACATTGTTGTGAGTTTTATTGCGATGGCCTTAGGTACTTTTTTGGGGCTTTGGTTGGGTCTTGGTCAGATTTCTCTAAATCCAATCATTCGTCGGTCGTCGTGGGCAATAACCCAACTTTTTCGAAATTCGCCTTGGCTCGTTCTACTATTTTATATCATGCTATTAATGCCGTTTAGGGTGACCATAGCAGGTGTTGATTTCGATATTCCTGGATGGTGGAAGGCGGCATTCGCACTGTCGTTGCCTATTATGGCCAACATCTCAGAAATTGTTCGTGGAGCGATTGCCTCAATCCCAACAGGGCAATGGGAATCAGCCGAAAGTTTGGCATTTTCTAGAACGCAAACAATTTGGCAAATTATTCTACCTCAGTGTGTTAAGCGCATGCTGCCACCTTGGATGAACTGGTATTGTATCCTTACTATGTCAACACCTTTGGTTTCTATCCTTGGTGTCAGTGATGGTATGTCACTGACACAAGATGCACTTGCGGCCGAAAGTCGTAGTGAGTTTTTAATCCCAATGTACCTTTGGCTAATGTCCTGGTTCTTTATTTATAGCTACCCCATAGCCAAATTAACGCGGCGACTGGAACACCGCTTTGCCGTGAACGAGTAACCGAGTCGAATATTATGTCTACAAAAACTGACTGGTCTGCAGACCAACCCATCGTATCGATCAAAGACGTCTATAAGTCTTTTGGTGAACTTGAAGTCTTAAAAGGCATTAATATCGACGTTATGAAGGGTGAGGTCATTTGTATTATTGGCCCTTCAGGATCTGGAAAATCAACCCTCATCCGTTGCATCAACGCATTGAATGACATCAATAGTGGTTCGATAAAAGTCAAAGGTATGGAAGTCAATGATTCGGAGCTTGATAAGTTAGAACTTCGCAAGGAAGTTGGTATGGTATTCCAGCAATACAATTTATTTCCGCATAAAACAGCGCTTGAAAATATCATGATGGCACCACTGAAAGTGCTTAATCAACCGATAAAAGAAGTTGAAGAAAAAGCTCGACAACTGATTGAGCGTGTTAATCTAGTCGGAAAAGAAAGTAGTTATCCAGGTGAGTTATCAGGTGGGCAACAACAACGTGTAGCGATAGCTCGGTCATTAGCGATGAATCCAGAGGTGATGTTGTTCGACGAAGTAACTGCTGCTCTTGATCCGGAGACGGTTAATGAAGTATTGCTTGCGATAAAAGATCTGGCACAGAAAGGTATGACCTGTATTTTGGTGACTCATGAAATGGGATTTGCTCGTGAAATTGCTGATCACATCTATTTCACAGATCGTGGCGTTATTGTTGAGCATGGTCCTCCAGCTACATTTTTTACCGAAGCAAAAGACCCGAGAACGCAAGAATTTTTGAGCCAAATTTTATAATTAAATTAGCGGGTAGTAAAAAAAGTTTCAGTTAGATTTCTGAAACATCCCTAGTTGTTGGGGTAGTTGAAATCCAATTCTTATTGCTAGCGAAGTGAGTCTAATAGTCAGGGTTCTATTTTGAATAAAAAAAGTTTTGAAACGCTCATTTATTTAAAGCACGACGACTACGTGGAGATCCGTTTCAATCGTCCGCATCGTTTAAACGCAGTTATAGAGAAGTTCTACGAAGAATTGCTTGATGCTTTGAGGTTGTCAGAATCTGATGCCAATGTGCGTGTGGTTCTTTTGACGGGAGAAGGCCGGGCATTTTGCGTTGGTGCCGATATGAAAGAACATAGCACTGCTGAGCGCTCCCTATACCAACGTCGTCAGTACCTGCAGCTCGGCAACCATGTTTGTGAAAAAATCTTCCGCTTGAGCAAGCCCGTAGTGTCGGTGGTCAACGGTTACGCTCTGGGTGCTGGTGCTGAAATAGCAGTGAGCTGTGACTTTGTGTTGATGGACAAAGCCGCACAGATTGGTTTCCCTGAAGTGAGTATCGGTAGTTGCGTTGGTGGTGGTGTTACGCGGTCTTTACCCGCATTGGTGGGTATGGCGAAGGCCCGACAGCTTATCTTCATGGGGTCTCGTATCGATGGCGTCGAAGCAGAGCGAATAGGTCTGGTCACTGAAGCCGTGGATGGAGCGCTCCTTCATCAAAGAGCCAAAAAATTGGTTGCTGAGTTAGCCAGTAAGGCTCCAATTGCTATGGGTTTGGTGAAAAAATTACTGAATAATTCCTCCAACCTAGATATTGATGCGCAATTACAACTTGAGTTAGATGCAGTGTATACCTGTACCACTACGGCAGATTGGCAAGAGGGGGTTGATGCCTTTATAGAAAATCGTTCGCCTATATTTAAAGGCAATTGACCATTACAATTAATGACCAGTTTCTTACACGCATTCTTAGCACCTAACTCTATTGCCATTGTTGGTGCTTCCTCGGATCCAACAAAACGCGGTTACAAAGCTCTATTTGGTCTAATAAAAGATGGGTATGAGGGTTCTATCTATCCAATTAACCCAAAGGTGGAAGCAATACTGGGTGTAAAAACCTATCCTACAATAATGGCGCTACCTGAGGCTGTTGACCTTGCTTTAATTTGTACCCCTGCCAAGACTCTGCCCTCTATCCTCGAACAGTGTGGAACAAATGGCATCAAAGGCGCTATTGTTTTAGCCAGTGGATTTGGGGAAACTGGAGAAGCGGGCCTACAGTTGGAGTGCCAAGTATTGGCTGCTGCGCGCAAAGCCAGCGTGAGAATTATTGGGCCCAACACTTCTGGTATATTTAATCTACATAAAAAGATCAATTTGCTAGCACTTGATAATGTGAAGTCTGGAAACGTTGGTATCATTTCTCAGTCTGGAAACATGTTACTCGCACTGGCCCTAGAAGCAGCTAAAAACGGCCACATCGGTTTCAGTATTTATATAGGGCCAGGAAATCAGGTTGATGTTGATTTTGCGGACTACCTACGTTTCTTAGGGGAAGAAGATAATACTTCGGTTGCTACTTTTTATATTGAAGGTTTCAAAAATGGTCGAGCGTTCCTCGATGTGGCACGACAGACCACTCAGATCAAACCTGTGGTCGTTTACAAGTCGGGCAGCACCAAAGCAGGGCAAAAAGCAGCCTGCTCTCATACGGGTGCGCTGGCTGGAAGCTACGCTATGACTGTGGATTTGTTACGCCAATCTGGTGTGAACGTAGTTAACCGCTCTGATGAACTGCTGACAGTCGCTGAAGGATTGGGGTTGCTACTCAAGGCTGAGGGTAAGCGGGTTGCAATATTATCCGATGGTGGTGGACAGGCAACTATCGCCTCCGACCGTTTGATAGAAGCGGGTCTAAAACTGGCGAGTTTCAGCGAAGTCACACTAGCAGCTCTGGGCTGTATTTTATTCCCTCAGGCATCACTGATTAACCCTGTTGATGTAGCTGGTAGTACCGACGATAACCCGGCTTTATTTTCCAGCTGTATAGAGATATTAGTTGCGGATGAAAATGTTGACATGGTCTTTTTAGTTGGAATGTTTGGTGGCTACGGCATTCGTTTTGCTGAAGAACTAAAACCAGTAGAATTGATCACTGCGAAATCAATTGTCAATCTTTCGAAACGTACTGATAAACCACTGGTGGTTTATAGTTTGTATGCGTCAATTAAACCTGAACCTTTGTTATTGTTGCGTAACGGTGGGATACCTGTTTACGATTCCATCGAGCATGCAGTACAAGTGATAGCGGCACTGGGGGAGCGTGGTGATTATATTCATCGCTGCAAAACTGCTGAAATACAGCATCCCTTGAGAGCGGATCCAGAGGTTTGTGCTGTTTTCCAGCGTGCCCAGCGTGAGGGTCGAGATTTATTCGAATTCGAAGCGAAATCCATGTTGAGTCAATATGGTATTGATATGCCTGAGCAACGAGTGATTCGAAGAGACGCTGATTACAGTCAGGTTATGGCTGATTTTGGCGATACGCTGATGGCGATGAAAGTGGTTTCAAAGGATATTTTGCATAAATCAGATGCTGGTGGTGTTAAGTTGAATCTGTCTGGTGAACCCGCTCTTCGTCAAGGCTGTAAAGAAATCTTGAGCTCTTGTCGGCATTATAAAGCGGATGCGGAAATTGAAGGCATGCTGGTCACACCCATGGCTGCAAAAGGTGTAGAGGTTATTGTTGGTGTAAGCCGTGATCCTTTTTTTGGTCCGGTTTTGATGTTTGGACTTGGTGGTATTTTTGTTGAGGTTCTGGAGGATGTTGCCTTTCGTTCCATTCCTTTAAGTCGTCAGGATGCTTTCTCAATGATTGAACAGATTAAAGCTAGCAAGGTTTTGGAAGGAATCCGTGGCGAAGCCGCAGTAGATAAAAATGCGTTAGTCGATCTGCTACTAAAAGTATCGAGTATCGTCGAGACACACACTGAGATTCATGAGCTAGACCTTAATCCAGTGATAGTCTATCCCAATGGTTACGCCGTAGTAGATGCTCGTGTCATTATTTCTGGAAAGCTGCCGTTATGAGTCAATAATCCAATTAATTGCTATAATTCTGAAGCTAAACATGAGTGTACCCGCCCTAAAAAAACGACCTCGACGGATTGAATTATTGATCTAAAGGAGGTGTTGAACAGGGTGTGATAATAGAAATCAGAACGTCAAGGCCAGTCAAAAAAAACTGGTGAAACTTAAGATGACCAGATACCGGTGTAACTACCTCCCAAGGCAAACCGTCTGAAGATAGCGCAGCGCTTGGGATTTATAATGGGTTTCATCAAACTGTGTTGTTGTGGCTGTAAGCAAGCTATGTAGCATAACGAATCTGGACGCTGAACATCGTTTAATCAGGTTTTGGAAAATGAGGCATCGGTATGCTAGGCTGGATATGACAGGAATTTAGGCGTTCAAACTTTATTTGTAGTCGTTCTTAGAAGCAAAATGCAATTTCAATTTTTGTAAATGTATAACTAACCTATTGATTAAATAGAGGGACCTAGTTTTAAACGGCTACCGTCACTGAATCTTGAGAAGCGAAAACGAGATAAGTCGTGTCCACTATCATTGCCTTGTATTAATGCAGCCATAATTTTCCCTGCAGCAGGACCAATACCAAAACCGTGACCACTAAAACCTGTTGCAATAAACAGACCTTTGATAGCTTCACTTCTGTCCATCACTGGCACAGCGTCGGGTGTTGTATCGATCACTCCTGCCCAGCTTTGGATGATTGCTATGTTGCTTAGTTCTGGTAGCCGATCATTCAAAACTTTCTTCATCCTTTGAAGTGAATAATTTGAGGGCACCGGATTAAGTACTCGATTCTTTTCAAAGATAGTGATGTCATCCTTTGTCCATTTTCTGGGAGACAGAAAGCGTTCTTTCCAATCAGTTCCCATTCGAATTTTAAGTTTTTTGTGAGCAACACGTAACAACGGTAAGAAAGCGCCAAACTGTCGAAAGCTTTGAGCTGTTGGAAATACTTCGAGGAAATCCGTCATCGCAATGGTATATCCTCCATCCATACGCCGTCTGAATGCGAGGCCACTACCTGCCGCATTTCCGTTGAAAATTAAGGGTGATTTTTCGGTTCGAGCAACACTTGCCTTTACTGATAATTGTGGTAGATCCAATCCGTTTTGGTAAAGCAGATCAGAAGACCAGGCACCACCACAGCACAGTACGGTAGAGCATTTGACTAGGCCGTATTCGGTATATACACCGTCAACGTGTCCATTCGTTGTCGATAGTTGGCGAACTGCACAGGCCTCTTTGATTATGACGCCCTGCCTGAAGCAAGCCTCTGCAATGGCAGGTACCGTTAATGAAGGTTCAGCTCTAGCATCACTGGGGGTATGAACTGCGTGACGCCAGCGACCCTGTGAGCCGTTTAATAGGCTTTTAATTTCTTTGCTGTTCAGTCGGCTTGAATCTAATCCATATTGCTTTGAAAATGACAGAAAGTGATCATGGTGCGCAAGTTCGGCTTCACTTTCACATAAGTAAAGGCTTCCTTCTCGTTTGAAACCTATGTCAACGCCAATGTCATTTGATAGATTTTCCCATAGGGCCATACTTTCCATCATGATAGGCAATTCGGCTTCGTCACGGCCCTGTTGACGAATCCATCCCCAGTTACGACTTGATTGTTCTCCGGCTACTCGGCCTTTATCACAAACCAAAACTTTGATGCCTTGTTTAGCTAAGAACCAAGCGGTGGTGATGCCAATGATACCCGCACCAATAATAACAACGTCGGCTGAAGCCGGTAAGACATCATTAAACTGAATGGGGCACTGAGCAGAAATCATATTAATGAATAATTATCAGGTTAATGAGTCAAAATACGTTAACGCTTAAAACTATTAAACGCAGAACGTAAGCTTACTCCAACTCTAGTTTCTTTATAATCATTAAAGCAGTATGTCTTTAACTGGGTTGATAACAGAACATGTTACTCCAATCCCAGTGCTTTTTTCCTATTATTAGCCCAAGTCCGAAGAATCTGATCAACTGCGAGGCCAATGAAAGCGACACAGAGCCCAAGAGTTAATCCTATACCGGTACCCCGTGAATCTGATATCGCCTTAAGAATAAGCTGCCCTAAGTCTGTGGTTCCAATAAAGGCGCCAATTATCACCATAAACAATGAAAACACGACTGTTTGATTAACCCCCAACATGATATGCGGAAAAGCTAAAGGAAGATCAATTGAAAGCCACCGTTGCAGTTTAGACACACCCATCATCGAACCCGCATCATGCAGTACTGCTGGCACATTGCGAAGTCCTTCTACGGTATATCGAGTAGCGGGCACCAAAGCGTAAACAATAGCAGCAATAATGACAGATGTGTCTGTAATGCCAAAAAGCATAATGACTGGGATCAGATAGATGAATGATGGGAATGTTTGGAAGAAGTCACAAATAAACAGAATTACCTTGGTAGAACGATTATTTTGCGCACATAGTGAGCCCACGGTAATACCCAACACAGCCGCCACTATGACCGCAAAAGAAGTCATGTAAGCGGTAATTAAAGCTCTGTCCCAGTACTCTGAAAATGCAATAAATAATAGAAAGCCAGCTACGATGAAAGCTGATCGAATGCCCGCAAGAATATAGGCGGTACCCATTACTAGCAAAAAGGTTGCCGCGACTGGCATTCCTAGGTAAGCCTCTTTCATTGGCACTAGAATGTTAATAATTAGAAATTCATTAAAACTCTTAAGTGAGAAAAAGAAAGTGTCCCAAATCCAATCAACGGCAGCTTGCCAAAAGGGCGCTGTGGTGATGCCCTTATTGTGAGGAACGATATATAAATAATTAAAATTTTCTTTGAAAAAAGACTTTCCTAAGTAGGCAAAAAAGATTCCTATTACTAAAATCATGGCACAAATAATTAAGTATTTGTGACGATCCCAAAAGCTCTTGTCAGAAAAATAATCAATTTGCTTGTTAGCCCAGGCCAACGACATTTTATCTAACGTTACTGCTATCAAGACGATACAGATGCCAATTTCAAGACCGGAACCAATTTTGAGTGAATTGAGCGCAATCATCAAATTAGATCCGAGTCCCTGTGCGCCAATGAATGAAGCGATAACGGTCATCGCAAGGCATTGCATGACTACTTGGTTAACACCAATTAAGATGTCACGTCTTGCGGTTGGAATTTGTACCTTGCGCAACAGTTGATACTGAGTACAGCCGTTCATCATGCCCGCATCGACAATCTCGGGAGGAATGTTTTTTAGGCCTAACAAAGTAAGTCGTACCATTGGTGGCGTAGCAAAGAAAATAGTGGCAATCGCAGCGGCTTGATCACCGACGCCAAAAAGCACAATAACGGGCACCAGATAGGAATAATGAGGCATCGTTTGGGCGACATTGAGAAGTGGATTAAGCGCGGTTTCGACCAGCTTGTTCTTGTAACCCCAGATACCCAGTACCAAGCCGAGTAATACGGATACTGGTGCGGCTATTAAAACAAACGATAACGTTTGCATTGAGGGCTCCCATTGGCCAAAAACACCAATGTAGGTTGTGGACAGTGCAGCTAACAAAGCGAGCCTGATACCTTGAAGTTTAAAACCAAGAACAATGGCCCAGCCAGAAACCACAGTCCACGGTAGAGCTGGCCAATTAGCCCAAGAATTTTCGCTAACATAATCCCAGCTTGTGAAGGCGACTATGGTTTTTGGTCCACCCAGAAAGATTTCTCTAACAAATGTAATAACAAAAAGAAACCCGTTGGAAATTGATCGGGTGATCTCTCGAAACAAAGCTTTTTCTTCAAATTCCTCAATAGAAGGGTCATAGACTTGAATTGGCATCCAATCGAACATAATGAACTGAACAGCATCATTAATAAGTGTTGGTAGTGCGCTGAGTAGTGGGGGTAAACGCCATAGATAATTCGATTCTGATGGAGTGATGAGGGCGCTTAAAACAAAAAAAGCGAGCAGCAATAATGCGAATTGTAATGCTTTTGAATTATTTATCGAAATATTCATGGTGATCAATCCTGTGATGACTTTTCGGATCTTCCGCCAAATATTATATTGATGACATGAGATGCATGAAGTGAACCTACGATTTCATGATCTTCATCAACCACTGCAACGGGTTTATCTTGAGACAGAATCGCGTGAGCAACTGTTTCAACAATGGCATCTTTGGGAACTTTAAGATCACCAAATTTTTCAGAAGGGTTGACCGGTTCCATGATGGAGCTTATTTTAAGCACCTTTTCTCTTGGCACTTCTTTAGTGAATTTACGCACATAGTCTGTCGCAGGGTTAAGAACGATGTTAGCTGGAGTATCAAGTTGTTCTATGACGCCTTCTTTCATAATTGCGATTCGGTCTGCGAGTCGCAATGCTTCGTCAAAATCATGCGTGACGAAAAGAATAGTTTTGTTTAACACTTTTCGTAGACGAATAAACTCATCCTGCATTTCTTTTCTGATTAAGGGATCTAGTGCTGAAAAGGGTTCGTCAAGAAACCAGATATCTGGCTCAACAGCGAGTGAACGCGCAATGCCAACACGTTGTTGTTGTCCACCTGACAGTTGTCGTGGGAAATAGTTTTCACGTCCATCGAGGCTGACGAGCTCGGCCATTTCTTTAGCCCGCAGCATACTGTCTTTAGTGCTGAATCCTTTTACTTGCAATGGAAAAGCAATGTTTTCTAAAACAGTTTTGTGCGGTAACAAACCAAAGCTTTGGAACACCATACCCATTTTGTTGCGGCGAAGGTCGATAAGCGCTTTATTATTTAGCGCTAACAAGTCTTCACCTTCAATAAAAATTTTACCCGCAGTCGGTTCGGTTAATCTGGAAATGCAGCGAAGTAAGGTCGACTTTCCAGATCCTGACAATCCCATTAATATAAGCAATTCACCTTTACGCACTTCAAAAGATGCGTTGTTTACACCGACAACACAGCCTGCGCTTAAAAAGTCTCTAGCATCAACGTTGCCATTAGAGGATTCCAGTACCTTAGATGCGTTGTCGCCAAAAATCTTGAATACAGAATCGCATTTAATAATGACATCTTCATTATTTACAGATTGATTTTTGGCGGACATAGTGTATTTCTCGGCTAACAAAATTTACAGGTTAAAACAATCACATGATTCATGAAAGTGAAGCGATTAGTTTAGTACATTGTGTGTCTTTTTTAGAATTGAATACACCCATTTTTGGGGCAGATTTTAGGTGGGCTTATGGTGCAAAATCAGACTTTTATTGTTAATAGAATGATTTGAAAAATATTTCAAGTTTTTATGATTAGCGGCCATAGCCGTTAAAACAACATTAACTCCCCAAGAATGGGGAGTTAATGTTTAGAGACCTAAAGCTGATGAAATAAGCATCAACTAGTTATCAGCCTAGTTGCCAGCACCCAGTGTAGATTCAGTCCAAGGCATCCACACATCTTTGTTAGTCGATAACCATTTCTTAGCTGCATCGGCATGAGTTAGACCATCAACGTCAACCAAGGCCGCCATTTGACCAATATTGGTCTTGTTGAAGGTTAACTTTGAGAAAGCTGCATAGGCTTGCGGATGAGTTTTGGGGAATTTGTAGTTAGCGCCTTTCTTCAACCAACCCGTTGGTGAACCACAGCCTGTAGTTGCAAGACTGCCACCGTCAGCTAGTCTACAGCCGTCAGAATAGGGAGGGAACTCAATGAAAGTAAAACCCGTTGCATCCGTAAAGTTTGGAGACCAGTTAAATATTACAGTACCACGACCTTCTTTTTCAGCGGCTTTTAGTTCTGTCCACAATGCGTCAGCTGCACCAGCAAATTTAACCGTCCACTTACTATCTAAACCTAGACCCTTAATGCGGTTAGGCATAACGTCACCATGCCAGCTTTGTGGGCCTTCTAACCAACGACCTTTACCGCCCGAATCAGGCGTAGCAAAAGCTGCATGACAATCTTTTAGTGCTTCCCACTTTGGAAGGCCTGGACACAAACCTTTCTCGATAACCCAGTTTGGAACGCCCATTTCTTCTTTGGTCACCACGTCATGGGTACCAGCGTCAATCAAACCTCCTTTTTCCATTGCATTGTAGTAACCATTTTGCATGGTTGACTGCCAAACTTCATGAACCAGAGTAAGGTCACCTGCACGGACGGCCTCAAAGCTCGCTTGGTTATCTACAGGCACATATTCGACTCTATTGCCCATACTTTCAAACATACCGCCTATAACGTGCGCCATCACGATCTGGCTTGACCAGTTTTTAATAGGGATTCTGATAGGTTTGTTACTATCAGCATAAGTTGCACAAGATACTGCAGCGAAGGTGGCCGCCAGTATTGGGGGCAAAATCTTTAATTTGAGCTTACTTAAAATCATACTATCCTCCACGGATTGTTATATGGGTCACTTTTCAATCTACCACAATAACTTAAAAGTGACATTTATTTAATATATTTTAGTAATCGTTACCTGCCAGCAGCTTTAAACTAACTTAATAACTTTTTCATCATATATAATATTTAAAAACTATGGATTTAAAATCATTAACAGAATCGCCTGACCATTCATCCCTGTTAATAATCTATTCACAGTTAGTCGCAGGTTGTGATGCATCAGAATGGCTTGATATGTGAAGGCTAAGTGCTGCTTTCACTCTGATTAGCTCAAGTATTAAGATAGTCGATAGCTTAACTATCTGATAATATTATTCAATTCGGAATTACGGGTATAACTGAAAATTAACGTATTGTGACTGATACCAACAACTCCTATCATTTACTGATTGTCGAAGATGACGCTGTTACGCGAGAGCGGATTGCTGCTTATTTCGAAACTGAGAATTATCGGGTTAGTCAATCTGAAGATGGTGAAGGCATTCATCGGATGATTGCAGAGTCGACAATTGATGTAGTTTTAATGGATATCAATCTTCCAGGTAACGACGGTTTGCAATTGGCTCGAGAGTTGAGCGAAAAGACAGACGTCGGCATCATTCTAGTAACGGCACGGAATGACGAAATCGATCGGATCGTGGGCCTCGAAATAGGTGCTGACGACTATGTTACTAAACCCTTTAATCCTAGAGAGTTGTTAGCACGAGTTAAGAATCTCATCAGACGAAAGCACTCTGATCAAAAAAAGCACCGCAAGCAGCGTACTAAATCTTTTTCTGGTTGGACTCTTGATTTATCTCGGCGTTGTTTGTCATCGAACACACAAGAAAATTTGGCGTTGACGCGGGGAGAATTTGAGTTATTGGTCACTTTTCTTGAACATCCTGGTAGAACCTTGCACCGAGAATGGCTTATGGAAAAAGTGACTCATCGAGTTTGGGCGCCAAATGAGAGGACAATCGACGTGCTTGTATTGCGGTTGCGAAATAAAATAGAACAAGACAGCCATGCACCTCAAACAATCCTAACGGTTCATGGTGAAG
This sequence comes from uncultured Gammaproteobacteria bacterium, assembly GCA_913061315.1. Lineage (GTDB taxonomy): Bacteria > Pseudomonadota > Gammaproteobacteria. The sequence continues at coordinate 22,664 of CAJXUC010000032.1, read as the reverse complement.
GTTATTTATTTGCCAGTGAAGTGTATTAGTTGAGTTGACGCTTTTAATCAGAAAGCAGATCGAATCTTAGATCAATTGACAGCCTGTTTAGCCATGTAAAGGTTAAGTGCTGCTGTTGATTCACCAAATATGGTTTGCAATTGATCCATGAGGGTTACAGGGATCCTTTTGTTATCTATGGCCATTATTTCTATTTCACTCAGGATTGCGCATAAATGCAGGAATCCAAAATTACCCGCAGCGCCGTTTAACTTGTGAGCCACTGTCTTTGTTTGGTAAAAATTGTCTTTTGCAATTAACTCTAATAATTCATACATTAACTGATTACTGCTTTTTAGGTATAAACCAACTATTTTTTCAACCCGATTAAATCCAAGGCGAATAATATCAGCGTCAACTACTGAAGCATCAAATGTTTGGGTCCTTAGGTGTGTTTTTGAATTACTGGGTTCATCTATAATACCGCTATTACCGCTATTAGTTACGTTCAGTATTGTTTGTTCAAGGTTTTCTATTGAAAATGGTTTGCCAAGAAACCCATTCATGCCTGCGTTTAGATAGCTTTCAACTTCTTCAGTAAATACATGAGCTGACATGGCTATAACTGGCATGTTAGATATCAAGCTGTCGGCATGAGTTCGTATGTGTTTTAAGATAGTGAGTCCATCAATGCCGGGCAGGCTAATATCCAGTAAAACCAGCGAAGGTTTGAGAACCTCAAGGAATTTAAGAGCTTCTTCACCGGTTTGTGCTGCCGTTACTCTATAACCTAAATGCTCTAGATAATTGCTTGTTACCATACTATGAGTGACGTCATCTTCTACCATTAATACGTCGATGCCATTGACAATAGGCAAAGTAAGTAATTGCTGATGGACAGGTGCTGAATCGCATAAGCCAATCTCAAGAGTGAAGCCAATCTCGGTACCGGATCCTAGCTCACTGTTCAGTGTGATTTTACCGCCCATTACGTCAACCAAGCGATCACAAATAGCTAAGCCGAGACCAATGCCACCATAACGTCTGGCACTGCTGGTATCAACCTGGGTGAAGGCTTGAAAAACTTCAGCCTGTTTGTTTTTAGCGATTCCAATCCCACTATCTTCAACCAAAAACTGAATGAATACCGTATTTTGTAACTCGTTAGGGTGGATGCTAACTTGCAAAGTGATCGATCCTTTATCGGTGAACTTGTTGGCATTGCCGATAAGGTTAATCAATATTTGATGTAACTTGCCTGAATCACCCGTTAACCAGTAGGATAATGAGCTTTTCTTTATAAGCTGCAAACTATTATGCTTTTCTCGCACTGATACATTCATTAGACCAATGACATTATCGAGTAACTCAGATAGTTCAAAAGGGCGGTTCGAAATTTTCAGTTTACCGGTCTCAAGCTGCGAATAACCCAAAATATCATTAACAATATCAAGCAGTGTTGTATTCGCTGAATTAATAATATTTATGTAGTCTGATTGATGCCTTTGCAGTGGCGTATTAGACAACAATCTTAATGTACCAAGTGCACCGCTTAGCGGCGTGCGAAGTTCGTGACTCATGGTGGCAAGGAATGCCGTTTTGGCTTGATTGGCTTGCTCTGCTTTTTCACGGGCCAATGCATGATTTTGTGCTTCTTCTAAAAGCATGTCGTTGGTTTCACGCAGTTGTTCTGAGCGTTCTTCGACGAGTTCCTCAAGGTGATCTTTATGCTCTCGCAGTTCTTGGTCAAGCTTGTGTTTTTCGATTGCATTATTACGAAAGCCTTGCAACGCTTTGCCCATATCGGTCAGCTCGTCGTGACCCTCGACTATAATATTGACATTATAGTTTCCGTCAGTAATAGAACGAGTCGCTGATTCAAGTGACAACAATCGTCGAATAACGTTGCGTTTGATAAACCACCATAAAATAGAGGAAGCGACTAATAAAAGGATAATAGAAATAAACCCAAACCAACGACGGCTTGTATCCAGTGATTCTTTTGCAGTGGTTGATACTTGATTAATGAGTGCGCCACCTCGCGCATTGAGTTCATTTACAATGTCATTTAATGCTTGTGAAGCCTCAGCTGTTCCTACGGAAACCTGCGCTAGAGCAGCCCTTATTGCTACCAGCGAGGCTCGAGTATCAAATATTCCATTAGCATCATCAGGAGTGCTGTCAAGTAGCATTGAACTTAATAACTCCTTCGCTTTTTGGCGTCTTTGTGGATCGTTAATTTCATTAACACGGCGCTTTAAAATATTAAGTGTTTTGGTAGTTTGTTCACGCAAAGCATTCAGTCCCGGCAAGTCTGATTCTTTGGTGACTCGGTTAAACAGTCCATTTAAATTGGCACTGCGTAAACGAAGTTCATACATTCTCTCCATTGCATCAAGATCAACTTCTACTAAGCGGTCAAAAACGCGATATAGCTGTTGTTTGCTAGCATCGTTCTGAACTAGATCGTAAAGATTCGATGTAATGGCTGAACTGGTGGCTGCTGCATTTGCAACTAGTGAATCAGCAAGTTCATTGAGTTCGTCAGTGGATGCAATTAACCTATTAGCCAATCGATTGAAACGCGCTTGTTGTTGAATTCTTTGGCGTACTAGTTCGTCTTGCTGATGTAATTTGGCTTCGATTTTGTTGATGGTTAATCGAAGCGCTTGTAAAGACCCAACGGCAAATGCTTTTTGTTGAAAATCGTCGAGTAACGAGTTAACCAGAACAACTTGAAAGAATAGATTTGAACTAATTTTTTCACGTTCGGAGTCACTGGTCGCTTTGATCAATTGATTTGCGGCGGAACTAATAGATGCGTTGATTGCGGATAGCTTGTGGGCCTGGCGTAATCCGGGTATTGCTTCATCAATGACAGAGTTTTGTGACTCGGAAATATGCAAAAAACCTTGCAATCCAACAGAAGACGCAGTCACTGCCAACAAGAATATGCTGCCGAAAGCTAAATATAATTTTGCTGCAATGCCCAGTTTTCGCATAACAAAATGCTGCGCCTTGCAGTTGAAAAATGCAAGCGTACAATAATAATTGTCTTTATTATTTGTCTGGCCGTACCTAATTGTATAAATTATTTTTTTGGCAGCTGTTGATTATTCCTGTTCTAATTTTGTTTGTAATCGTTAGCTCGGTTCGAGCTCAAACTTGGCGGCTTGAAACTTGGGCAGTACCTTTTGATTACTCCAGTGACAGTTATTTTATTGATTACGAACAGACTGAACCAGCGAGTCGACAATGGCATTTATGTATAGCTTACCCACACTTAAAAGATGCTTATTGGCTCAATGTTAATTTTGGTATGGTTCAAGCAGCAAAGCGACTTGGGGTTTCGTTTACGTTGGTGGAGGCTGGTGGTTATCCCAATTTGGAGAGACAGCAACAGCAGATAGAGCTTTGCACTGCTGATCGAGCCGATGCTCTAATCGTGGGGCCAGTTTCTTTTCGAGGCCTTAACGAGATGATTTTTGAAATATCCAAAAAAATGCCAGTTTTAGCCACAGTGAATGATATCGATAATTTAGGTATTACGGCCAAGTCGGGAGTTTCTTGGGTCACAATGGGGCATTCTGCGGGTGAGTTTCTTGCTAAGCGTCACCCATCAGGGTCGACACCAGTCAAAGTGGCCTGGTTTCCTGGGCCGAAAGGTGCTGGCTGGGTTGGCTTTATTGAGTCCGGCTTTAAGAGAGGGTTAGCTGACAGTGCAGTGAATGTGGTAGTCACTAAATGGGGTGATACCGGTAAAGAGATTCAGCGCACACTGGTACAGGAGGTCATGGAGTCTCATCCTGATGTTGATTATATTGTAGGGAATGCATTGATGGCGGAAGCTGCCATTAGCACTTTACGAAACAGAGGCCTTGACAATGATATTAAGATTATTTCCACTTATTTTACGCCAGCGGTCTATCGTGGTATTCGTCGCGGACGTATTTTAGCCGCACCCACCGATGCGCCTGTTATACAGGGTAGAATTTCAATTGATCAGGCTGTTCGTATCTTAGAAGGGCGTGACTATGTGAAGCATGCAGGACCAAAAATCCTGATGATTGATGAAAATAACTGGCAAGAAATCAATATATCGGACTCTTTAGCACCACCCTCATTTTTGCCAGCATTTGTGTGGCCATAAAGTTTTTTGGTCGGCGATGAACACCATCACTGAATAACATAGATATTTGGTTAAAATGCCAATATAATCTCGCCAAAATTATTGAAGTAAAAGGTTTGCTCACCTAGCTTTATTGGGTCTGTGACCGGTTTAAAATCTTTTGAGATTATCAGTCAGTGATTAAATATAATGATTAAAAAAATTCTTGTGGCAGCTGATGCCTCCAGTGCTGCTAATCGGGCACTGGTGATGGCAGCTTATCTGGCTTCTATGCATGATGCCGAATTGCTAATTCTTCATGTCATTAGAGATATGCAGCTCCCCGCCGTTTTGAAGGAGGCCCCTGAGTTGGAAGAGTTTAACCACACGCGTGAGGATATTTTGCGCCAAGTCGCCAACACTATATTAAGTGAGGCTTCGGCACTGGCAAAAAAAGAAGGCGCTATTAAGATTCAAACTGCCATTGGTAGTGGCGATCCTGCTTCTAGTGTGGTCGGTTTTGCCAAGCGAAGGAATATCGATACGATTGTTATCGGCACTCGAGGACTAGGCAAAATGAAGGGTTTGGTAATGGGCAGCGTATCGAGAAAGATCGTAGATAATGCTGAGGCAAACTGCGTGATTGTCCGTTAAAAGATTCAGAAGGTTTGAGGAAAAACGGCGATTAATAGCGCCGTTTTTGTATTCTGCCTTTCTTAATTAGTTTGGTACTGGGACATCTCTTACTCGAGACTTGGTTGGGTCATAGAAGGGGAATTGCACTACTTTAGCAGGCAGGCGCTTTTGTTTACCGTCGAGTTTTCCAACTTCTAGCTCGGTTCCAATTTTGCTGTATTCAAGCGAGACACGAGCAAGTGCAAAGTTTTTACGCAGGATAGGTGATTTGACAGAGCTTGTGATTTCCCCTATTTGATGACGACCGATGTTAACACAGTCTCCATTTAAGGCCATTTCATCACCTGTCATTTCAAGCCCAACCAACACTCGCTGCGGGTTTTCTTTCCGCTTAACCAGCGCGTCGCGACCAATGAAATCATCTTCTTTTGACTTCAATGGTACGGTAAAAGAAATGCCGGCTTCATATGGGTCAGTTTGATCACTGAATTCATATCCAGCAAAAATCAAACCGGCTTCAACACGAAGCATATCGAGTGCCTCTAAGCCAAGTGGCGCTAGTTTATAGTCTTTACCCGCTTCCCAAACAGCATCCCATACGTTGGCACCATCTTTAGGATGACAAAAAATTTCAAAACCAAGTTCTCCAGTGTATCCAGTGCGCGACACAAGGATCGGAATGCCCTCCTCATTACCAATTCGAGCAATTGAAAAACGGAACCATCCAAGTTCATCAATATTAGCTTGGTCCGAGCGAGTCCATATTATCTCTCTTAAAATATCACGGCTCTTTGGGCCTTGAATTTGAAGGTTATGCAGTTGATCGGTTGAGTTTCTGACCCAAGCTTGTAGCCCCAATTTCTCTGCTTGTTCGCGCAGCCAGATTCCGCTTTCATCGCTGCCACCTATCCAACGGAAGTTGTCTTGGCCCAGTCTGAATATCGTTCCATCATCAATCATACCGCCATTTTCATAGCACATTGCGGTGTAAACGACCTGACCCGGTGACAGCCTACGAACATTGCGCGTGACACAGGTTTGCATCAGGAGTTCTGCGTCTGGTCCGGTTATTTCATATTTACGTAGGGCTGATAAGTCGATAACAGCGGCACGCTCGCGACAGGCCCAATACTCATCCAACACGCCATACTGAGTATAACTATTTGCCAACCAGTAGCCTTCATATTCGGTGAAGTTACGTGTGTGCTCAGAAGTTCGTGCATGAAACCCTGTTTCACGGGTCAATTGTGTATCTGCATCAGTAGTCATTCGAAAGGCCGTCGCTTTGTTAAAAGAGTTAGTTGCCGGATAAATCCGTAGCTGAATATCGGTTGGGTTCCACCCATTGGCTGCATCAATGTCACAGGGACATGCAGACGTAACGCATACTAGGTCCTTGAGTGCTTTCATTAACACGTAGTCGCCAGGTCGAGACCAGGGTTCGTCAAAATACATTTGATTGTTGTCGTCAACCATTGTGTTGTAAAAAAGGTTCATTGCCATCCAGCCAGTGCGGGGTTCAATACCATGGGGTTGGAGTGCCTGATTAAAATTTTCGGAGCAATTGATATGGCCTGGATATCCCGCGTCGTCATAAAATTTTGCGGTACAAGCATTGCCAAAGCTGTCGTGTCTTCCACAGGTGTCTTGAATAACTTCGAGCAATGCACTTAAATCCTGATCATAAAACTTTGAGTAGAGTCCAGGTTTTGGGTAGGCCGCACCGATAACATAACGCGTATTGGTGGCATCTAGATTTCGTTCGAGGCCTTTACCCAGTTTCTCTGCATCAAAGCATTGGAAGTCAGAGCATTCACGACCTTCGACATCCATGATTTGAATATATTCACCAGCCTTTACCGTATAGGTGTAGGCAGTGCGGGCTTTGATAAGCATTTCATGATTGGTGTCAGAGAGTGGGTCAGGTAGTTTTATTAATTTTGAATTTTTAGTCACCAAGTGACGATGTACAAAAATAATAATATCAGTCACGGTGTTTTGTTGGTCAACCAGCATGGCTTCACCGGGTGCTGTAATAATACAGGTAAGCTTTTTGTTAGCGGTGTAGGTATCGGAAGCACCCGCTGGAGAGTTGTCACCAAAGATTCGAGTACTGGTCGCGTTGTTGATTAGAATCGAACGTAATTGTAAATTTTGAAGAAGTTTTTGAACATTTGGTTGACTTTTGTCTAATAAAATATGCTTGAGCCCTTCTGCCTTACCGTTCGCTGTGGCGCCTATGATTTGCATATCACTCTTACCCATGGCATCAAAAACGCTGATTTCTGCAACCTGAAGTCCTTCAGGATTAACTAATTTTATTTCATCACCAGGATTCAAATCAAATGACACGCTGCCACCAGCTTTTGCTACATATCTTTCAGTGTTTGGCGGTAATGCGTTAAGGCCTGGCTCTAGTATTCGAGTAGGTGAAGCAAATAATGGTGCATTCATTTTTTAGACCTAAGCTGATTCAATTTGATTTTTAAGAACTAGGGTCAATATTTGACCGAGTTGTATTGCAAAACGTGGCGGCCTTTTTTGCTACGTTTTTTAGTTTGTTTGTGTTATCGGAGGTGATCAAATCATGCGGTACATTGTGTTGATCGCTATAATAATTAATGGAGTCAGTTGCTAATAGCTTAGCTTTCATAATTATCTCGTTAAAAAATCACTTTCAACCAGTAAGGATTTACTACTATTTAGCCAAATTCAAACATTTCTTTTTATAATTTACTTGGTTCACTCTCATTAAAGCAATTATCTTAGAGTTAATCTACCGCTGTTTTAAGCCCGCTGTAAACAAGACGTTAAAAGTTGTTAATAGTCTATTTTTTCTGTTAACAAAACAGTTAGAGCCGTTAAAATATAAGTGATTTAAATCACTTCCTTGTATTAATTCTGTATTACAAGCTATTGATTATTACTTTTAATATGTTGGCTGGACTCTTACAAATGGAAAAATGTTAGGTAGTCTATCGATTATTGAAATAACGTAAAAATAGTGTATTCCTTGTTTAAAAATATATAAATGTGATGTGATGAAATGCAGGCGTTTGATCTGGTAAAAGATATTTTCACGAGTTAGAGCAGTTAATATGACAGTATTTACTGAAATATCAATGGTTAGGTAACGACCCTAACACCATCGCTTTGTCCGACAATTATAATAATCACAACATGATTGACCGTGAATTATTGTTTGAATATTAGAGTGGCAATAGAAAATCTAATGGTTAATTTGTGTATTGGTTTTTAAATTTCAGGTGGAAAGTTTTTAAAAATCAAAAACCTTTTTTAAATGAATGCTTTTATTTCATTGAACAGAACTTGAAATACAGGTATAACAATTTAAGTTTTTAATCTGATGCACAAAAATTTCATCTAAGTAAATTTAGTGTTAGGTTAAATTCCAAATGGAGTCGCGCTATGGGGCAGAAGTTCTTGCGCATTATTAAAATTAAAAAATAGAGGTTTAAAGGATGGATAATGAGTTAACGGCACTCGGTATAATTTTTACTGAGTTTTATTATTGGGTTACGGTCGTGTTCATGTTTTTGATACACGTCGGATTCTGTATGTATGAGGTGGGTGCAACTCGTCATAAAAATCACATGCACACCTTGATGAAAAACACCATGATCATTCCTTTGGTCACCGTGACATTTTTCTTATTTGGTTGGTGGATATATTTCGCTTTCCCCAACGGGCCTTGGATTATTGGTCCGATGTTAGAAGCACCGTGGGCAACTCCTTACAGCGAAGTCATGGCAGTACACATGGGTGCTGGTGATCTTAACGGTTGGGAACGTATTAATGGTGTGTTCTGGGCCGCTTTCCTATTATTCTCTTGGACAGCAGCATCAATAGTTTCTGGTGCGGTTATCGAACGTATCAAGACAAGTGGCTTCCTTATCCTTGCGATTGCAATTGGTTCATTTTTCTGGATCATCGACGCAGCTTGGGGATGGCATCCTGATGGATGGATGGTTCAAAAGTTAGGTTACCACGATGCTTACGCTTCAGGCGTTATCCATGCCATTGCCGGTGGTTTTGCACTGGGTGTATTGATCCCACTAGGTGCTCGTATCGGAAAATTTGCTTCTGATGGTACGCCACGTAATATTAGCCCACGCAACCCTTGGCTAGTCACAGTGGGATTATTCCTTATCTATACCGGTTTCTGGGGTTTTTACGTTGCCTGTAATATTCCGATGTGGGATGTTCAAGCGGGCGATGGCGTATTTTATTCCGCGACTAACATCTATCTACAGCCAACCACCTTGTCTGGTATTACGCTTAATTTCCTGATGTCATTGTCTGGTGGTTTGATGGCGGCTTATGTTGTTTCTAAGGGTGATGCTTTTTGGACTTACTCTGGTGGACTGGCGGGTGTTATTGCGGCTTCAGCGGGTAATGATCTCTATCACCCAATCCAAGCAATGTTAATTGCTGCTGTGGTTGTTCCGGTTATCTATAAGATGCATTATTGGGTGGAACGTAAATTCAAAATCGACGATGCAGTTGGTGCGGTTGCCGTCCATGGTTATGCGGGTTTCATAGGCGTTGTAGTGGCAGGTTTCATGCTTTGGGGTTACCCATCTTCACCAAATCCTGATTATGCAGCAATCAACCCATTAGGTAACTTTATTGGTGCAATTATCATGTTTGGTGTGCTTGGTTTCTTACCTGGCTACGTTATCGCATCGATACTGAAAGCTTTTGGTATGTTGAGAATAGCGCCAGAGATTGAAATAATGGGCCTTGATATTAGCGCTTACACAACGGATGTAAACGATGAACAAGCTATTATTGATGCCGAGCGTGAGTTTGTTAACAAACTATAATATCTAATCATGTGCTCAGGGCCTAGAGCCCTGAGCGAATAAAATTTTAGGAGAATTTATATGTCTACTGGAAACATTGAAACTTGGGCAGGTACTATTTCAGAAATTGGTCCTGCATATCCATTTGTTGGTACTGAGGTTTATTTGAGCATTGTTTGTGCTATCTTCGTAGTTTGGTTTTTAGTCAAACAAGCCAGTATTGAAAGTGCTGGGTTAGCTGAGGAACTTCGTGAGTTTGGCGGAAAAGAGTCATTGGCAAAAATAGTGAACTCTGAAGACGCTAAAAATCCTTAAACCTTAAGCCAATAGAGATGATTTAAGAATTATCTTAAGGGTATAAAAGAATGGCATTAAATAATTTTAATGCAGAAGTTAAAATGGTCACAATTTTATTGTGGCCATTTTCTGATATTGAAGCAGGAAAATTTTAACCATTAAAGAATATCAAGATTCTAACGTTTTGATGCGTTTATCTGTGTTCAGAACATGTTTTAAATATCATACGTCGTATATGAGAAAATCCAGCATAAATAAAACAAGTATAAATAAGACTGAATAATTGAATTAAATTTTAGGAGTAAAATAGTAGTGACTACCATAATTGACGGAAAAGCATTTTCTGCAAATCTTCGGGGGGAGTTAGCTCGAAGAGTCGGTATTTTAAAACAAAACCATTCAGTAACACCGGGTCTAGCGGTTGTCCTGGTTGGGGAAGACCCCGCCAGTCAGGTTTATGTTCGGAGTAAAGGTAAGCAAACAGCTGAAGCCGGTATGAAATCTGTCGAGCATAAGTTAGACGCAGCAACAAGTCAGGAAGAGGTCCTTAAACTAATTGAAGCACTCAATAATGATCCATCGATTCACGGTATCCTAGTTCAATTACCGTTACCTAAGCACATCCACGAAGAGTCGGTTATTAATTCAATTAATATTGATAAGGATGTTGACGGGTTTCATCTATCGAATGTAGGTCGTTTATCAATTGGGGCTGACGGTATTGTACCGTGTACACCACTGGGATCTATTATGATGTTAAAAGATCACTTAGGTAGTCTTTCAGGCCTTAAGGCAATTGTGCTTGGACGCTCTAACATTGTTGGAAAACCAATGGCCGCATTGCTATTACAAGAGAGCTGCACAGTGACCATTGCACATTCGCGCACCAAAGATTTAGCGGCTGAATGTCGAGAGGCTGACATTGTTGTTGCTGCCGTCGGACGACCAGAAATGGTCAAAGGTGACTGGATTAAGCCAGGTGCGACTGTCATTGATGTGGGCATCAACCGCATCCAAAATACAGATGGTTCAACTAAATTGGTTGGCGATGTCGAGTTCAGTTCAGTTAGTCTGGTCGCAGGTGCAATTACCCCTGTACCCGGTGGTGTTGGTCCAATGACAATTGCTTGCCTACTACATAATACTCTGCAACAAGCCTGCCGACTTAATGGCGTTGATGTCCCTGAGTAATACTTTAGGGCCGTCACTTAAACATAAAAAGGCCGCTAATAATGCGGCTCTTTTATGTTTAAGTGAACTGAGCGTTTGTTTTTTCCTGTACAAATGTACTTCCGTCATTCATAGCCGTTGCATACCTCTTCAGGGCGTCGCATGTATGCGCTCTAGTGACGTGATTTTTTCATTGAGAAATCACCACTATTTAGACGGGATAAAAAATTAACGGTCGATAGACTGAGAGTCAATCGACCGTCCATCGTCAATAATCTAACTTTTAATATCTAGGTAGCATTCCAGTGAATCATCTAGTGCATCGATCCAAGGTGTGTGGTGTTTAGGTGCCATTGTACCTGTTAAAGCTGATTTGTAGCCATGATCCCTGAATGTCATAATATTTTCTTTTTTGTGTGCCTTCCACTCAAAAAAAGCCTGGATTGCACCATCGGTATCAAAGTCTGGATAGTCCGTTTGTGCCATTAAATCCATGGTGTACTTACCTTGAAATTTAATAGCGGCATAATCATCTCCTCCAGCCTCTTCTTCGGCGCGGTTTCGATTAATGTCTGCATGCATTTCGGGTTGTGAGGGAAGTTTAATCCTACCCATAATGACATCTCGGGCATACCAGGCCTGAGCATCAAACATGTTGAAGGTAAACCATTGGTCTTGCATACCTAAATACATAAGCTTTGGGTTGTGCTCCCAGACAACACCGCTATACAGGTTGACTGGATATAAGCGATTATTAGTTTTGAGTCTTAACTCTTCATCAATAAATGGAAAATGATGATTATAGCCAGTACACAAAATAATGGCATCAACATCACGTTTTGAGCCATCTTTAAAAGTAGCTGTATTACCCTCTACCTTGACTAATAAGGGTAATTCTTCCCAATTAATTGGCCATTTATGTCCCATGGGAGCTGTGCGGTGAGAGACAGTAATAGACTTAGCACCGTACTTCCAGCATTGAGAACCAATGTCTTCAGCAGAATAAGAGGTGCCAATTAATAGCAAGTCCTTGTCCTTGAATTCCATAGCATCGCGAAAATCATGGGCGTGAAGAATTCGACCTTTGAATAAATCAAAGCCAGTAAAGTAGGGTACGTTGGGTGTAGAAAAATGACCGCTGGCTACAATAACGTGATCGAATTTTTCGCTGTATTCAACATCCTTTAAGTTATCTTTTACAGTAACTTGAAACATGCCGTCATGTTGGTCATAGCTAACTCGGCGGATTGGAGAGTCAAACCGAATCCATTGGCGTACGTTTGCTTTTTCTACGCGGCCAATTATATAGTCATACAGGACTGCCCGGGGGGGATAGGATGGAATGGCTCGACCAAAATGTTCCTCAAAAGAATAGTCCGCAAACTCTAGTCCTTCTTTTGGGCCGTTAGACCAGAGGTAGCGATACATACTGCCATGAACGGGCTCACCATATTCATCAAGTCCAGTCCGCCAAGAATAGTTCCATAATCCACCCCAATCTGATTGTTTCTCAAAACAAACAACATCTGGGATCTCAGCACCTTTTTCTTGAGCCGATTGAAAGGCTCTCAGTTGAGCGAGTCCACTTGGGCCAGCACCAATAATGGCAACACGTTTAGTCATTTCCTATCCTCTTTTGGCATATTTTGTTTTTATCTTTAATTGTATAATTAGTCTATTCTATCGAGGAGGAAATTGCTGAGGTATTGTTGAATACCTGAATAGGTTCACGCTTAAAAATATGGCGACGCTAATATAGGAAAGTTTATAGCGCCATTTAGTTTTTAGAATTAAAGTGTCACATCTTTTCATTAATGGCCCTAATACTAGCATATAACAATATTGCCAGTAAATTTGGCCTAGTGACACTAAAAGCATCACGATGGGCTATTAGCCATTTCTTAAAAGCGCCGTCAGGTTGAACGTAGCAAAAACAATGGTTGAACAGACTGCCGTTCGTGTAAATTTAATCAATAGAATTTCAGTTAATCGCCTAGCGACACCCACTAATGCTCACAGTTTTATTATAAAATAAATGATCTGGATAAATCATTCCATCTGATTAGCTTCACATTTAGGGTTCTTCCACACCTCAGATTCGATTCGAGGAAGCGCTGGGATGCCGAGAATGGCATCACCCAATTTCTCTGCAATCATTAATGTTGGGCTGTTAGTATTGCCGTTGGTGACTCTTGGCATAATAGACGCGTCAACAACCCGCAGAGATTCAATGCCATGCACCCGACCATTGGTATCGACCACTGCATCTGGATCAGCTTCTGGTCCCATGCGCGCTGTGCAGGACAAATGCCACTGTGTAGTCGTATGTGTGTTTATATGCTCGTCAAGTTCAGCGTCACTTTGAGCGGCATCACCAGGGAAAATTTCTGCCCCGCGTAACGACTTAAATGCAGGTTGATCGACCAGTTCCCTCACTTGTCGAATACCTGAACGCATGGCTTCTCGGTCACGTTTGTCTTGAAGATAATTGACCAGTATTTTTGGAGGTGTGGCTGGATTAGCATCACGTAATTCGATCTGTCCCCGACTGAAAGACTGCATGAGTCCGACATGAACTTGAAAGGCGTGTTCTTGAATGGGTGCCCAAGTGTCATCATTAACGGCAATTGGCATGATGGTATATTGAAGGTCTGGGTACTTGACGGCAGAGTTTGATCTAATACAGCCTACGACATCAAAATGATTCGATGCACAGACTCCTTTTCCAGTCATTAGCCATTGCAACCCTGCGGCTAGTCTGGCCAAGGGTTTAGTTTTAGGCCATATCGATACCGGTTGCAGACACTTATATTTTAAAACGAAATCAGGATGCTCATTGAGGTTTTGCCCAACGCCAGGTAAATGTGCGACCAGTGGGATACCCATGTCTTTTAAATGCTGCTCCGGCCCAATACCAGACAGCATGAGAATTTGTGGACTACCTACAGCACCTGCTGACAGAATAACTTCTTTACAAGCCAAAGCGCTAATCTGTTCACCTTGACGATTGATGTATTGAACGCCAATTGCCACCTTTTCGTCAATCAAGACTCGTTGTACTAATGCGCCTGTTTCAATGGTTAAGTTGGATCGCGCTCTTACTGGGTCTAAGTAGCCCTTCGCAGAGCTCCAGCGTGCTCCCTCATGAATTGTTTGATCGAGGATACCAAAACCTTCCTGACGGTAGCCGCAGATATCATCAGTCTGCGGGTGCCCAGCTTCGGTGCCTGCTTTTAAAAAAGCCAAAGAGATCGGGTTTTTAGGAACAGGTCGGGTAACTTTCATAGGACCAGAATCACTACGAAATTCGCTAGCACCACGACTATAGTTCTCCATCCGTAGGAAGTAGGGTAAAACGTCGGCATAACCCCAGCCTTTGCAACCAGATGCCTGCCAACCTTCAAAGTCCATTTCGTGACCGCGAATAAAAACCATGCCGTTAATCGACGATGAGCCTCCCAGTGTTTTACCCCGGTCATGTATGATCTGCCTGTCATTTAGTTCAGGCTCAGGCTCACCCTTAAATGCCCAGTTATGCTTTCTGCCTTTTAAGTTGGTCAGCATGGCCGCGGGTATTTTCAATGATAGGGCTTTATTATCTGGTCCCGCTTCGATCAGCAAAACCTGCGTTTTGGTGTCTTTGCTTAAACGGTTTGCTAAAACACATCCAGCCGAACCAGCCCCAACGATAATGTAATCGTATTGCATAGTGATACTATCTCTTAAAATATGCTAACTATTGTATAGTTATAATTATTTTTTGACAATATACTTACCAATGGTTAGTTTATTATTTTTTGGTAATGTTAGATGTTAAAAAGCAAAGATAATGGGCCTAAAAAAAATGGGCCACTTGAGGTCAATACAATATCAGTAGCGAGACCCAATCGATTGGTGTGCGTGGAAACTTGGGTTACTGGTTCAGCTCCGAGTGATGATGGTTGGGGTGATGTGAAACCATTTCTTTTTGTCCGTTTGACAACAAGTGACGGCACCATTGGTTGGGGAGAAGCCTTTGTTTTACCTTGTCGCGAAAAAGCTGTTGCAGAGATCATACAGGCGCTTGGTCAAGTTATAATGGCAGGAGATGTCATTACGCCTCGGACGTTTCGTGAATTAGCTTACCGGATTGCTGATAAACACCGTGGCTTGGATTACATGGCTGCTACCAGCGCCATTGAAATAGCTTTGTGGGATATTACTGCAAAACAGGCCGAACTTCCGCTCTACGAAATTCTAGGTGCCTCAGGGAACCAGCAGGTATCTGTCTACGCTAATTGCTGGAGTAAGCCAAATCCAACTATCACTCACTTTGTAGATAGAACGCATGCACTGTTAGTTCAGGGTTTTCGATCGATGAAAATTCATACTTCACAATTTAGTACGGTTAAAGAGGCCTCCGATTGTGTGGCACAGCTTTATGCTACCTTCGGTGATGAAATTGACCTGATGCTTGATTTGGGTGCACCGAAGAATATTGAACAGTCTCTTGAACTTGCCTCAGCAATCGCGCCATTTAAACCTTACTGGTTTGAAGAGCCCGCAGATGGAGAAGATATTCAAGCGTTGATCGAAATAAGAAAGAAAACGGGCCTAAGGGTTATGACAGGTGAAAAGCAATGCGGTGTGCCACATTTTAAAACCATCCTTGCAGTTGGTGCAGCAGATATTTTGAATCCAGATATTGCAGGAGTGGGCGGTATTCTGGATATGCTTGAAATATCGGCGCTCGCACATGCAAAAGGTGTAGCAATATCGCCTCATTGTTGGGATTCAATGACGGTGGCGGCTGCCGCAATGTTGCACGTTTGTGCATCGATTCCCAATGCAGAAAAAGCAGAAATATATCCGGAATACATTTCAAACTGTGAACGTATTGGCACAATTGGATTTACCCTCAAAAATGGACAAGCCATTCTGTCTGATCAGCCGGGTCTTGGGGTTGAGATGAACGTAGAAGTTTTGGCTGTAGTTGCCACAGATTATCGAATCAGTAGTCTGCCCAATCGGCATTAGGCTAAAGTGAAGGTTAAGTTCATAATCTGTAAAGCTGGGTATGCTAAAGAACCTAAGATTGATATTTATTGGTCCGAGAGCTTGCCCAAAAGAAATTTGGAGATAAGCTGATATGCCAATGGGTCGTGGTCATAAAAGTCGTGTCCACCCATAAAAAACTGTAATTTTGAGTGTTCAATTTGACGATTGATTGCTTCAAGGTTTACTCGGGGGGCTATGCCGTCGTAGGTGCCGCCGACAATAAAGGTAGGTAGTTTAATTTGGGGTAAACGATTGAAGGTATCGTGATTAATACGAGCCTCAAGCTGACGTTTGGCGCCAGTTTCTCTGTTGGGTTCTCCAATACCAGCATTGTGACTATGGTTGAGATCTAAAATTGCCTGATACTGCTCAGGATTCTGTTGCTGCCAATAGGCATCGTGACGGTTATCGTTGATCATGGCTGATAGGGAATTAGTTTCATCTTCAGGTAGGGTTGGCATTTCATGGAAGGGGTAGGAATGCCCTCCAGCACCACCACTGCTGGTGCAACTCAGTACCAGACGGTCGATGCAATTAGCATGACGTAAAGCGAGTTCTTGTGCCACCATACCACCAAACGAAATGCCCATCACATGACAACAATCCCAGCCGAGAGCTTTTAATAACCCAGCGGCATCGTTGGCATAGTCTTCCATACTGTAACTGATATCCGGACGATCAGTTTGTCCAAGACCTCGTTGATCGAAGGCAAGAATTTTAAAATGATCTGCAAGTGGAGAATTGAAAATATTGGGTTTGTTGCGCAGATCGGCACCCGTACCGGATATATATAATAAGCGGGGCCCCTTTCCGGAAATTTCGTAATAAATTTGAACATCGCTGACGCTAATAAAAGGCATGGCAGTTCTAGTAATAAAAATAAGGTTTTAGTGTACCTATAAATTTAGCCAAATACACGGACCCTATGGCAGAGATCTGGATGACTAACTAAAGTTTTTAGCACACGTTAATGGTGAAAAAATTTAGATAACGACAGCACGTTGTTCATCAATTCCCATTGACAATAAAAATGGCTGCTCTGCCTGCCTGTCAATAAAGTCTTTTTTGCTGTGAATACCTTGCCAATTTTCAGCAATTAAACATTGTGCAATAGCACCACCGAGAGATTGGCCAGGACCAAGGACTATGATGTTGTCAGGCGCAAACTCACGCAGGGCTGATCTAACCGTTGCATGAAAATCAAAAGGCGCTACCACTTGATGTCCGAGCGTATAATCCCATAGGTCTGCTTGATCAGATGCCTTTGGTAGCCAGACATGACCACGACCATCAATCAGCGGTAATTTCGGCTGTTGAAATAATGGGGGGTGCAGCTGTTCTTTAGCAATAACAGAAATAGGTTGTTGAAGTGGTGAATGGAATGCAGCGTGATTATGCAGTCGTATTGGGAACTTGCCTTGTATCGGCTCGAGTCCCTGTTCGCAAGTCTTAAGCGCTTTCTCTGTTCCAGCAAATACAATCATTCCACCTAAGTTAATTGATAAATATAAACCGGAAATACGATCAGTTAATGCCATTAGTTCATTCCGCTTACGAGGAATTTCAATCCAGTTTTCATCGACATAGGGGTATAACAGTTGACCCCCAATCAGTGCTTCTTGCATCAGCGTGCCCATGGTGTTGACCACCTTAAATCCGTGATTAGCTTCAAGCACTCCAGCGCAGGCAAGTGCGATATACCAACCCATTGAATTACCGGCCACGCCAACAATGTCGAATTTATCGTGGTTGATCGACAGGAAGTCTGCATAAGCGCAGGCATAGATGAGTGAAGAAGCATTATCACCACGGGTCAAACGGTTCGTCGAATAGGTGGTAGTACTGTCCAGTTGGGTTAGAGAGGGTTGCCCCAGCGCTATGCGACATTTGTCAAATCCCGACAGCATAGACTGTTGTTGATGATGATTTTTTGCAAGGTAGCCTAGCTCTTGACGGTTATAGGTTCCGCGTCCAGGGCAGATGACCAATGCTGATAGTCGTTTCATCTGCTATACCTCAACCTTAGGTTGCTGATTATTCAGTAATTCACTATTAACTAAAACTAAAGCGGCATTAACAATGTCATCTCGACTTGGCATGGTGACACCATAAGCAGGTCCAGTGGCAATAAAGGAGTCCCTTGCCGCTAGGCGAGCAGGAGACTGGTTCGACTTTTCGGCGAATAATGTCATCAGCGATTCGCTTTGTGATCCAGTGCTACGGCACTCATCCACAATCAAAACATGTTTGCAGTCAGCTGTGGCATTGATAATAGCTATTTCTGGTACGGGCGCAATCCATCGAATATCGATTATTCGACATGCAATGCCATGCTTTTTGCGGAGTATTTTTTCGGCTTGAACTGACAAGTAAAAACCATTCGCATAACTTATAATTGCTAGATCTGTACCGTTACCTCGAACTCCGACGGTATCAAAAGTAACAGTAAGTTCACTATCGACAAGTGGATATGGATGAGTCCACAAGCCGTCCTCAGGCTGATGCAAATCGCGTGTCATATATAAGGCAATTGGTTCTATAAAAACCACCACCCGCTGCTCTTCTCTGGCGAGACGTAAAGATTCTCGTAGCATCAACACTGCATCATGGCCATTCGATGGGCAAGCGATAACTATGCCAGGAATATCGCGCAATACGGCCAGAGAATTGTCATTGTGAAAATGACCACCAAAGCCACGTTGATACCCTAATCCAGCGACCCGGATTACCATTGGGTTGCAAAACTGACCATTAGAAAAGAAGGATAAAGTCGCAGCCTCACCTCTTAATTGATCCTCAGCATTGTGTAAGTAAGCTAAAAACTGAATTTCTGCAATGGGTACAAAACCGTTATGAGCCATGCCAATGGCTAACCCTAGAATTGACTGTTCATCAAGCAAGGTGTCACTGACCCGGCTAATGCCAAAGCGTTTTTGCAAGTGTTGGGTAACGCCATAGACGCCACCTTTACGCCCCACATCTTCACCGGCGAGCACGATTTCTTTGTGAGCCATCATTAAATCAGTCAGCGCGAAGTTAATCATTTTCGCCATGTGCTGTGGTTTTTTCAGTGCTGAAGTGTCTGCTGCTCCGAAGATTAATTGTCTTTGTTGTTGTGGCATGGATACATTGGGTTCGCAGTGACGTATAGGTGGCACGATGCTAGCCATTACCTGATCAGCTGTTTGAAGACGAGTTAATTTTATTACTTGTTCAGCGGCACGTTCTACACGCTCACCAATACGGTTATAAATTGAAATAACTTCGGTAGTACTCAAATCGGCGGAATTAATTAAAGTTTTTGCGGTATAAAGTAGAGGGTCATGTGCTTCAGTGGTTTCAATCTGTTCACTAGATAAGTAACTGGTTTGTACATCAGGCCCAGCGTGACCATATAAACGGACACAAGACATATGTAAGAAAGCAGGTTGACGCGTTTTCCTGACCCAGCCCGCCACTTTTTTGGCGGTGGCATAGGTGTCTACAATATCAAGCCCATTGCATTTGAAATACTTTAGACCGAGACGATTAGACATGGTGGCTTCAACCCAGCCGACGGGTGTTTTAACGGAGATGCCAATGCCGTTGTCTTCGCAGACGAAAACCAGTGGCATTGGAACTCCTTGAAACACATTCCAACTAGTCGTGTTGAATGCGGCCTGTGACGTCGCATGATTAAGTGAGGCGTCACCAAAGCTACAAAGCACGATTGCATCATCAACCAATGCTTGGTGTTCAGGTTTTATTCGTTTTGCCAAGCCGACCGAATAAGCGGTCCCGACGGCTTTGGGCAAATGAGAGGCAATGGTGCTAGTCTGAGGTGGAATATTGAGAATTTTAGAACCAAGCACCTTATGTCTCCCCCCTGAAATAGGGTCTGACATAGCCGTTGAGAAACTGAGCAGTATATCCCAAAGTGGTGTTTGGCCTGGTACTTGTGCCGCACGCGCTATCTGAAATGCCGCGTCACGATAATGTAAAAAAGCCATATCAGTAGGCCGAAAAGCTTGCGCAATCGCAGCATTACCCTCATGACCAGAAGAACCAATGGTATAAAAACCTTGCCCTTGTGCCTGCATTTTACGTGACTTGCGATCAAGCTGACGACTCAAAGCCTGCGAGTAAAAGAGACTAATTAAAAGTTCTTTAGTTAGTCCCGCTTCAGTCAGTGATAAACCACTGGTTTTAAAATCAAGGTCCTGTCTGGCTACACGCCGCAGAAAGTTGTCATGAACAATATCAGCTCGATCCATACTAATAATTACTATCTGTTGGTCAATGAATTAAAATTTTGGTATTAGCGAATGGAAATAATGGCATGAATAAAAGCATCCAGGCAAAGACCTAAAGACCAGTTTGCACGGATTGTGCGCAATATCCAGCGCTTTAGCCCAGTTATTACTTTTATTCATTGATATTATCTTAGGTGCGATCGAACTAACATTAGCCAGATAACTCAGACGGACTAAGAAAAGTATAACCAGAGCAACATCAGTTTGCCTATCAGCGAGTTTTGGAGTGTGTTGATCTTGATTCTACTGCTGGTTTTTGAAAAAGGTAGAAACCTCAGTATTCATTGTGTGTCGAATTATATTTTATTGGTACAAAGAAAGATCGACTAAATGCCGCTCTTAGTTAAAACTTAATAGTTCACATGTTTAGACATATTTGGCTTCGTAGCCCATGCGCTATTAAGTGAACAAGGACAATGTTCAGTAAGAACATTTCTAATTAATTGAATGATTGAAAATTGCTAAGTTTCTCCTAAATGATTTAATTATTTTCAAGCAATTACTGATATGTGACAATAATTAGAGCTATCAAACGTCACTGTAATAAAAAATAGTGGGTATGAAAGATAGATTTTTAGGCTAAAAGGGGTTTTCTTACTCGGCTCATCAGGGTTACCACTTAGGCTACATAGAAAAACTATTTTAGGTAAATAAATAACTTGGAACAATAAAGAACGGCCGTCAATTTGGCGACCGTTCAAAAGTTCATTTTTCTGGTGGAGGCGCTACGGATAACGGATTCGGTATAACCGCAGCCGTGGCTGCAGTAGCTGTAACCTTCTGCGGTGACATTGAAAAATCATCGTTTTCTGAATATATACGTTGTGTATATATACCTGCAATAGCTAAGAAAACACCGGTTATTGCACTGATAAAGGCAAGAGATGAAAACCACACCATAGCTACTAGCCCAACGGTAGATTTTGGGACGTCAATAGCTTGATCTTTATTATCAATATAAGCGGCCAGTCGGTAAATCTGGTTAGAGTTTACCAAGCGGTTAATGTTATGTCTGATAACGGTCTGTTCTAAGCTAATATCATAGATCTGTAAATTAATAGCGTCAACTTCGATTTGAATTGCGTCATATTCTTCTGCAAGTCTGTTTTTTTCTTTTTTTGCTACAAAAACGGAGTTCTGACGTAATTTTTCTGTTTGTTTTGTGATTTGAGTCAAGTCACGTTTATAGTTTTTAAGTACTTTATCGTTACCAGTTGTGCTCTCAAGAATTTTTTCTTCAAGATAAGCAATCCTTGAGCGACCCATATCGATACGTTTTTGGTAATCCTTGCCTAAAACCTGTACTTGGTCTTGGAGTTGCTTTTCACTCTGAGTTTGCTGGTCTAGCGCTCCACTACCTGTGGATCTGTCTGCAACAGAATAAAGACGAGCTTCTTTGTCTTTAATTAATTTGCGATATTTCTTTTCAACCTCGTTACTAGTAAAAAAACTGGCATCTTCAACTTTCTCTTCCATTTCAGCCTTTAGAGCATCTAGTTCCTTTTGCAGTTTTTGTTTATCAGTTTTTGTACCGCTAACATAGTTGTTTAATAAACTCCGAATACGATCTTGCAGCTGATTTCGTTCTTTATCCCAAGACTCGTAAATATTACGTTCCTTAGTGTTAAGTCCCTCTATCTCAGCGTAATACTGTTTAGAATCGTTAGTTTTATTGTTGAATGTAGCCATTTTTTTGTTAATACGCTGTCGTTCTGAGGCCAATGTTTCTTTATAAACAGCATTAGCAACTCCAACTTGTTGTCGATATTGTCCATCGACTGTATCTAAATTAATAATGTTGATCTCATTCTTTCTTGCTTGCAACACGTCAACTTTATCTTGAAGAAGCAGCGATTCATTTTTCTGCTCGTCAATTGAAATATTTAAACCTGAAAAATTACGCTCAAAGCCATTTAACATAGTTTCGAAGGTAATAGTGGCAAGTAAAACAAGACCTAAAAAAAACAAACAACGCCAAGTAAAATGTTTTGCATACATTAAAGCTGTAGCAACTGGGATTTTAGCTGCTTCGACAACAGCAACTAACACAAACGGCAGAGCGGAAACCAGTATAGAACTATAGTCACCAAAGTCTAAAACTTTATCTGTTTTATTTAATTCAGCATAAACTGAATATGACACTATTATAGAAATGAGGAAGCCAATTGAAATTGCAAGAATTTCGATTACCCAAGCAAATTTAACGAGTCTTACCCCTACATTAAAAAGCTTTTGGTTTGACAGTTTGTTGTTTGTTTGCATAGTATTAAGAATATTATCTGTCTCTTATACACATCTGACGCTGCCGACGACTCCTTA